>DLLB01000062.1:693-11226 GCA_002477905.1 Clostridiales bacterium UBA7573 | reverse complement strand
CGCCGCCGAGACGACCGCCGCAGTTTACCTTGATACCCTTTGCGCCTGCGCGCATCGTTCTGCCGATGCACTGTTTCATCGCGCGGCGGAAGGAAATTCTTCTTTCCAACTGGCTTGCGATGTTTTCAGCGACAAGCTGCGCATCCATGTCGATGTTTTTGATTTCCATCACGCTGACGGAAACATCCTTGACCTCTTTCTTTGCGATTGCAGCGATCTCGCCTTTCAGCTTTTCGATGTCTGCACCGCCCTTACCGATGACGATACCCGGCTTTGCGCAGTGGATGATCACGCGCAGATGACCGTTGTTGCGTTCGATTTCGATCTTCGGAACGCCTGCGTTCATCAGTTTCTTCTTCAGATAAGTTCTGACGTTATAATCGGAAACAAGTGTATCACCGAATTCCTCGTCTTTCACGAACCATCTTGAATCCCAGTCTTTAATGACGCCCACACGGAGTCCGTGGGGATTGACTTTCTGACCCATATTACACTTTGCCTCCTTTTCTTATTCTTTCTCTTTCACCGCGATGGTAACGTGGCTGGTTCTCTTTAAGATCCGGTTGGAGCTGCCTTTTGCTCTCGGCATCATTCTCTTGAGAATGGGACCGGGGCAAACGAAGCACTCGGAAACATAGAGCTTGCTTGCGTCCATCTGGTTATTGTGTTCTGCATTCGCCACCGCGCTTTTCAGTAACTTGGTCAGATATTCCGAAGCTGCTTTCGGGGTGTGACGCAGAATTGCCATTGCGGTTTCCGTATCTTTCCCTCTGATCAGATCCAGAACGATCTTCACCTTGCGCGGGGAGATTCTTGCATATCTTAAATGTGCTTTTGCTTCCATCACAAAAATTTCCTCCTCGCTTATTTACCGTTATTGGTGGTCTTGGTGCCGGCGTGTCCCTTGAAGGTCCGTGTCGGAGCAAACTCACCGAGTTTGTGACCGACCATGTCTTCCGTTACATACACCGGTACATGATTTTTGCCGTTGTGAACGGCAATGGTGTGTCCCACAAATTCAGGGTAGATTGTGGAGGCACGGGACCATGTTTTCAGAACGCGCTTCTCGCCGGCTTTGTTCATTGCCTCAATGCGGGCAAAGAGCTTCGCTTCGACGAAAGGTCCTTTTTTCAGGCTTCTGCTCATTGTCTATGCTCCTCCTTTATTTGCCGTTTCTGCGTTTTACGATAAACTGATTGGTTCTTGCCTTCTTGTTACGCGTCTTGTAACCAAGCGCGGGCTTGCCCCAAGGAGTTACCGGGCCGGGATGACCGATCGGAGAACGTCCTTCACCACCGCCATGCGGGTGATCGCACGGGTTCATGACGGAACCGCGAACCGTCGGGCGGATGCCCATATGACGTTTCTTGCCGGCTTTACCGATTTTCACGGTATCGTGTTCGATATTGCCGACCTGTCCGATGGTAGCCTTGCAGTCCAGACGGATCAAACGGACTTCACCGGAGGGAAGTCTGACCTGAGCCATGCCGTTTTCTTTTGCCATAAGCTGTGCCGTAGCGCCTGCGGTGCGCACAAGCTGACCGCCCTTGCCCGGATACAGTTCGATGTTGTGGATCAAAGTACCGACCGGAATATTCGCGATCGGGAGCGTGTTGCCGGCTTTGATGTCGGCGTCGGCGCCGGTGTACACCATATCGCCTGCGGTAAGACCTGCGGGAGCGATGATGTAGCTCTTGGTACCGTCTTCCCGCTGCAGGAGTGCGATGTACGCGGTTCTGTTCGGATCGTATTCGATGCCGATGACCTTTGCCGCGTCGTTCTGACTTCTCTTGAAGTCGATCACTCTGTACTTTTTCTTGTTGCCGCCGCCCTGGTGACGGACTGTGATTCTGCCGTAGCTGTTTCTGCCGGCATGCTTCTTGAGGACCGCAAGCAGACTTTTCTCAGGGGAGAACTTCGTGACCTCATCGAAAGAAGCGACAGCCATATGTCGTCTGGACGGAGTTGTCGGCTTATATTTCATTACTGCCATTGCTGTGCTCCTCCTTACATCATACTGTCGAAGAACGTGATGGTCTTGGAGGACTCAGTCAGCGTGACGACTGCTTTCTTCCATGCGGAGGTGTAACCCTCATGCACGCCCATACGCTTCGGCTTCGGTTTGACAATGCTGGTGTTTACGCGCTTGACTTCAATGCCGTTTCCGAACACCGTCTCCACGGCTTTTCTGATCTCAGCCTTGGTTGCATCCTTGCGGACTTCAAAGCTGTACTTTTTCGCCTGTGCGTTTTCCATACTGGATTCCGTCACGAGCGGACGAACAATGACATCATATACCGATTTCATTATGCGTACACCTCCTCGATTTTCTGAGCGGCATCTTTCGCAAGCACGAAGGTGTCGCAGTTGAGGATGTCGTAAACATTGATGGTGTTGACCTGTGCGGTCTTGACGCCCTCGATGTTTGCGAAGCTCTTGATCACGACCGGATCATTTTCCGCAAGCACGACCAGTGCTTTCTTGCCCGCGCCGACTGCGGCGAGCATGTTCACCATCGTCTTGGTCTTGTACTCTGCCGCGGTGATTGCGTCTACAACCACAGTCTCGCCTGCGGCAACCTTGCTGGAGATCGCGCTCTGCAAAGCGATGCGCTTCACTTTCTTATTCAGATCCACGCGATAGCATCTCGGCTTCGGTCCGAGTGCTACGCCGCCGTGCGTCCACTGCGGGGAACGGGTGGAACCCTGTCTTGCACGGCCGGTACCCTTCTGTCTCCACGGCTTCTTGCCGCCGCCGGAAACTTCGGTACGAGTCAGGGTGGACTGTGTGCCCTGTCTCTGATTCATCAAAAATGCTCTGACTGCGGTATGGAGAACTGCGGCGTTGATCTCTGCGCCGAACACTGCGTCGGAAAGCGTGATCTCGCCGACCTCTTTACCCGCCATATCTACAACTTTTAAGTTTGGCATTGTAAAAATCCTCCTTCCGCATTATGCTTTCACGCTGTCGCGAAGGAATACGATGCCGCCTTTGGCGCCCGGAACGGAACCCTTCACGGCGATGATATTCTTCTCAGCGTCGATTTTCGCAATTTCAAGGTTCAGGACCGTAACCTGTTCGTTACCGTACTGACCTGCCATCAGTTTGTTCTTAAACACACGGGACGGCGTGGAGTTTGCGCCCATAGAACCAACCTGACGGTGAATCGGACCGACACCATGCGTTGCGCAGAGTGTGTGGTGGTTCCAACGCTTTACGGCACCGGAAAATCCGTGACCTTTGGTCATTCCCGTGACGTCGACCTTTTCACCTGCCGCAAACGTGTCAGCGGTGACGGTATCGCCGATCTGATAAGTGGAAATGTCCGCAAGGCGGAACTCTTTGAGGTGCTTCTTCATGGACGTGCCGGCTTTCTTGAAGTGTCCGGCTTCTGCCTTCGTGAGTTTCTTCTCGGCGATGTCCTCAAAGCCGAGCTGAATTGCTTCGTAACCGTCTGTTTCCTTGGTTTTGATCTGGGAAACCACGCACGGACCAGCCGCGATTACGGTTACGGGGATGACGTTTCCGATCTCATCGAAAATCTGCGTCATACCGATCTTTTTTCCGATAATACCCTTTTTCATGATGATATTCCTCCTGTTTTTGTTATTGGTTGGCACAGTCCCGATTCCTCGGTCTGCGACAACATGACGAAAAACCACAATCATCTCCGCGCCGCGGGAAAACGGCTGCGGCAGAGTGTTCTGCCGACGGCGTCAGGCGGAGGCTGCGCCGGTTTGGTCAAACGAAAAAGATCACTGTTTGATCTCGATCTCCACGCCCGCGGGAATCTCGATGGTCGTCAGAGTTTCCACCACTTTCGCAGAGGGCTTTAAGATGTCGATCAGTCTCTTGTGCGTCTTCATCTCAAACTGCTCGCGGCTGTCCTTATATTTGTGAACTGCGCGCAGGATGGTGACGATCTCGCGCTCGGTCGGCAGCGGAATCGGACCGGATACGGTCGCGCCCGCACGCTTTACAGCCTCGACGATCTTTTCAGCAGCCTGATCCACCAATGCGTGATCGTAGCTCTTGAGTCTGACACGGATCTTCTTTTCACTTGTTGCCATTTGCTTTCTGCCTCCTTCATTCGTTTTCGACTTGATTCCGGATTTATTGAGGAGAAATTTTCTGAACACGCGTCCGGGTGTTTCTTTTTCACCCCTATAAAAAGCGGATTTCGCATGGTGGAAGCACGCAAACTCCGGGAACTTCGCCGCAAACGGCGAATGTACTCAGTAACTTTCTGTTCGCCCGATTTAAAATCGGACATACTCCGCGGAAATTTCCCCGATTCCGGCTTACTGACACCGTCCGGGCCACCTCCCGCTTCATCGCACATCAAGCCTTTCCATTATATACTACCTTGTATTTTTTGTCAACCCTTTTTTATAAATTCACAAAATAGTTACAATTTAAGTGATAGTCCCCTGTTCTTCCCGTGCGTCTTTTTCGCCCAAAAGTTTTCGCGGGGATCGGAAGGGGAGCCTTTTTCAAAAGGCTCCCCTTGCAAAACCATAGTTTCTTGCCCTCTCCTTAAGTCCGCGCCCCCCCCGCATCCTCCTGTGCCCCTCACTCGCCGATGCAGACGGAGAGCCAGCCGGAAAAGGCGTTTGTGCGGATGGGAAACGAGCGGGCGGGCAGAGCGGGCGTGTGTAGTTGCGCGCCGATTCCGGCGCCCGTGAATTTCACAGACGCTTCTTTACAGGTCCAGAGTCGGGTAAACAGATCATCCGCCTGCGCCGGCGAAAGCGCGGTAAGCTCCGCAAGCTGCGCCGGCGTGCAGAAACATTGTGCCGTGCGGGCACGGTACGGACGTACCGCTTCCACATCCACGCCGATCGCGCCGCAGGTGTGGATCGCCGCCGCGATCGCACCGTCGCAATGGGAGAGGCTGAATCCCGCACAACCGCCGATCGTCGTATCTGCCGGCTTCCCCGTCGGTTCTGCCGGAATCGGTTCCGTCCGCTCCGGCGAAGATTCGTTCCATCGCGGCAGAGTTTGCGCAAATGCCGTCAACTGCGCCGCGCTGACTCTGACCGGTTCCGAGAGAAGCTGAGACTGCGGCGCAGGCGCGGGATCCGATCTTGCAAAATCCGGCTTCCCGTTTTCGGCATACCGCCATGGGGGCATGACGTGCCCTGCGTACAACGCGGCATACGCATACGCGACCAACAGCCACCCGTACACGCACCGCATCCGATCTTCCGTTTGCCTGAGCCGTTCGCATTGCGCCCGTCGCTTTGGGGGAAGCAACGGCAAAAACGGTTCCCACGGGATGGACGCAAATTCTTCTTCCATTATATAATAGATCCCAACCATACGCGACAAATCACATCGTCAATTTGGCAAAGATCCGGCAGCCGCGGGTGAAAATCCACTTCCACAAACCGAAGCATCCGGCGAACAGGAGCAACAATAGCAGAATACTTGCCGGAAGCACGGCGTCCGCTGTTTTGGCAAGTACCACCGTCAGAACCCCCATGCCGCCGACGAGAATCAGCGCCGCCATGCCGAGGAGCATCGTCAGCAGCACCGCCGGTCCGCTTTTCACCGCTTGATTTTCATTCTGCCAATGCAGATACGGATGCCGCAGATTTTCCACAAGTCCAAGCAATCCGAAAAACGCGGAGAATGCAAGCGCATAAAGCAATAACAGAATCGTCTCAAATACACCGAGCGGCAAGGCAATCGCGCAGAGGATCGCGCTGATTATCGCACCCGGGATTGCCAGCACGCCATGCACCGCCAGTTTTGCCCGCAAAATCTGCGCCGGCGATACCGGCATACTTTGCAAAAGCCAAATGTATTTGCCCTCCATCGCAATCTGTGCCGGCGTAATCAGCACCGTCGAGGACAAGAATCCCACCGTCAGCGCCGCAAGCGGCATCAGCAGTTTGCCCAGTGCGACGCCTTCCGCAGCAAGCTCCGCAACCAATTCCGTAAACACACTGCGTTTCGCTACAAGATACACGCCCAGCGCGATCTGCAACACCACGCCAAAGCCGCCGTTGAGAAGAAACGTCGGAGAGGAAACAAACCGCCGCATCTGCACACGGAAAATCGCCCGCTCCGCGGGAACGGAACGCTCTGTGGTCGCGTGGTATGCCACGCGCACCGTCTTTGCGGTCATCCGTAAATGCCGGAAAAGCGTTTTCAGTATCAACAGATACACCAGCACGCCGGGAATCAACAAAAACAAGGACGCAAACAGGAGCGCACGTCCGCTGATCCCCGCCAGCGCCTGCCCGATCCAATACAACGGAAGCGCATAGCGCAAAGAGCCTGCAATTTCCGTCTGATGCGCCGTAAACGACAAAAGCAATTGCTCGGAACGGTTCAAAAGCAACATGTACACGCCGATCGCAAGCAAAGACGCCACCACGGTCATCAGCGATTTGTTCCGGATATGCCGTGAAAGCGCGGACAGCCCCCATCCGAGCAAGGCGGCGAGCGCAAGCGCAAATAACGGCAGCAGCACCGAAATCAGAACCAACGAGACAATTCCAAGCGCGCCAAACGTACTGTAACGATTCCATGCAAGCACCATCGGCACGGTGAGAAGCAAATGCAATCCCAGATTCAACAGATACAAGGTCAGCAGACGGCTGAGAAGAATGGCAGACGCCGGTACCGGCATGGACAACAGAAATTCATTGTCCGTCGCTTCAAAAAGCTGTGATTTTGCCAAAAACGCCGTTCCGACGCACAAAAGCAGAAGATCGAAGATCGCATAGACCGTGAAATACAGCCATGGCGTTTCACTCTGCGCAAGCGCCGCCGCCAAACCGGCAAACAGTCCGTACAGCATAATCCCGTAGGAAAGCAAAACGAACACCGCAAGAAATGCGATCAGCGCGATCTTGCCGCCGCGGGACGCGCGGTCGGATTTCTTTTGCTTCTGACTGCGCGGCGCGAACAACGCGCGCAGACGAATCCCCAGTAACAACCGGATCATTGTGCTTTGTCCTCCAGTTCCAGAAATACGGATTCCAGAGATTCATCGCCGCGCACGCTGTCCATCGTCCCGTTTGCCACCAGCTTGCCGCCTTTGATGATCGCCACTTTGTCGCACAACTTCTCCGCCACGTCCAGAACGTGCGTGGAGAAAAAGATCGCCCCGCCGTTTTCACAATGCGCGTGCATCATCTCTTTTAACTTATAGGAAGCGATCGGATCCAGCCCCACGAACGGCTCATCCATCAAAATCAGCTTCGGCGCGTGCATCCACGCGGCAATGATCGCCAGCTTCTGCCGCATGCCATGCGAATATGCCGAGATCGGCTGTGCCAGATCCTTGGTGAGTTCAAACGTGTCCGCGTAGGTCGCAATGCGTTCCTCGGCGGTTTTCATCGGCGTGCCGTAAACGTTCGCCACAAACCGCAGATACCGGATGCCGGATAAAAACGGATACAGATCGGGATTGTCCGGAATGTATGCCATCTGTTTTTTGCAGGCAAGCGGATCGTCCTGAACCGAAACGCCGCCCACGGTAATCGAGCCTTCTTCAAAATCCAGAATTCCCGTACAGCATTTGAGCGTGGTGGTCTTGCCTGCGCCGTTGTGTCCGATGAACCCGTAAATTTCCCCCGGCGCGATGGTCAGCGTCAGATCGTCCACTGCCTTGTAATCGCCGTATACCTTGGTCAAATGCGTAATTTCTAACATATTCCGTCCTCCTCAAAGCCTTTCTGCCGCTATTGTATCACATCTTCCCGCCCTTGTCAAGGCAAAGATACGAGCGGCAAGGAAGGCGGCAAAATGGCATGCGGGGACGTTGAAAATCCGCCCCGCAACCCAAAAGCGTTCCTGCTAAAACAGGCATGCGCCGCTGTTCCCCATCGCGTTTTGGAGGAAGCCGGAGGGAACCCTCCGGAAAAGCCGCATTCCTTAAACCGCTTCCGCAAGCCGCAGAAGCGCGACGGTCATATCATCGGCATGCGGATTGACCAGATGCGCGCGCAAAATGATCTTCTGCGCCATAACGGAAAGGTCGTCCACCCATTCATGCGTCAGCAACTGCAACAACCACGCGCTTTCTTCAAACGTAGACGCAATCCCGTCGCTGAACATCACCACCACATCTTTCGCCTCCAGATCGAACGCGATCTCCTCTGCGTTGAGCCGCTTGGAAATGCCGACCGGAATACTGTTGGAAGTGATCTTGAACAGCCGTCCGCCGCGCAGGACAAACGACGGCGCGGCGCCGCTTTTCAAAAACGTCCCCTCACCGGTCAGAAGATCCACGTCCAGCAGATCGACCGTCGCAAAATTTTCCGTATTCCGGCTTCGGATAAAATCATTGAGCATTTCCAGCGTCAAAACGCGGCTTCCGCCCGCACCCAGCAGCTTCTCCAAGAAAACCCGACAGATCTGTGCGCTGATCGCCGCGTCCTGTCCGCTCCCCATCCCGTCGCTGATCAATGCAAACAAATGCTGATCCTGCCGGGTGTACATTGACGCCACATCTCCCGAAATCGTTTCTCCCGCTTTGGTTTCTCCTGCCTTTGCAAATTGTGCCTGCAAGATCGGCTTGCGCCGCATCCGCATCATCCACACGCCGTCCTCCTCTGTGTATACCGCGTCCGTCAGCTCTACGCCGCAGATCTCCGACAATACCCGATGCAGTTCCGTTTCCCTGGCAACAGAGAGCCGCGCCTCCACCCCCTCTGCCGCCACGCTGATTGCCCGTTTGCCGTACACGGTTAAGTTTCCGGCAGAAAATCCGAGGAACGCCGCCGCACTGCGGGCGGCGCGCGTTTTTTCGGGATCGGGCAGAAATTCTGTTTCGCTTTGCGCCATCGCGTCCTGCAACAGGCGCGAAAGCGCCGCGTAATCCAGTGCGAAAATCTCCGCTTTGTTGCCCTCCTGCGCACGGGTCAGCATCTTGGCGTACAAGGTTTGCAGTTGATCGCGCCATTCCTCCTTGCGTGTGCAGGCGGCGGGCGGCAGAGGCGCCGCACCGCGGGAAAGCGCGTCCGACGCACTGCCGATGGTTGCGACAAGCTGCGTCGGGCTTGCCGCTTCGCAATCTGCGCTGTGCGGACAACTTCCGCAGAATTCCCGCAAAGACCGGTCGCATCCCTGCCGTACCCGATACACGCTTGGCTTCTGCATATGCGCCGATACGCCGGCGCACACGCCGGAAAGTGAAGCAAGCGATTCTGTCAGCGCCTGCATCCGGCGCGTCGTTTCATCATTCTGCACCCGCAAAAGCTCTGTGCGCCGCGTCACCGGCGCTTCTTTGGCTTCCGATGCGTTTTGGAGCCTTGCAAAACGCAAATACAGCAGAAAAAGTCCGCAGGCGAACGCAAGATCGGGCAACAGTCCGTAAAAAACGAGCAGTCCCTGCGTGTAGATCACATACATGGCGCACACACACACCGCCCACGCCGCCGCAAGCGGCGCATGGAGCTTCTTTAACAAGCCAAACAGCAGTCCCGCAAGCGAAAAGCCCGGCGCCAGCGCGATCTTGCACAACAATCCAAGCGTCAGTCCCGCAACCGAGCCGCCCAGTGCGCCGTAACGCCATCCGGCGTACAGCAATCCAAAAAACGCAAGCAGATTCCGCGGGGAAAATCCGAACCAAGCGGCGTCGCCGCAGGCGTAGACCACCGCCGCAAAGGCGCACAGCAGTCCGATCGGCTGTAATTTCCGCAATGCGACATTGGTCTTTTGCGCGGCAAGGGAAAACAATCCGGCGCACGCGCCTGCCACCGCCACCGAAAAGGCGGTCCCGATCAGATCGTAAGTACGGAAATTCCCCGCCGCCAGGCGGTATAACGCAAAGAACGCCGCCGCAAGCGCCGCGCAGAAGATCCGGAATCGCACCGGCTCCGCAAACAGCTTGTCCTGCTTGCCCATATGCATCCCCAATCTGCAAAATAAGTACCGCAAAAGCATCCCGCCGCCGGTGCAGAGCGCCAGAATCCATCCGACGCGCCCGACAAACACCGCCGAAACCAACGCGCCGCCCAGCGCGTACAGTGGATACGCCTGCACCGCGCAGATCCACGCGATCCCAAGCGGATACCCGCCAAACGGCATCCCCGCCCGTCCGAGCAACGCCGCGATCAGAAACATCCCGACTCTGCCCGCGACCGCCTGCGCGATCTTTCCCGCAGATTCCGGCAAACGGATGCTTGTCCGCATCTCTTTCTCCATTGTTTTGCATCTCCTTTGTGCTTTTCGGGGAATACGGCACGCAAGGACCTCCCCTCCGGTACGTCTGCATCCCTTTTGCCGGTCAGAATTTTGCAAAAAGCCGGCTTCTCCCCGTTTCTTCGTACTTCTTATTGTACGCGAAAGGAAAAGAAAAAAGGTGGCGAAGTGTGGAGGGCGGAAAAAGAGGGAAAAAACAGGAAGAAACGAGGAAATGGCGGGAAAACGGGAAACGGTCCGCCAAACGGCGGGAAAAGCGGCGCCTTTTGCAGATCCAAAGAGAAAAACCGCAAAAGGAGGGAGACGGTTTTCCGCAAGCGCAGGCGCGAATGTAAATAATTTTTGCAGGGGGGTTTACAAAGCGCGGAAAAT
>DLLB01000062.1:0-654 GCA_002477905.1 Clostridiales bacterium UBA7573 | reverse complement strand
CGGAAAATGTGGTAAACTATACTCGAAGGGTAGGTGTTGCACAATGAAATGCCCGAACTGCGGATTTGAGGAAAGCAAAGTCGTGGATTCGCGTCCGACAGAACAGGCAAGCATCCGGCGCCGCAGAGAATGCTTGCAGTGCAAAAAACGGTTCACCACCTATGAGATTATCGACACGGTGCCGCCGGTCGTGGTGAAAAAGGACAATTCGCGGGAGATTTTCGACCGCAACAAAATTCTGACCGGACTGCGCAAATCCTGCTACAAACGCGGCGTGGACGACGCCGACCTGCAAAAGATCGCCGCCGACATTGAAACGGAACTGCGCAATTCTCTGCGCACGGAATTTCCGTCCTCCGAGATCGGAACCATGGTCATGGAGCGGCTGAAACAGTTGGATGAGGTATCCTATGTTCGTTTTGCTTCCGTTTATCGGGAATTCAAGGACATCGATACGTTTATGGAGGAGCTGCGCAAGCTCTGTACCAAACAGAAATAACGAAAGAAACGTGCGCGGTGCCGCGCCATCGGACGGTACCTTTGGCTGTTTTGCGAATTTTTTTGAAAAAATCCAAAAAAGCAGTTGACAAACGCAAAAAGCTGTGGTATAATAATGCACGTCGCAGAGCAAGACGCTGGTGTGGCTCAATGGCA
>DLLB01000030.1:13850-14525 GCA_002477905.1 Clostridiales bacterium UBA7573 | reverse complement strand
ATTTTTGTCCGTACGGGAAATACCGTTTACCGTAACGGTAAAAATCACGTCCGCGCCCGCAAGATAATAATCATGCGTTGCGTTGTCTTCTTTGATTTTTTGGAGAATTTCTTCCACCGCTTTATCAATATCGTCCTGTTTGATACTGATCTTCGTGAAGTCAATATTCTGGGTTTTGCTCAAATATTTGTTCAGATCATAATCGTACGCATCGCCGCAGGCGGTAAACACAAGCAGTGCGGTGCAGACGACCAAAAGCATTGCCACAAGTCTTTTTTTCATGATTGGGGAATTCCTTTCCTTTCTTGTGCCGGAACTTCCGGCGAAAATTGCATTATCCATATCATAGCACATTTCTTTCAAAATGTAAAGTAAAAATTGTAAACTTGCAGAGAATTTCATATTTTTTTGCGCAGTTTCTTCTCCACAAGCGTGATTTTCCGAAAAAACCATATAAATTTACGGGAAACGGGAAATTTGACCGCAAAAGATGTTGACAAACCGGCAGATTTTGTGCTACAATAGAAATGGCAGAATGTTTTCTCAATTTTCACAGGAGGTACGCCATGCAACAGCCTGACATTCTCATGTTCACCGCGCGCAAAGGCGGAGTCGGTACGTCCACTTGCTGTGCAAACTTCGCAATCGCCGCCGCAAAACAAGGCAAGCGGGTAC
>DLLB01000030.1:2604-13785 GCA_002477905.1 Clostridiales bacterium UBA7573 | reverse complement strand
CTGCTGCTTGGGCTGGAGGACAGCGTGATTTACGATGTCTGTGATCTGTTCGACCAAAAGATCGACGCCGAGAAAGTGCTCCTTTCCGTGCCGCATGTTCCAACGCTGTGGTTTTGCGCATCCCCGTATCAGGCAAAGCCGTTACCCGATGCTGCCACCATCCGTAAGCGTTTGACAAAACTCGCAAAAGAATACGCATTCGACTATCTTCTTTTAGATGTCCCCGCCACCCATTCCCCCGCTGTGTTCACGCTTGCCGCGTCCCTTGCGACGGAAGTATGGATCGTCAGTACCGATTCTCCTGCGTCCTTGCGCGCGGCAGAACGCGTCAATCTGACGTTGCGGGATCTCGGCGTTTCTCAAAAACGCCTGCTTTTGAATGCTTTTCCGCTGTGGGATGTCACCACATCCGTAAAAAACACTCTGCTCGCCGCTATGGAAACCGCGAAGCTACCGCTTTGCGGTGTCATTCCGTATGATCCTGCATTTCCGACACTGGCAGGCGGCGAGTGGATCGACACGGCAGGCCGCCGTGATACCCGCGCCGCTTATTCCAATCTTGCCGCGCGTTTTGGCGGAGAAGAAGTTCCGCTGTTTACCCATTTCAAAGATGCGAGCCGCCGGATCTTGCTGAAATAGATCCGTACACTTGCCGAGAGGAGAGATACCATCATGGAAATCGCTATCATAGCAGATGACAAAAAAAAGGAACTGATGACGCAATTCTGTATTGCCTATTGCGGGATTCTTTCCAAACATACCCTTTGTGCGACGGATATTACCGGAAAATATATCGCGGAAGCCACCGGACTGCGGATCGAGCGGTATCTTGCCGGCTCCTGCGGCGGCGTGGAACAGATCGCCTCCCGTGTCGCTTACGATGAAATCGATATGTTGCTGTTCTTCCGCGACGCAACACAGGATCCGGAACAGGAGCTGCGTGCCGCGGCATTGATCCGTAACTGTGATTTACACAATATTCCGGTTGCCACCAACATCGCGACCGCCGAAGTTTTGGTTTGCGCTTTGGATCGCGGAGATCTTGACTGGCGGGAATTCATCAATCCGCATTCTGCGTACAACCGGAATCGCCGTACCTGAAATTGCGACCAGGCGTCGCGCAGGTTCTGCATGTGTCAAAAAAGTCTCGTTTTCACGGTCACGCCGTTACAAACGAGACTTTTCCATTTCTTTGCGACTTTTCTTTGCCTGAGATTGTACCAACGCCGCAAGTACAAAGCACACAGCCGTCACGGAAAATACGCCGATCCAAGTAAAGACCGCGCGTCGGTGCGCATGCACCGCTTCCGCTTGCAACCGCGTCTGCTCCGCCCACGCGAGCTGTCGCTGATATTCCGCAGCTTCTTCCTCTGTGAGTAACCGAATGTCGATCGGCCCCTCTTGCGCATCCGTTTGCAGGCGCGCATCCCATACACCCTGAATCGGCGGCGGTTCCGGCGCGGCAGGCGCGCGTGCAAAGAGCCGGATCCCGGTGAAAAGAAGCGTCGCAAGGAAAAAGATTGCCGTCGCGATCCGCACTCTGCGCAGTTGCATCCAATATGCCGTCATTGTTCCGCCCCTTTTCCCATTTTTTCCGATTGTATCACAATTCCAGCAAAAAGTCAAGTATTTCCGCGTGTTTTCTGAAGTTTCCCGGTTCCTAACGTCATTTTGAAGTCTGAAAGGAGCATTTTATGGATTTTCCCTTTTCCATCGGTGCGCGCGATCTTCTGACCAAACTCACAGATGCCGGCTACGCCGCATGTGCGGTCGGCGGTTGCGTACGGGATTTTCTGCACGGGGTTCCCCCGCATGATCTGGATCTTGCCACCAGCGCTACCCCTGCCCAGATGCAGGCGGTGTTCTCCAAGGAACGGGTAATCGAGACTGGTCTAAAACACGGAACCCTGACCGTTCTTTCCCACGGCGAGCCGTTTGAGATCACTACCTTTCGCGTAGATGGCGCCTATACGGACGGGCGGCATCCGGACACGGTGCATTTTACAAAACAACTGACCGATGACCTCTCCCGACGGGATTTCACCATCAATGCCATGGCGTATACGCTGGACGGGCAGCTGGTGGATCCGTTCGGCGGACAAGCCGATCTTGCCCAAAAGCGTCTGCGGTGCGTCGGAGACGCACAAACGCGCTTTACGGAGGACGCACTTCGCATTCTCCGCTTGCTGCGCTTTGCTTCCGTACTCCAATTTCAGATAGATCCCGCCACGGAAGAAGCGGCAAAACAATGTGCGCCGCGTCTTGCCATGGTATCCGTAGAGCGCATTGCCACGGAGCTTTGCAAACTCCTGTGCGGCGCGGACGTCCGGCGCATTTTATGCGGGTATCCGCAGATCTTATGCGAAATTTTACCGGAACTGTCTCCCCTGTACGGATTCGACCAACACAATCCGCACCACTGCTTTGATCTGATGACGCATACCGCGGTGGTCACAGCACAGGTCCCGCCCGAAAAAGTGCTTCGCCTTGCCGCCTTGTTTCATGACATCGGAAAACCCGCGACTTTTTCCATAGGTGCAGACGGATATGGACATTTTTATCAGCATGCCGCCCGCTCCGCGGAAATGGCGGACGCAATTCTGCGGCGATTGCACACCGACAACGCGACACGGGAACGCGTTACGCTTTTGATCCGGCATCATGACGGTGTGATCGAGCCGACTCCCGTCAGCGTGCGGCGAAAACTCGCGCGGATGGGCGAAGAAGCGTTCCGCCAGCTTTTACAGCTCCAACGCGCCGACAATCTGGGACTGGCACCGCAGTATCACAGCCGACAGGCAGATTATGACCGGCTCGATGCGTTGCTTGCGCAGGTACTGGCGCAAAAACCCTGTATCAGCAGTCGCTCCCTTGCAATCAACGGCGATACCCTGCAAAGCGTCGGATTTGCACGCGGGAAGCGGATCGGGATCATCCTGTCCGATCTGTTGGAGCAGGTGCTGACCGAAGCATTGCCCAATCAACCGGAACCCCTGCTTGCCTATGCTTTACAAAAATACGGCGCAGAGCGTGACAACTGACCGCCGCGCACCGCGCGGAAAGCACGTTATCCCCCATGACCAATTGATCTGAATGCAGAAGAAGTGCAAAGACGATTTCACCGTCTTTGCATTTCTTGCATTTTTAAGAAGCATCGGACGCTTCGGGAGAGGTCAGAAGCGCGCCGCTTCGGAATCCCCAAATCAAATAAAAGCAAGCCACTCCCACGGACACGCAGGCGGTCAGAACAATTTCCGGTACCGTCCAGATGGTTCCGACTGCAAAGCTCCCCATCAACCCGCCGGCAAAATCATAAAGTCCATGCAGAAAAATGCAGATCCACAAATTGCTTGTCCGAAGCAAGATCACCGCGCACATTGCACCGATTAAAAAAGAGTATCCGATTTGTCGGAGCACTGCAGCGGCGCCCCACACGGGAAGATTGACCAGATGCAACAGTGCAAACACGGCGGAAGTCCCCAAGATCGCCAGCAACGGCGCGCCGCGCCGCTTGCCGAGGCGCTGTAAAATCAAAGGAAACAGGCACCCCCGGAACAGAATTTCTTCATAAAGACCGACAGACAGCGCATAGACCAACAGCATACCCAACGCTTCCCGTGTGATGGTCAGGGTTGCATCCTGCGTGAGCAAAGGCAAAAGCTGAAAATTATTGAGCGCAATGCAGAGCGCGGGCAGGCAAAACCCGAGAGCGCGTCCTTTTGGGGCGGCAATCCCATGCAGCAGATGCTGCATGCCCAGCTCCCACAACAGCAATAAAAACACCCCCGCGAGCATAGCGCGCGGGAACGCAAGATGCGCATAACTCCCACATACCGTGCCATCCTCCGGTAAAATGACGCCCGCATAGCCAAGTACCGCAAGAATCGCAAATGCGATCATACCGCCAAACCGCAATACCCGCTTAAAATTCATAAACGCTCCTTCCCCGCCGTTTCTGCCACAGGAAAATTCCCATCGCAAGCAGAATGGCACCGACAATCATAACCAGAGCGGTCAACTGGGATGGGGACAACAGATGCCAGAGTGTTGCGCCTCGATCATCCGCGCGGAACCGTTCGATCCAAAACCGGAAGCACCCGTAAGCGCCCATATAAACCGGCAAAGCGTAAGCACCTTCCCTGTGCCACACCAAATAGGACAGACACCCGAACAAGATAAGCAAAAACAACGCTTCCCAAAGCTGTGTAGGCATCACGCGCATACCAAGCGCCGGCAAATAAACGCCGTACCATGCATGCGTTGGTCTGCCGTAACAACATCCCGCCATCAGGCATCCGAAACGTCCCAACGCATGTCCGATGAGAATGGCGCAGGCGGCGACGCCGGTAAACGCGAAAAAGCACTTTTTATGCAGACCATCCGGCAAAACGCGCCCGCCAAATCCGAAATATCCAATCAGAAAGATGGCTGCACCGCCAAGCAAGCCGCCGTAAAACGTAGCGGCGCGAAAAGAAAAGCCGTTTCCCGCAAAAAAATCATACAGCGCCTGTGCAAAGATGGCGCAGGGATAGCCGCCTAACACGGCAAGCACCGTCAGAAATAATGTAAAATTGATCAATCGCGCAGGCAATCGGATACGGTCACCGTAAAACCGCACAACAACCAACGCCGCAACAATCCCAAGCGCAGTGAAAATCCAATACAAGGTCACGCCGAAAAACAGAGGATAGGGGTACATGTCGCTTCTCCTTTGCTGAAAGTCTCTCTGAAACTACAAATCTGCAATTTGATTTGTTTTGAAAAATAGAATAGACAAACGGGCATTTTCAAGATTACAAATCGATTTCGAATCAAACGATTTGTTTTTTCAAAAATCTGCAATTTCCATACACCGGTAACCGGATAGAAAAATTGCCAACGGAAACCCGTTGGCAATTTCAAATAAAGAGCAGAAAATCAAGTCTGCAAATTAGTCTTCGTGTTTCTTCTTCAGAAGCATTGCAGTCGGAACAATCATCAAGGAAGCAAGTACTGCCGCACCTGCACCGATCACGCTACCGCATCCGCCGCTCTCCTTGGGCGTTTCCGTCGTAACTGCGCCAGTCGGCTTTTTGGCTGTGGTCACTTTGCTCGTTTTTTGAATGATATCACCGCCATCGATCTTTCTGATCGTGGTCGTTTCCTTGGTGGTTTCCGTACCGAAATCGGATTCGTTTGCCGTCACGGAAGGATCCCACAAACGGAGGAAGGAGAACTTCGGTGCGTTCCAGTTGTCGCCAAGGGACGGAACCGTATAGGTATCGCCCAAAACGGTGACTTTCTCAATATAGTTGGATTTCACAGTCGGCTGTTTCTCCGCAACCGTTTCTGCGGTCGGCAAGCTATCAATGCTGTAATAGAACGCGTTGATGGAGATCATCTGATGATCGGTCAATTCCTCGTTCAAGAAGCCCAAAGACTTGCGGGGAACACACATTTCTACCGAGTAGGTGCCTTTTTCCAGATCATACTTGGTTTCAGAGGTGAAACGAACTTTCTTTTCATTGCCATCCGGATAGAAACTCTTCTCATCTTCATAAGAGTTGTAAGTCTCATCCGAATACTGGAAAAATACTTTATTGTTATCGAAAGAAACGCGTGCCTGCCACAGCGTGGTTGCCTGTGCCTGTGCGGAGTTGGACGGATCGATGACAATTTCGAAAGAAGGCGTCGTCCAGCTGAGGAACTGCAACATCTGTTTTGCGTCGCCCTCGCCGTTTACCTTATGATCGACGACTTCGCTTCCCTTATCCTTTTCAAAGTTCACCAGTTCGAACCAGTTGTTTCCGTAGAGTGCCACGAACTCTTTGATCTTCGGATCTACAATATCTGCAAAGAAATACAGATTGTCTTTGTCCCAAGTCACAGAGAGCGTACCATGGGAAGCGTTCGCATCGTTGCCGAGTGCAACAGAATCCTTATACACATCGTCTTTGATGCCGTCGAGCGTGACGGCTTTGTTTGCTTTTTCCACGATCGCCAGTCTGACGCCTTCTTCCCCTGCAAAAGAGGTGAGCGCAAGTGCCAGAAGCGTACCGACAATCAGCAGAATGGGTAATACCTTGGGTAATACTTTTTTCATAATAAACTCCTTTTATGCATTCTGTTCGGTTTGACGGCTTTTCAGAATGCCGCCTTTTATACACCAGTATGATACCACAGGTTGTAAGATTTGTCAAGTAGTTTCTGCGGATTTTTCTGTTTTTGTGATATTCCACAAATTCAGCGCTTGATTTTTTCCCAATATGCGAGCGCCGCCTGTTCGGTTTTGTTTTCGCCGTACTCATAATACTTGGCGCCCGCAAGATCGTCCGGCAGGTACTGCTGTTTTACCCAATGATGCGGGAAATTATGCGGATACTGATAATTCTGATAGCGATGGGACGGGCGCATATAATCCGGCACATTTTGTCCCTTGCCCGCGTCCAGATCCGCTTTTGCACGGTCGTATGCCATCACGCCGGAATTGGATTTCGGCGCGGTGGCAAGCAACAGCGCCGCGTCGGAAAGCGGAATCCTTGCTTCCGGCATACCAAGATCAAACGCGCTTTCGACTGCGGCGCGCGTAAACGGCACCGCCATCGGATAAGCCAGTCCGATGTCCTCCGCGGCAATCACCTGTAAGCGCCTGCATGCCCCGATCAGATCGCCGCCCTCCAAAATTTTCACAAGATAAAAAATCGCCGCGTCCGGATCGGAACCGCGGATGGACTTTTGCAAAGCGGAAAGCATGTCGTAGTGAACACTGCCCGCTCCGTCAAAATTTCCGACGATCTTCGGCGTATAGGCTTCAATATCCGCGCGGCAAAGGATTTTATCCGCGGCGTAATAGGCGTTTTCCAACAGATTCAGCCCCCGGCGCACGTCGCCTGCGGCACAGGCGGCAAGATAAGAGAGCGTTTCCTCGTCTGCCGTTTTTTCCGTCTGCATTTCGCGATTGAGCTGTTGCAGCGCGCGGGCAAGTGCGGCTTGAATTTCTTTGGGCGTAACGGATTTGAATTCAAATACGGCGGCACGGGAAAGGATGGCGTTATAGACGTAGATATACGGATTTTCCGTAGTGGAAGCGATCAATGTAATCTTGCCGTTCTCCATGGTTTCCAAAAGGGACTGCTGTTGTTTTTTATTGAAATACTGAATTTCGTCCAGATACAGCACCACGCCGTCCGCCCCCATCAGCGTCTGGGTTTCCGTAATGATCTCCCGCACATCCGCAAGGGTGGCGGTAGTGGCGTTCAGCTGGTACAGCGGTTTATTCACACGGGCGCACAAAATTTTTGCGGCAGTCGTTTTGCCGGTGCCGGGCGGTCCGTAAAAAATCAGATTCGGCAGGTAGCCCTGCTCTGCCATCCGGCGCAATGCGCCGTTTTTTCCGACAAGATGCGATTGCCCCACCATATCGTCAAAGGTCTTGGGACGGATAAAATCCGCAAGCGGTTGTTTTTGCATGGAAAAAACTCCTTTTTCGTTGCGCTGTCGTTATTATAGCGGATGCAGTCCGGAAAGTCAAGGCGCCGTGTGTAAATCTTCCATAAAAATATATATTCTTTCCGCGCTCCCTCTTGACAAATCCTTGAAAAGGTGTTATGATAGGCTCATTCTGCATGAAAAAGGTTCTATTTGTTATGATTTCACTCAGCGATCACTTTTCTTATTCCAAACTGCTGCGCTTTGTATTCCCCTCCGTCATCATGATGGTCTTTACTTCGGTTTACGGCGTGGTGGACGGGTTATTTGTTTCCAATTTCGTCGGCAAAACGGCGTTTGCATCCATCAATCTGATTATGCCGTTCGTCATGATTATCGGCGGCACCGGCTTTATGGTCGGGACCGGCGGCACCGCGTTGGTTTCCAAGGTACTCGGCGAGCGGGACGAAGAAAAAGCCAACCGCTATTTCAGCATGATGGTTCTGCTTGTCCTTGGACTCGGTGCGGTTCTGTCCGTTCTCGGTATAGCGTTTATGCGGCAGGTTTCCTATCTGCTCGGCGCGACAGAGGAGATGATTGCGGACTGCGTGCTGTACGGGCGCATTGTCATCGGATTCACAGTGGCATTTATGTTACAGAATCTGTTTCAAAGCTTTTTCATTGCGGCGGAACGCCCGAAGCTGGGACTTTTGGTCACAGTGGCGGCAGGATGCACCAATATGGCGCTCGACGCGCTGTTTATTGCAGGATTTCACTGGGGCGTTGCCGGCGCGGCGATCGCCACCGGTATCAGCCAGTGCGTCGGCGGCGTGATCCCGCTGATCTATTTCCTTTGCCCGAATCGGAGCCGTTTACGGCTCTGCCGTACCAAGCCGCAGATTCGTCCGATGTTACAAGCCTGCGCGAACGGTTCCTCGGAGTTGATGAGTAATATTTCCTCCTCTGTGGTCGGCATGCTGTACAATTTTCAACTCATGCGGCTTGCAGGGGAAGACGGCGTTTCCGCCTATGGCGTTTTAATGTATGTACAGTTTATTTTCGTCGCCATTTTCATCGGGTACGCCGTGGGGTGTTCCCCCATCGTCAGCTATCACTATGGAGCGCAACATACGGACGAGCTGAAAAGTCTGCTGCGCAAAAGCGTGATCTTGATGGGGATCGCGGGTGTGATCCTGACGATTTTGGCAAAGGTGCTCGCCCATCCGCTTGCCGCGCTATTTGTCGGCTATGATGAAAATTTGTTTTCGCTCACCCGCTATGCCTTCCACATTTTCTCTTATTCGTTTTTACTTGCGGGCTTCAATATTTACGCGTCCGCGTTTTTCACCGCACTCAACAACGGCGGGGTATCCGCCGCCATTTCCTTTTTGCGCACACTGGTATTCCAGACCGCAAGCGTCCTGATTCTGCCGCTGATTCTGCATTTGGACGGCATCTGGTGGGCAAATACGTTTGCGGAAATTTGCGCCTTTGTGCTTTCCGTTGTATTCTTATTTGCAAAACGGAAAAAATATCAATATTTCTGAGTCATTTCCGGACGTTCCGTTCCCAAACACCGCAAAATCCATCCAAAAGGAGCTTTGGATATGATCCCAAGCAAAACGACCGCACAGGCGGAATTGCAGCTTGCCAATGAACGCAATCCGGGACCGTGGGCCGCGCATTCCGAAAATGTAGCGCGGGCGGCGCAGATTATCGCCGCGCATTGCCCGAATTTAGACGCGGAAAAAGCGTACATCCTCGGACTTTTGCATGACATCGGCAGACGAAACGGCATCTCTGCCATGCGTCACACCCTCGACGGCTATGACTATGCCATGTCCCATGGTTGGGACGAAGTTGCACGCATCTGTCTGACGCATTCCTTTCCGGTCAAGGACGCCGACGCGGACATCGGAAAAAAAGACATTACGCCGGCACAGTTTGATTTTCTGAAAGCGTTTCTTGCAAAAACCACCTATGATCTTTACGATCAGCTGATCATTCTCTGCGACGCGCTTGCGGATGCAAACGGATTCTGCATTCTGGAAAAGCGATTTGTCGATACCACCCGTCGCTACGGCGTTTTCCCGTTTACGGTGGATCGCTGGAACCAGACTTTCGCCTACAAGGCGCAGTTTGACCGGCTTGCCGGGCAATCGATTTACCGATTGCTTCCCGGCATCGAAGCCTGCATTTACAGTTGACGCGACGCCCCTAACGATAAAATCCACCCCTTACGGAGGAACCACGATGTTGGAAAAATGGAAAGCCTTTCGGCGTCTGAAGCAGGAGATTCACACCGCACGCAAAACAGCGCACGACAAGGACGGACGGCAGATTTTACAGGTTCATGTTTCGGATGACAGCGCGTTTTTGTCTCCGCTTTCCCCGGATGAGACGCCGATGATCGGCGCGGAAACCGCAGAATTTTTATCCCACAGCGTACAACATCTGCGTCCGGATACTGCGTTACATATTCAGATCGACGGGGACTGCATTGATGAAACCGAGCGATGCGTTTACGAAAAAGCCATCCGCAACTACTATCACGCGGAATTCTGCGAAGCCTTGGAAGCTCTGCGGCGCGGCACCGTGCAAGCGATCCTTTTCACCGTGATCGCCGCGCTGATCTTTGCGTTTGCCGTAGTTTTGGATCATCATGGAGTGGAATCGGTGTTTTTGAATATGATCGACGTTGTGGCATGGGTATTCATGTGGGAAGCGGCAGATCTGTTCTTTTTACAAGGTTCCGCGCTGCGGCTGAAACGGATGCGTGCCTATCACATGGCGAGCGCTGTCATTTCCTTCTCCGCCGTTCCGCAAACCGCTCCTTACACAGTCTGATTTTCCGATAGAAAGGAAACCGGAAAATTGCAGATGGAAAAGACATAAAATACAAATCGCGTTTTTGCCATGCTGCTCGGCAAAAACGCGATTTGTTCTATGCGGAAATTCCGCAGATCTCCTCCATCGGAACTCTGCTTTGCTTTTTTCACGTTGGGATCCGGCTTTGACGCACCTTTATCCGTCTCTCAGCCGGCTTTTGTCGTTTCAGCGTCTGATCCCGGTTCTGTTACATCCGAAGCAAAACGATGGCGCAAAGTCCCAACACAAATGCCGGTACATGGTTCCACCGCGGTTTCTCCGCGAACAATAACCAGCCGCATAACAGCGATACGCACACCGTTCCGACCGATACGGCAGGAAACAACACCGACGCGTTCTCCGTACCGGACAGGCGCGTGGTTGCATAGTTTGCCGCGGCATTGCAAATGCCGGACAATGCGGCAAGCCAAAATACCCCTTTGCGTACAGGCGTTTTCGGCACGGCAGGCGCGGCGGATTTCCCGGCTTTGTCGCGCCCAAACCACACAAGCAATGTTTGTATGCCAAACCCTACGGTGCAGACTGCCATAGCAAAAAACATAAATTCTTCGCAATAGGCGCCGCCAAACCGCATGCCGTGCGCTTTCTGTAAAATCGCGCAGATCCCGTTACACAAAAACGTTGCGGCAACAAACGTGAGCCAACGTCCGCGTTTCTGCGGCGTTTCCTGCACCGCAGAAACACTCTCTTTTGCGGCTGGCGCTTGGGGTGCAGATGTCGTCCCGTTCTCCTGCCCGTTATCCGTTATTCTCTCCTGTCTATGCGGCTTTCGGTTCGGCAGATTGACAAACACCATTGCCGCCGCAAAACACAAAAGTCCGCCGATCCGAAAGTACGATCCGCCTTCTTTGCAGAAAAAGATCCCATACAACACCGGCATCACCA
>DLLB01000030.1:0-2570 GCA_002477905.1 Clostridiales bacterium UBA7573 | reverse complement strand
GCATCACCACAGAAAACGAAACGATCAGTCCGGTCAATGCCATCGGACCATAACAGAGCGCCATATACCCGCAGTACATAGAGACGGCAAGCGACACGCCGTATGCCAGTCCGTACCCCGCGCTCGCTGCCGGTACGGAAAAACCGGTCGCCACCGCCATACAGGTAAACAGCGCAAACGCAAATGCGGATTTCCCGATATTGAACACAGCCGCGTCTCCGCCGCGACGATGATATCCTTTCGCCGTCGCGGATTGCATCACACCGCATAAAACCGCCGCAAGATACCAGAGATAGCTCACACGATCACCCCGATCTCCTGTTTTGCCCAGCCGGCTCTTTCAAAATCTCCGTTTACAAACTGTACTTTTCGCAACAATGCCGCAAGTTGTACCCATGCATTGTCACGGGAAAGCGTACCGCCCTCCCAGCACTTTGCCGCCACGCGACCGACATACGGCATTCCCCCGGAAAGCGTATGCCATGTAGTATGCAGCACACCTGCCAGCGCGTGTTCTTTGACTGTGCGCAAATTCGCATCCACACAGGCGTTACTGCGATCCCACGGGCAACACAACACCGAAAATCCATCTTCCTGTAAAGACAGCGCCGTTTGAATGGGATAAGTCTTTACCTCATACTGCCAATCCGCCACCAAAATTTCTTTGGAAAGTGTCTGTCGCATGACACGTTCGCATGCTTTGCTCGGCGCATTTGCGGAATAGCCGCTCCATTCTTCTCTCGGTGAAAGCATCATATCTCCCCACATGATCGCGCGGCGTCCGATCGTCTGCAATTCCGCCGCCGTCTCATTGACATAGTGGCAAAACGCCGGCGCGTCCGCTTCGGTAAACGAATACGCCTCATCACAGCCGATATGGAAATACGCCCCCGCTCCATACAGATCACAAAGCTCGCCGCGGATCTGCCCTAATAGATTCCGCACCCGTTCGCTTCGATAGTTCCAGCACCATCCGTTTTCGTCAAACAAATATGCAAGCGCCGGATTCTGATCCAATACCACATGCTTCCCGTGCATCACTCTGCCCGCGGCAGCGTGCCCGAAATGGTTGAACATCGGCACAATCTCCAAGCCAAGATCCCTTGCCTCCTGCACAAGCGGACGGATCTGCGCAGGCGTATATGCCTGTCTCCACGCAAGCTCTGCCATACACGAATACCGGAGCATCCCCCAAAATTCCAGCACCACATGCGTATATTTCAGTGCCGCCGCAAGCCGCAGAAATTTTTGAATCTCCCAAAGTTCCGTCTCCGGAAATACGCAAAAATGCACCATCCGCAACCGGACAAGCGGTCGTTCCTGCAATTCGCAATAGGGCAAATAAACCGTGCCGTCCGCATCAATCCCGATCAGGTCCAATAATGTCAGACAACCATGCAGAAGTCCTTGTTCCGTTTTGGCGCAGACTGCCGCGCCCTCCGCGCCGACATAGATCGCATACTCTGCGTCGTTTGGTGTGGGAAGCGGCGCATTCCCGATCCGAAACGTAAGCGCATCCGTCTTTGTCTGCACAAGCGTACAGCGCCGATAGGTAAAGCCCGTAAAAAATTCATAGAATATGGGTTTGTCCAGCACCGGATTCGCCGTTGCCGTCACTTTTCCCGAAAGCGTATAACGCCCCTCTTTCATTCCCGTATGTGCAAAAAACAAGTGAATTCCCCAAACCGTTTGATTTCTGCTCCCATTGTACCCGCTTCTTTTTGGAATGACAACCGATTTTTCCTGCAAAAGGGTGGACATTTCGCGCAAGTTGTGATAGAATAGAAACAATCGAAAGAACGAATGAAAGACAGAAAAGGAAGCAACTATGATCTATCATGCGGAAACTCTGCAATTTCAGGTTCTGACCGTCGATCAGTTTACACACGCTCCCGGCTTATTTTCAGTCAAAGGGCGGTCCTATGCCGCACTCAGCTTCCGGTTTTGCGGAGAAGGCGCGTTTTCCGTGGACGGAACACAGTTTCTCTCCCGTCCAAACGACGTGCTGTTTCTGCCTGCAGGCGTGGACTATCAGGTACGCTACACACATGGCGTCAGTATTGTGGTACATTTACTGGATTGCAATTATACGGTAACAGAACAGATTCCGCAGGTGCCGTTTTTATCCGCGGCATTCACCGATCTTTTGACCGATTGGAAAACACAGCGGCAGATGAACGCCGTCAAATCCGGCGTATACGGAATCCTTGCGGCGCTCACCAAGCGGCAAAGCGCCGCCGCATCACAGGAAATCGCGCCGGCACTTGCTTATTTGCAAGCCAATCACACCAAGCCGCATCTTTCGGTAGAAGAAGCCGCGCGCGCGGCGCATATGAGCCCATCCACCTTACGACGGGCATTTGCCGCGTATCTGGGCATTTCTCCGAAACAATATGTGGAAGATCTGCGGCTGGAAGAAGCCGTCCGCTTGCTTTTACGCGGACTTTTCGTAAAGGAAGTCGCCGCAAAATGCGGATTTGCGGATGAAAAATATTTTTCCCGCGCCATGAAAAAGCGATATGGCTTTCCCCCATCCGCACTGCGCCCGTAAGGAAGAACCGCCCCTCTCT
>DLLB01000016.1:9866-20775 GCA_002477905.1 Clostridiales bacterium UBA7573 | reverse complement strand
CCGTACAATTTGGGGCAGTGCACGGCTTCCGCGATTCTGTTTTTTGAAACATTTTTACTGTTTCCTCCTGAAATCCGCGATATGTTTTGCCGTCTCGTCGTCCGTGATAATATCGGACGGCATGCCCATCGGAGAATCGCGCAAAAGGCAATAATATTCCGGATTTTCTCTTTTTAATTCTTCTGTGCCCTCTTTGCCGAACACTTTTATGACACTTTCATCTGAAAAGAAAAAATCATCCTCTCGGATTTTTCTAAGCGCTTCCTCTTTTGTCATCATGGCTTCAGCAGTTCCTTTCTCATTTTTTAATTCTTGTCGGTTGTTTCTTGTCTCATTTGAATTGTGGAAAACGTTTCTTTTTTCCTTTTTCATGATACTCCCATTTGGCGAAATTGTCAAGAGGCATGTGGAAAATGCGGCGAAAAAGATTTTCTTCTTTGCTTCTCTTGACAAAGGAACCTTGGCGCAGTATACTGAACGTATTAGAAGCAACAGGAGGGATGGTTACATGGGAGAATGTGCAGAGCGTGCCCGCGCCTTGTTTTTAGAAGGATATAACTGTGCGCAGGCGGTGGTCGGTGCGTTTGCTGACCAGATGAAGATGGATTTTCCGCAAGCGATGCAAATGGCGTCGTCTTTTGGCGGCGGCATGGGAAGGATGCGGGAGGTCTGCGGGGCAGTCAGCGGAATGTTTTTGGTGGCGGGCGTATTATACGGCTATGCGGATCCCACTGATCGGGAAGCCAAAGCTGAACATTACGCGCGCATTCAAAAAATGGCAGCTCGTTTCTCCGCGCAGACCGGTTCGATCGTCTGCCGGGAATTGCTCGGACTTTCCAAAGCGCCGCAGAGTCCGGTTCCCTCCGAGCGCACCGTACAGTTTTATAAAAAACGCCCCTGTGCGGATCTGGTGTACCTTGCGGCACAGATCACAGAGGAGTTGATCGCGAAAAACGGGGATTTGGATGCATCATGAAAATTCGGATCGCAAAATAAAGCAGAAAAATGAGACTGCCGCGGAAAATGGCAGTCTCATTTTTTCTTATGGGGCTATTGTTTTTTACAAACGACTTGCGAACGTATCCGTTTGACATCTTCCAGAAGCGGAGGCAGCGTACCGTCACGCAGACAAGCCGCGCTTCCGAATGCGACCGCTTGGGCAAGACAAGCCGCAGGATCTGCGCCGCTTTGCGCGGCGGCAAGGAATCCCGCGATGGAGCTGTCGCCGGCGCCGATGGTGGAACGTGCGTCGATCTGCGGAGGTTTTGCATAAAAGCATCCTGCCTGACATAGAAGCAACGCGCCGTCTTTGCCAAGCGAAAGCATGACGTTTTCGATTCCGCATGCGGCAAATGTCTGCGCCGCCGCGCGTGCTTCTTCGGGAGAATCGGCATGCATTCCTGTATAAGCGGCGATTTCCTCCTGATTCGGCTTTATCAGCCATGGCTTTGCGGCGCGCAGATCATCGGCAGAGAAGGAACGGGAATCAATCACGATCTGTACCCCGCGCACCCGACATTTTTCCAACAGGGCAAGCACTGTGCGCATGGGGATGCCGTCCGGCAACCGCCCGGTCAGCGTCAGAATATCGCCTGCTTTTAAAACGGATAAAACGCGCTGTTCGATCTTCTCGAATAATTCCGTCGGCATCGCCGCACCCGGAAAGGAGATCCGTGTTTCCGGTCTGCCGGATGTGTGAAGTGTGAAATTCTCTCGGATCCTGCCTGAAAAGAGAAACCGTTCGACGCATAGACCGTCCCGGGCGAGTAAGTGGAAAAACGAATCCGCGTTTTCCGCCCCTGCGGCTACCCAGGCGGTGTTATTTACGCCGTTTTGGATCAATGCGCGGGAAATGTTGACGCCTTTCCCACCGGCGTCCCGCGTGCTGACGCGCACAAGATTTTCTTGGTATGCCGCAAAATCCGGTGCGTCACAGTGGATATCAAAGGCAGGGGAAAGGGTAAGCGTGTGAATTTGTTTCATCGTGTCTCCTTTTCGCAGATGCGCGGTGCGTGGGCAAGCAGATAATCTTCTGCTTCTTTGCACCAAAGTCCGCCGTTCTTTGCAACCAGCTCTGCCAGCGCCGCGTAAAGCGGATCGGTTTTGCCAAGGATGGGTAGATCGGAAAGGGCAATGAGCGGCAGATCCAGCGCCGGATAGCAAACCTTTTTGGCACCGCTCGGATGTTCCATGGCAAAGATCGCGTCTACTGCCGCACGGAGTCCTAATATGTGGGAAACTAACGCGCCGGGGTGAATTTTGTTCCTTTCGATGAGTTGAATGATGTCGGTTGTATCTTCCGGAATACTGCCGGCAGTGCCGACAACGTGAATCCCGTCGTAATGCACCCGATACAGATTCAGGGATCCCTGTAAATTGTGGACCGCGGGGCCGGCGAAGAAGTTCACGCATCCGTCTTCCCGACAAATGGCTTCCGCCATGGTAAAAAGTTCTGGAACGGGAACCATGACAAACACATCGTCAAACCCGCCGTCAGAAAGCGCACGCAATGTCGCAACGGCATCCGGTTCGTTTGCCGTGTTGACATAGTGGAGCGAAACGCCGTTCGCATGGGCGGCGTCCACCGGACATTTTTCCTGCGCATAGGTCAGACGCGCTTCATTCAGATCCGTTACGACGACCTGTGAAACACCGGCATAGCCGATGGCAAGTTCTACCGCACCGATCCCCATGGGACCGGCGCCTCCCAAAACCGCGAGCTTTCCGCCGCGTTTGGCGCCGTCCGTGCGACGATAGGTTTCCGCGTCTGTATGATAGAATCCTTTGTAACCGCGCAAAACGCAACCGAGAGATTCCACAAGAGAACCTTTGAAATAACTGTCGCCGGCAAACGGGATCATACAGTTGCGGGACAGTACAATTTCCGGTACGATCACATAAGTCGCACTGCCGCCGATATAGGGATAGGAATATCCGGGATCGTAGCCGCTTTCCAGCTTCAGCGCAGGCTGAATGACCACCTTTTGTCCGATGGTCCAGTTGCCTTGGACTTTTGCGCCGATCTCTACGATTTTTCCGCACATTTCGTGCCCGATAAGAACGGGATGTTCCGCAATGTCTGGCGGGACACGTTTGTGCGCTGTCCCTTGTCTGACCGCCTTATAGGTGGAGGCGCAGAGAGAATCCGTCACGATCTCCAGCAAAACCTCCGTTTCTTTGAGTGGCGGAAGCGAAAATGTTTCCATCCGCAGATCGTTGGCACCGTATAGACGAATGGCAGTTGTTTGCATAGCAAGTATCCTCCTTTTGAAAAAAAGCCTTGCTTTTTACGCAGGACTTATGTATAATAGAACCATAAATTGCGCAAAAAGTCAAGTACCGCCGCAAAAAATGAAAAATAATCACACATTTTTCTCAAATCGTCATACAAAATCATGGAGGCAACGCGATGTTGATTGAAGAACGGCAACGCCGTATTTTAGAAGCCCTGCGGGAAAATCCACAGCATAATGTCCGCTCCCTTGCCGCTTTGTTATACGTCAGTGAACCGACGGTGCGGCGGGATTTCACGGAATTGCACAAAAAAGGACTTCTCACCAAGGTCTACGGCGGGGCAATCGTCAACGCCGGCTCTGCGGATCGGGAAATTCCGTTTGTCTTGCGGGAAAACGAAAAAAGCCGGGTAAAAAGCAGTCTTGGCGCGGCGGCGGCAAAGCTTGTGCGGGACGGAATGGTTTTAATGCTGGACGGTTCTACCAGCGCTTATCATCTGGTACCATATCTGACGCGCTTTTCCGATCTGATCGTCATTACCAGCGGCGCCAAGACCGCCGTGGCACTGGCGGAAGCCAACATCCGCACCTTCTGCACCGGCGGGCAGATGCGGATTCATTCTTTTTCCTACGTGGGAGAGCAGGCGCAGGCGTTTGTCCGGAATCTGAATGCCGATCTTTTGTTCTTTTCCTGCCGCGGCGTCTCCGAGGATGGGCGCATGAGCGATCTCTCTATGGAGGAGGCAAATCTGCGTCGGGTGATGTTCGGGTGCTGTAAGCAGAAGTATTTGCTGTGTGACAGCAGTAAATTCGGGAAAACTTATTTTTATAATATGGGAAGCGTCGCAGAACTGGACGGTGTATTGTGCGAAAAACCGCTCCCGCCGGAAATTGGCGCATTCTTTTCCAAAGAAAAACACGGAAATCCGAACTTCTGAACAAAAATCGGAGAAATCACAGAAAAGCGCGGTAAAACATTGACAAACGGACAAAAATCGTATATAATATAAAGGATAGACAGAATCTATGCCATTTTCCTGCCAAAGTGGGGAAAGGCGGTTGTTTTTTGTCTCTTTTCACCGCTTTGGCGGGGAATCTCGCAGACGGTCGGAACCGATGAAAAAGGAGAACGGGATGCAAAACGCACAGATTTTGGCTGTTGTAGGACCAACTGCAAGCGGCAAGAGCGCGCTTGCCGTAGCGCTTGCAAAACGACTTGGCGGAGAAGTCCTCTCCTGTGATTCCATGCAAATCTACATGGGGATGCCGATCGGAACCGCACAACCTACCGAGATCGAAATGGAAAATATTCCGCATCATCTTCTGCATTTTTTGCCGCCGGACATCCCGTTTTCCTGCGCTGACTATGTACCGCTTGCGCGCAAAACTGCGGACGCAGTTTTGCAACGCGGGAATCTGCCGATTTTTTGCGGTGGCACGGGATTGTATCTTGACAGCATGCTTCGGCAATGTGATCTTGCACAGATTCCGACGGACGAAGCTCTGCGCACGCACTTGATGCAATGTTCTTCCGAGGAACTGATGGCGGAATTACGCGAAGTGGATGCGCGGGAGGCGGAGAAGATTCATCCGAATAACCGTAAGCGTCTGGTGCGCGCGGTGGAAATTTATCGGTTGACCAAAATTCCGAAATCCGAGTGGGATGCGCGTTCCCAGGCAGAACCTCCGTACTATCGGGCATTGGTAGTGGGATTGGATTACGCTGACCGGCAGGTCTTGTATTGCAGAATCGATCAACGGGTAGACCGGATGATGGAGGCGGGACTTTTAGAGGAAGTACGCGCTTTGCATCTGCCGGAGAATTCTACTGCCGCGCAGGCGATCGGATATAAAGAATTGGCGGCATATCTGCGCGGGGAAACCACGCTTTCCGATGCTTGCGCTTTGATTAAACAGAGAAGCCGCAATTATGCCAAACGGCAGTTGACATGGTTTTCTCACCATAAAGAGGTGCATTTTTTCTCTCTTTCCGAACAGGATACCGTGACAACGGTTTGTAATCGGGTGATGCGGTGGCTGTCAGAACAAACGGACTTCCCGGCGATTGCCTCCCGGGCGCAAGCGGTATTTGCCAATTCTTCTTCCCAAAGTACGACTTTCCAATAATGTCTATTTGCCGAGCAATGGCTCTTTGTGCAATGGGTAAAATTAATTAAAATTAATGTTGATATAATATAAAATTTTATGATTTAAGGAATGATACGCCTTGCCGTTGCAACCATGTGGCGGCAGATTTCAAAACGAAGGAAAGGAGCAGGATCCCGTGGATATTGCCTATTTGAAACGCACGCTTTTTCGTGCCGGACTCCTTTTCCTGATGGTGCTTTTCCTCCTTTACACAGTCTATCATGTGTTCGGCGGTCATTTTTCCGCCGTATCCACCCAAACTTTGCATCAAACGCAGACGGGAAAAAAGTTGCCCGCGCGTATGACGGTATTTCGCACCGAACAAACGGTGTACTGTTCTTCCGCCGCGGTGGCGTATGGATGTACAGACGGGGAACGGATGGCAAAAGATGAGGTACTGGCTTACGGCTTTGCAGAAGAACAGACGCAACAAGCGGCGCAACTGCAAAAGGTACAGGATCAGCTCGCACTTCTCGGAAAAACCATACAGGCATCCGCTCCATCGGTACGATATACGCAGATCCAGGCACAGATCACCGAAGCCATATGCCGGCGCAATCGTGCGATTGCAAAGGGAGATGAAGCGGAGATTTCCCGTGCGGACGAGCTCCTTCGCATTGCGGCTTTGCAATTACAGGAAGCAAACGGCAACGCGGATCTTACCGCGCAGGAAAAACAGCTGCTTTCCGATCGGGCACAGTTTCTTGGCGCCGCAGAGCAAGCTGTGACGGCTCCCGCGTCCGGTTGGTTTTATGCCGGCGCGGACGGGTATAGCCCGATATACAGTACCGAACAGCTTTTGCAAACTTTACAAACGGCTTCGCCGGAGGAGATGCAGGCATTGCTTACGGCATCCCCTGTCCCCCTTTCTCCGGATGTGATCGGAACCTTGGTGACGGAGTCGCTTTGGTATGGGGTATGCCTGCTCCCGACTGCGGAAGTCGCCGCTTTTCAGATTGGAAACGAATATCGGATCGCACCGCAAAACGGTGGTAGCGCCATGTCATGTACTTTGACGTCCCTGCTTGCCGCAGATAGCGGGACCTATTGTGTGTTTGCCTGTGAAACGTTGCCATCCGATTGGCAGAACTGCCGGTTTTCCGGCGTCGATGTTTTTTTACCGTCGCAAAGCGGCTATGAGATCCCCTATGCGGCTTGCCGCTTTTATGATGGGAAAACGGGAATTTATTTGCTGTACGGCAATGAGGTCCGATTTGTTGCGGCAGAGATTCTGCGGGATGAGAACGGCGCCTACCTGCTTGCCGCTTCGGAGGGACTCTATGAAGGGGCGCGGATGATTACGGAGGGGAGGAACCTTTATGACGGAAAACGACTTGGACTGCGGTCTTGAACTTGCGACACAGCATTTTTTGCAAACGCGCTTTCATGCGGTGCGGACAACGATCGCGCAGGCTTGCACGCAGAGTCATCGGAATCTCGCAGATGTCACTTTGCTTGCCGCAACCAAATTTGTGCCTCCCGCGCAGATCAATTACGCCATTCGGAATCTGGGATTGACCGACATCGGAGAAAATCGCGTACAGGAACTGCTTGAAAAATATGAGCAGATCGATCGCACACAGGTACGGTTGCATTTCATTGGCAGCCTGCAGATCAACAAGGTAAAATATATTGCGGATAAAGTCTGCATGATCCATTCCCTTGATCGGGTAGCGCTTGCACAGGAGATTGAAAAGCAGATGTGCCGGCTTGGACGTACGATGGATGTGTTGATTGAGATCAACAGCGGAGAAGAACCGGAAAAGGGTGGAATTTTGCCAAAAGATTTCCCCGCATTTTATCAGGCAGTCCGTGCTTTTGCGCATCTGCGGGTGCGCGGAATTATGACAATGGCTCCCAAATGTGAGCAAAAATCGGATTATGAAAAGTTTTTTCTGAAAACTTATCAGATTTTTGTTGACAATTTTATAAAAAACCCTCATAATATAGATACAGTCGGTTTTCTGGATCGACCGGAGCAATCGGCGCCGCCGATTCTCTCCATGGGAATGTCGGACAGCTATGAACAGGCAATTTTCGCAGGGACAACCATGGTACGGATCGGAAGCGCATTGTTCGGCGCAAGACCGCCGAAATTGTGCGCGGGCGAAACAGTACCGCAAAAAACATAATTTTATATCGGGATACAGGAGGAAAGCAGGATGGGACTTTTCAGAAAAAATCCGGGCGAGCATGTCCCGGTTTCACAACAGAAACTATTTGATCAGGAGGAAACATACATGGAGACGAACAAAATGAACGATCCGATGGGAATGATGTCACAATACGGCGTCAATCCGCAGGCAATGGCGGGGATGTACATGCCCGCACAGCCGCAACCGCAGCCGCAGCAGGTACCGGTCAGTGCCGCCGGCGAGATTAAGGTGGAGCGTCCGACAACCTTTGAGGAGGCAACCAAGATCGCCAATCTTTTGATGAATAATCATACGGTTTTATTGAATTTGGAACAAACCAATCCGGAGATTGAACGTCGGCTGGTAGACTTTTTGAGCGGCGTTGCGTTTTCTTTACGCGGACAGTTGCAGGTGGTGGCGGCCCATATTTTCTGCATTACGCCGCATGACGTCAGCGTTGCAAACGGACAGTTTCCGGGGGGCAGAAAGAACGGCTATTAAAACCATTCAAACCGATGTGCGATGCATCGGTGAGATTTCTTTTTCTTTGAGAAATGCAAGCGCGAACATGCGAAGGGAGGGGATTGTGTGGAATTGATGTTGCAGATGCTCAGACAAATTGCTCTGATCGCGCTTTATGCACTGGACATCATCCTGTTTTTTGACGCAATTCTTTCTTGGTTTGACTTCATTGATCGGGACAATATGTTGATTGCATTTCTGGATAATGTGACGGAAGCGGTTACGATGCCGTTCAGACGTTTACTGGATCATTTTGCATTTGCCCGAAATTTCCCGTTGGATCTGTCATTTTTACTGACAGTGGTTACGATCGGAATTCTGATCGCCGTGTTATGATGGAACCGATTTTCTATGCCCGTATCCGGGATCTGCTCGTTTTGGCAGAGCGCGGAGAAGTAGCGGTATCCGATTTTCTCAATCCGGAAGAACAATACCACGCAAAGCAGTATCTTGCACAGTGTCAGGTATCGCGTTACCGCTTATTCGGCGGGTATGCGGACGCAGAGCGGAAAAAGCTGTTTTGTCTGCCGGATTGGTACTTTGCCGAGGATCCGACGGAACCGCCGGATGGGTGGGAGTCGGAAATCGCGGTATTACACATACAGGGCAGCGGTTATCATACGCTGACACATCGGGATTATCTCGGCAGCCTGCTTGCACTGGGCGTGGCAAGACAAGCCGTTGGCGATCTTGTTCCGCAAGAGGAACAAGGTTGTGTGTGTTTTTGCGCGGAAAGTGTGGCTCCGTTTCTGCTGGAGCAGTGGGAGCGCGTCGGTGCAGATAAGGTACATGTTTGCCGGAAACAGCTTCCTGCGGATTTTACCGCACAACGAAATTATAGGGAATTGCATGATACGATTGCTTCCGCACGGCTTGACTGCGCAGTGGCTTCCGTTACCCGGCTTTCCCGCGAAAAAGCCAAAGCCTTGATTGCTTCCGGCAAGGTACGGTTGAATTTTACGGAAGTCCTTTCCCCCGATGCGCAGATTGCGTCGGGAGATCAGTTGTCTGTAACAGGCGCGGGACGTTTCGTCATCCGTGACTGTGAGGAATATACGAAAAAAAATAGAATCAGATTCTGCGCATGGCAGTATCTGTAAGGAGGAGTTTAACTATGGAACAGATCCCGAACTTTCAGAAAGCACTCCGTGGCTATGCCCCGGAGGAAGTAGATGCCTACATCCGTACAATGCTGGATAAGCAGGAATCCATTATGCTGGAAAACAGCGACCTGAAGGATCAGCTTTTGGAAGCGATCAAAACCCTGCAACCGGCGAAAGAAAATGCAGATAAGATCGCGAATGCCGCGGCTCGTGCAAACGCGCAGGCGGAACGTATCTTAGAAGATGCAAAGGATCAGGCGCGGTCCTTGATGAAGGCAACGGAAACCGCTTGCGAGGAGAAAATTGCAGAATGCCGTCATGCGTGCGAGCAGGAGCTTTCCACGCTGATTGAATTGCAAAAGCTTGCAGTTGCATTCCGGGAAGCATTGGAATCACAGTATCAGAAACAGATGGATACCATCCATGCCGCGGCAGAGCAGCTGAACCTGATTTCTTTGCCGGATGAAGCACAATTCCGTGCAACCATTATGGAGCAGATCCGTCTGAAGATCAGCACCTCCGGAAACTGAGCGATCCGTTTCCTTACATCATCAAACAGGAAAGGCAAAAAGGACAGAAAACAATGCCAAAGGATTATACAAGCACCCTGAATTTACCGAGCACCGCGTTTGAAATGCGGGCAAATCTTCCGCAAAGAGAACCGAAAATGCTGGACTATTGGAAGAAGATTGATCTGTACGGAATGATGCAGAAAAACCGTGCGGGTAAGCCTTCGTTTGTCCTGCATGACGGTCCTCCCTTTTCCAACGGCAATATCCACATGGGAACTGCCATGAATAAAATCTTAAAGGATTTTATCAATAAGTATAAGACGATGAGCGGTTATCGCGTCCCCTATGTACCGGGATGGGATAACCACGGAATGCCGATTGAAAGCGCGATTATCAAGCAAAATAAGTTAGATCGCAAAAAAATGAGCATTCCGGAGTTTCGGAATGCCTGCCACGCATTCGCACAGAATTTTGTCGATATACAGCGCGGACAGTTTAAACGACTCGGCGTCAGCGGCGATTGGGATCATCCTTATCTGACGATGGATCCTGCTTTTGAGGCACAGGAAGTGAAAGTATTCGGCAAAATGTATGAAAAAGGTTACATTTATAAAGGAATGAAGCCGGTGTACTGGTGCCCGAAGGATGAGACGGCGCTTGCGGAGGCAGAGATTGAATATCAGACCGATCCCTGCACCTCTATTTATGTAAAGTTCCGTGTCAAAGACGATTTGGGTAAGCTATCCGGTGTCTGCGACCTTTCCAAAACTTACTTTATTATTTGGACGACTACCACATGGACGCTTCCCGGCAACCTTGCGATTGCATTGAATCCGGCAGAACCGTATGTGGTGGTAAAAGCCGAAAACGGCGAATGCTATATCGTGGCAAAAGCACTGCTTCCGAAAACCATGGAAGCGGGCGGCGTTGCACAGTATGAGGTGCTGACGGAAATGCCCGGCAGTGCGTTTGAATTTATGAAGGCACAGCATCCGTTTTTGGATCGGGAGAGCCTTTTGGTCAATGCGGATTATGTTACGATGGACAGCGGTACCGGTTGCGTGCATACAGCCCCCGGCTTTGGCGCGGATGACTATCAGACCTGCCGCCGTTATCAGATGGAAATTCTGGTTCCGGTGGACGACCGCGGCTTTCAGACCAAAGACGCAGGTAAATTTGCGGGTATGTATTATGCAGATTCCAATGCGGCAATTCTTCAGGATATGACCGAAAGCGGCGCTTTGTTTGCTTCCGAG
>DLLB01000016.1:0-9827 GCA_002477905.1 Clostridiales bacterium UBA7573 | reverse complement strand
TGTACGAACACAGCTATCCGCATTGCTGGCGTTGCAAATCTCCGATCATTTTCCGTTCCACCCCACAGTGGTTCTGCTCGGTGGATGCGTTCAAGGAAGATGCTGTCAAAGCCTGCGATTCTGTGGCATGGATGCCCGCTTGGGGCGGAGAACGCATGGTGCAGATGATCCGGGAGCGTGCGGATTGGTGCATTTCCCGGCAGCGGCACTGGGGCTTGCCGATTCCGGTGTTCTACTGCAAAGATTGTGGTAAACCCATTTGCAATGCCCAAACCGTAGAATCCGTTTCCAAACTGTTTGCACAGAAAGGCTCCAACTGCTGGTATGAATTGGATACCGCAGAACTTTTGCCAAATGGCTTTACCTGCCCGCACTGCGGCGGAAAAGCCTTTACCAAAGAAACCGATACGTTGGACGGTTGGTTTGATTCCGGCTCCAGTCATTTTGCGGTCTTGGGGCAAAGAGCGGAACTCAAGTGGCCTGCTGATCTGTATTTGGAAGGTGCCGATCAGTATCGCGGATGGTTCCAGTCCTCCCTGCTCACGGCAGTCGGCGCTAAAGGCGAAGGTGCGCCGTTTGAAGCGGTGCTCACTCATGGATGGGTGGTGGACGGAGAAGGCAAAGCCATGCATAAGTCTCTTGGAAACTCGGTTGCACCGGAGGAAATGATTCAGAAATACGGCGCGGATCTGGTACGTCTGTGGGTGGCGTCCAGTGACTATCGCGTGGATGTCCGCGTGTCCGATCCGATCTTCAAACAGCTTGCGGAGACTTATCGGAAAATCCGCAACACTGCCCGGATTTTGATGGGCAATCTGAACGATTTCAACCCCGATACCGATCAGGTCGCCTTGACTGATCTGCATGATATTGACCGTTGGGCGCTTTCCCGTTTGAATGGATTGGTCAAAGAAACGCGCCGTGCGTATGATCATTATGAATTCCACATTGTATATCATGCGGTCAGCCGTTTCTGCACAGTGGAACTTTCCAAACTGTATGTGGATATTACGAAGGATCGTGTCTATACCGGTGTCAAGACGGGCGTTGACCGTCGCGCCGCGCAGACGACGATGTATTTAATGTTGGATACCCTCACGCGGATCCTCGCCCCGTTGATGGCGTTTACCGCAGAGGAGATTTGGCTTGCTATGCCGCATACTTCCGCGGAGAAAACGGAAAGCGTATTCTTGAATGATATGCCGACTTGGAACGAAGCATATGATTTTTCTGCGATCGAAGCACATTGGGAGCAGCAGTTTGCACTGCGTGATGATGTCATGAAAGCGCTGGAAACTGCCCGCGCTGCCAAGCAGATCGGCAAGTCTTTGGATGCCAAAGTTACGGTATATACGAAAGATCAGAGTATTTTTGATTTGCTGAACGGCTTTGCGAAAGAACTTCCGACCGTTTATATGGTGTCCGGCGCACAAGTCGTATTTGCGGATGCGCCCGAAACGGCGTTTGCCGATACGGAAAGCGGCATTGCGGTACTTGTCGAAAAAGCGGATGGTGAGAAGTGCGACCGTTGCTGGATGTATGCAACGGAAGGCGAACATACAGAGGATGGATTTATATGCGCACGTTGCAAGAAAATTCTGCTCGGATAAAACGGCTTTCTCTTTGCTGTGCGGTGATGGCGCTCGTGGTGGCATTGGATCAGATCACCAAACACCTCGCCGTCACCCATTTGAAAGGGCAGGAGGATTATCGTCTGTGGGAAGCGGTACTGCATTTCCGCTATCACGAGAACCGCGGAGCAGCGTTCGGGATGTTGCAAAATCATCGTTGGGTGTTTTTGATCGTATCTACTGTCGCCATCCTCGCGATTTTTGGTTATCTGTGGTGCAGTAAAAAGCCGGCGCCTCTTTTGAATATCGGACTTGCAATGGTTGCCGGCGGTGGGATCGGAAATATGATTGATCGTGTGGCAAACGGATATGTGGTGGACTTTATTTATGCCATCTGCATTGATTTTGCTATTTTCAACGTGGCTGATTCCTTTGTCTGCATTGGTGCCGGATTGATTTGTCTGTCCTTGATTCTGGACATCATCCGCGAATCCAAAGAGAAGAACCATGCAGATTGAAAGTACGCTTGCGGGAACGCGGCTGGATGTGTTTGTATCGGAAACGGCGGCGGTTACCCGAAGCATCGCACAAAAGTGGATTGCGGAAGGTGCTGTCACGGTCGCGGGAACCCCACAGGAAAAAAATTATCGGCTCCGCGCAGGCGATTGGGTGGAGATCACCCCGCCGGAAGCGGTGCCGGCGGAAATTCTGCCGCAGGACATTCCCTTGACGATTGTATATGAGGATGATGACCTGCTTGTTGTGAATAAACCGCAGGGAATGGTGGTGCATCCCGCTCCCGGCAATCCGGATCAGACACTGGTCAATGCCTTGTTGTATCATTGTAAAAATAGCTTGTCCGGAATCGGCGGCGTGATCCGCCCCGGAATTGTACACCGCATCGACCGGGATACCAGCGGGCTGTTGGTCGTGGCAAAAAACGATGCCGCGCATCTGTCTCTTGCCGCACAGATTTCTGCGCATACCTGTGAGCGCTGTTATGAAGCCATCCTGATTGGGCATCTGAAACAATCCGAAGGGACTGTGGACGCCCCTATCGGGCGGCATCCGCAGGATCGCAAAAAAATGGCGATTGTGCCGGATGGCAGAAGCGCTGTCACGCATTATGCGGTCAAGGAATCTTTTTCAGTGGGATGTGACTATGTGGCGCTTCGGTTAGAGAGCGGACGCACCCATCAGATTCGGGTGCATATGGCGTCTCTCGGGCATCCTGTCCTCGGAGATCCCGTTTATGGAAGTGGCAAACACCCGCTGGAGATCCGATTTCACGCCTATCTGCACGGGCAATGCCTCCACGCACGTACCCTATCGTTTGATCATCCGCGCACCAAGGAGCGGATGAATTTTTCAAGTGAACTCCCCACGGAATTTACGGCAATTTTGCAGAAATGCAGAAGCATGGAGCCGCATTGACCGCGGTTTTACCTGTTTTAAGGAAAGAAGGAACAAAATCAAATGGCAGACAATCAGAAAAAGTTTTATCTTACAACCGCCATCGTGTATGCCTCTGGCAAGCCGCATATCGGTAATACCTATGAGATCATTCTGACCGATGCGATTGCCCGTTACAAACGGCAGCGCGGTTATGACGTGTTCTTTTTGACTGGGACCGACGAGCACGGACAAAAAATTGAAGAACGCGCAAAAGCGGCTGGAATCACGCCGAAACAATATGTGGATCGGGTAACGGACGGTATCAAAGACATCTGGAACGGCATGCACACCACCTATGATCATTTTATCCGCACAACGGATGTTTCCCATGAAAAAGCAGTCGCGCGGATCTTTCAAAAACTGTATGATCAGGGCGATATTTATAAAAATGAATATGAAGGTTGGTATTGCCTGCCCTGTGAATCGTTTTTTACGGATACGCAGATTGTAGACGGCAAATGTCCGGATTGCGGCAGACCAGTCACCCGTACCAAAGAGGAAGCGTATTTCTTCCGGACGGGCAAATACACCAAGCAACTGCTTGCGTATATGGAAACGCATCCGGATTTCATTGAACCGGAAGCACGCAAGAAAGAAATGATCAATAATTTCTTAAAGCCCGGCTTGCAGGATCTGTGTGTGTCCCGTACCTCCTTCAAATGGGGAATTCCGGTTCCCTTTGATCCGAAACATGTCATTTATGTTTGGGTAGACGCATTGTTCAATTATATTACCGCGCTCGGCTATGACGTGGACGAACAAGGGGAGCTCTACCAAAAATACTGGCCGGCGGATGTGCATATCATCGGAAAGGACATCATGCGTTTCCATGCGATCTATTGGCCGATTTTCCTGATGGCTTTGGGATTGCCGCTTCCGAAAAAGATTTTCGGACATCCGTGGTTGCAGCTTGGCAATGATAAGATGAGCAAATCCAAAGGCAATGTGATTTATGCGGACGAACTTGCCGAGGTGTTCGGTGTGGACGGCGTGCGGCATTATGTCCTCTCTGAAATGCCCTATGCCGCTGACGGCAGCATCACATATGAAACGGTTATCTCTCGGTATAATACGGATCTTGCAAATAATCTCGGTAATTTGGTCAACCGTACCATGGCGATGACCAAAAAATATTTTGACGGCGTGATTCCAGCACCCACGCAACCTGCCGCACCGGATGACGATCTACGCGCCACAGTGGAACATGCAAAACAGATTTTGGATGATTGTATGGATACCTACCATATTGCGGATGCAGTGGATGCGGTATTCGGGATATTCCGGCGTGCTAATAAGTATATTGACGAAACCACACCTTGGGTGCTTGCAAAAGACGAGACAAACCGTGCACGGTTGGGCACGGTGATGTATAATCTTTTGGAAACCATCCGCGTCGGAGCAATTCTACTGACGCCGTTTTTGCCGGATGCCGCTGAGAGCATTCTGTCTCAGTTGCAGACCGATGCGCGTACAGCGGATTTCGGTGCCTTGAAAGCCGGACAGAGCATCGGAGAAGCCAAAGCTCTGTTCCCGCGGATTGATGAGGAAAAAGTCTTGGCAGACTGGAACGCAAAAGTGGCACAGCGCGCGGCGGAAGCCGCCGCGGCAAATGCCCCTGTCCAAGCAGAGAAGCCGGAGGGCGTTGCACAGATCGGCATTGACGACTTTATGAAAGTGGAACTGCGTACTGCACAGGTGATTGCCTGTGAACCGGTACCGCGGGCAAAGAAGCTTCTGAAGTTGCAACTGGATTTGGGATATGAAAAGCGACAGGTCGTATCCGGCATTGCAAAATATTATCAGCCGGCGGATCTGATTGGTAAAAAACTGATCGTGGTAGCCAATCTTGCGCCTGCAACGCTTTGCGGTGTGGAGAGTAACGGCATGATCCTTGCCTCCGGCGAGGATACCGTGCGGGTGGTGTTCCTTTCTCCCGATACGCCGCTTGGTGAGCGGGTGCGCTGAGGAAAGCACTTGTGGAAGCTGAAATTTTTGATTCTCACGCCCACTATGACGATGCCCGGTTTGACGAAGAACGGGATACGTTGCTTGCAACCTTGTTTGCAAACGGCGTCACGGGCATTGTCAACGTCGGAACCAATCCGCAAACCATTCGTTCCACGCTCTCTCTTGCGCAGACCTATCCCGCCTTATATGCTGCGGTAGGATTTTATCCGCACGAGACGCACCATTGCACCGACGCGGATTATCTTTGGCTGGAAACGATCCTGCAACATCCCAAAGTGGTTGCGATCGGGGAAATCGGTTTGGATTTTCATTATGACGACGCACCCAGAGAAGTACAGCTTGCCGCTTTTGATCGACAGATGCAGTTGGCACAGAAAACAGGGTTCCCTGTTGTCATTCATGACCGCGAAGCGCACGGCGCGTGTATGGATATGGTGCGCCGTTATCCGAAGGTGCAGGGGGTATTTCACAGTTACAGCGGGAGCGCGGAAATGGCAAAAGAATTGATTGCACGCGGTTGGATGATCTCTTTTTCCGGAAGTGTAACGTTCAAAAATGCGCATCATCTTTGGGAAGCCGCACAGGCAGTTCCGTTGGAAGCGATGTTGTTGGAAACGGATGCGCCGTATCTTGCGCCGGTACCGATGCGCGGCAAGACCAACCATTCGGATTATATCCGCTATACAGCGGAAAAAATCGCACAGTTAAAAGATCTCCCGACAGCGCAGGTTCTGACCGCATGTGCGCAAAACGCCAGACGTTTTTTCAGATTGCACGGATAGACGATTGGGAAGCGGAGGCAGATCATGAAACGTACTTATGAAAAAGAACTTCCGGCAGACTATACGGAAGTGCAAATTTTGGATATGCGAACAGATAAAAAGCTGATTGTATGGCTGAATGTGTTCAGCATGGTTGCGGCAGTGTTGATTATTGTCGGCGGCATGGTATATTTGGCAAAAAAATTTGAACATATCCAGTCATTTATTTTTTCTTACCGGCATTTTGTGTTCTTGCTTGTGTCGTTGTTTTCCTATGTGATCTTGCATGAGCTTACCCATGGGGTGGTATATAAACTTCTGACCGGACACAAGCTGACCTTTGGCTTTTCTTTTGTGGCGGCATGGTGTGGCGTTCCGGATATTTATGTTTATCGTACGACTGCCATGCTTTCCTGCGCGGCGCCGTTTGTGATTTTTTCCATTGCGCTTGCATTGCCGTTTTTCCTTTGTACCACAGTGGGTTGGAAGATGGCGTTTCTGATTCTGTTTGCGGTGCATTTCGGCGGATGCGCAGGAGATTTGTACGATTTGCTTTTGTATTTCACCAAATACCGCAGTCCCGTCACGTTGATGCGGGATACCGGACCAACGCAATATTTTTATTTGCCGCGCACATAAGCGATTCCCGCGCATTGTCGTTTTTTCGGCATGTGCGGGATTTTTCAGATCAATACAAAAGGAGTAGCTATGGGACAAAACCGATTTTTCATCGCTGACGGAATTCTTTACTGGTATGATGGCGAAACCATACGGGAAATGAAAAGCGGTGTGACAGAACGATATATCAATCATTTACAGGAGCAAGCACAGCGAAACGAGTGGAAAAAGACAGGATCCGGCGCGGTGTTTATGGGCGTGGCGGAGCCGTCTGCGGATCTGGCACAGCAGCTTGCCGCAGTGGATGCCCGTGCGCTTTGCATCGGACTGTATGACGGAACGCTTTTATATACGCAAAAGATCGACGATACTTCCGGAATTTATCGGAAAAGCACGCCGCAGGATCTGAACGAAGGCGTACTGCTCAGTGACAGCAATTACAACTATCGGGAATTCGCGGTTTGGAAAGATCAACTGGCTTTCACCGCGGCATACGGAATGCAGTGCCATGTGGGACTGTATTCGCTGACCGGAAAGGAAGAAACCCGCTTTGTAACGGAAGGCGACAGTTTTGAACAATATCCCGCGTGGGAGGCGGACGGAAGCCACCTTTGGTTTTCCAGCGCAGGCGTGGCAAAAGCCGACGCCGTCCAAGACGAATCTGCCGCCCCGCAAACGCCGTTTGGAGCACGGATGCCGTATCTGCCGCCCGTTTTGGGACCGTCCGCCCTTTGCAGATTGCAGGTGGAGAGCGGAAAAATGGAGGAAGTGCTGTCCGATTCCGCATATGATTTTCTGAAAGGAAAACCGGACGGAGAAGGCGGCTTTTATTACATTCGCCGCCCCTATCAGCAACCGAAATCCTTTTCGCTTGGCGGCTGTCTATTGGATATTCTGTTGCTTCCGGTTCATCTGATTTTGGGGATCGTCGGATTTTTCAACTTTTTCACGATGTTGTTTGCAGGCAAACCATTGTCGAACAGCATCGGTATGACCAAACAGCAAGATCCCAAGCGGGTGATTCTAGAGGACAATCTGATCTCTGCGGACAAAGAACTGCGGAAAAACCGCCGCGATCCGAATCCGGGTATCGTGCCGCGGGAAATGGAATTGCGGCATCATCTGGCAACCGGGGAAGACCGGTTGATCCGGCGCGGGGTGATTGCGTATACGCTGCAACCGGATCAAAGCGTGATCTTCTCCAACGGTTCCGATCTGTTACAGATCGATCGGGACGGCAAGGAAACGCGTATCGTCAAAGCACCGCATATTGTGGATGTCATTTGATTTTCCATGCGGAAATGGAAAAAATAGAAAGGAGAAGCCCATGCAGACGTCAAATGTGCGGATTCTGCTGCGCAGTAAAGTCGAAGAATTGCCCAAAGAGCCAAACGAAGCTCCGCAAAAATATTGCTATCGGACAGAAGCTGTTTTCGAAGAACACGACGGACAGTATGTGCTGATCTATCCGGAAAGTGCCGCAGAGGGAATGGAGGATACCGTCACCACCCTTGCGTTTTCCAAAACAGAGCCGCCGTTTGCGACCTTGTCCCGCAAAGGTAAGATTCATACCACGCTCGCATTTTCCACTGCGCACAGACGGCAGGACTGTACCTATGATACGCCCTACGGTTCCTTTGATTTTCAGATTGTCACCGAGGAACTGCGGTTTTTCCTGCATGAAAAAGGCGGTACCATGCATTTGGTTTACCGGATGGAAACAAACGGGCGACCGATGCAGAAGAATACCCTTTCTTTGTTGATTACACCGTTTTCGGAGGTGTCGCAATGAATCTGACCGTTTCTGATTTCAAAAATCGCCTCAAAACCGATCCCGCGGGCTTTTATCTTTTTTATGGGGAAGAAGCCTATCTGAAACAGCATTATCTGCAAGCGTTGCGAAATGCGGTTCTGCCGGATCCCGCGCTTGCCACGTTCAATCATATTCGTTTGGACGCAGATTCCTATTCCCTGGACGCCTTGGAGAAAGCGCTGGAATCGCCCCCGATGTTCAACCCCTGCAAACTGGTGGAGGTACATGAACTTGCGTTTTCTGCTTGTACGGAGGAGGAGATTGAAAAATTGCTTGCGCTTTGCCGTGCCTATCAACAGGATGCCGGCATTGCGACGGTGTTTTTTTGCGAAGAAGGAGAACTGGACGCAGGACTGCCCAACCGTCCCACCAAATTGTTCAAACAACTTTCCGAAGTGCTGTTTACCGTGGCGTTCCCAAAAGAGACGCCGGCGCGTCTTTGCCGTTGGATCGGACAGCATTTTGCGGCAGAGCAAATCGCCGTCACGCCCGCGTGCGCGGAACAAATGCTTGCTTATTGCGGACGGGATATGTGCGTCCTTTCCTCGGAAATGGAGAAACTGACCGCCTATCTCAAAAGCCATGGGGAAAAGGAACTGCAACCGGAGTACATTCCGTTGGTCTGCGCGCATAATCTGGAATATGATACGTTTGATTTTGCAAACGCCATCTTGGACGGGAACCTGACGCGCGCCTTTGAGATTTTTGCGGACCTGAAAGCACAGCAGCAAAAAGCGGAACTGATTTTCGGCAGTATCTCTCGCGTTTATTGTGACCTTGCCCGTGTGCGGACGTTACTGGATGCCGGCGCAGGGCAAAGCGAGATTGCCCAGCAGCTTGGCATGCATAGCTATAAAGTGCAGTTGTACCAGCGCAAATGCGAAAAAACAAATCTCGTCAAGCTCGTGCGTGCTGTGGACTTGTGCCAGCAGACAGACGTCAAACTCAAATCCAGCTCCATCGATCCGTATATTCTGATGGAGCGGGTGATGATCGCGGTTGCCACCGCATAAAGGAGCAGTATGGCAGAGGAAAAGTTGCACATTCCGTACCCGATCATCGTGGAGGGACGCTATGATAAGATCAAACTGGATGCCTTGGTCTGCGCGAAAATTCTTGTCACAGACGGCTTCGCCGTCTTTCGGGAAGCGGAGAAGGCAGCCTACTTCCGGCGGCTTGCCGAAAAATCCAAATTGATTATTTTCACCGATTCCGATGGCGGCGGCAGAATCATCCGGAATTATTTCAATCGCCTGCTCCCGCAAGACCGTCTGATTCATCTGTATACGCCGCAGATTACGGGAAAAGAACGCCGCAAAGCCGCGCCGTCCCGTGCCGGATACTTGGGTGTGGAGGGCGTGGACGCGGCAATTTTGCGTCGTCTGCTGGCACCGTTTGCCGACAGCGCCGCACCCCTTTCCCCAAAAACTTCTATCACCAAGCAGGATCTGTATGCGTGGGGACTTTCCGGTGTAACGGACAGCGCGACAAAGCGGAAAGCGCTTGCACAGGCTTTGGATCTGCCGGGAGACTTAAGCGCGAACGCCTTTCTTTGCGCATTGAATCTTTTGTATTCCAAGGAGGAGGTCGAAGCCGTGGTGACGGAAATCGGTTCCGGTCCATGCGCCCCCTCCCAAAAAG
>DLLB01000009.1:32264-38755 GCA_002477905.1 Clostridiales bacterium UBA7573 | reverse complement strand
CTCCCGCATTTTATTCACTGGGGCGGATACGGAGCAGATTACCAATATGCCACAACGCGCGAAGAACACCGATTTGCAAGAAAAGGGGAGGCGATTCCCGTGGATGACGGCTTTCATCGGTTTGGATGCCTGTGGGAGGAAACCGGATACACCTTCTTTGTGGATGGGGTACAATCGGGACGGAAATTAACCGAAGCCGTATCCCATATTCCGCAATTCATTCTTGTGGGAGCAGAAGTTGTGGGAGGACGGAAAAGTATTCCGGGAATCTACGGAGACGACAAAGATCTGAAAGTGGTCGAAGGGGACAAATTTATCGTGGACTATGTAAGAGTATTTGACAAAGTCAATTGATCTGTTGCACGCAGACACAGGAAATGCGTTCCCCCTGTGGTAGAATACAGTTTTCTTCCCGCATACAATCGCAAAGAACAGGCAGCTTTTTCCAAAGCCGCCTGTTCTTTTTTTTGCACTTATCTTTCCGGATACCTTGTCTGGCAGGGCGTCTCGCCCAAGAGGAAATCAATACTCGTTTCATAAAACCGCGCCAGTTTGATCAGAACGGCGGTTGGAATATCATTTTCCCCCGTTTCATATTTGGAATAGCCTGTTTGCGACATGGACAGCATTTTTGCCACCTGCGTCTGAGACAGATCCCTGTCCTCCCGCAAGTCACGAATCCGCGGATACATAAAGCTCCTCCCCATTCCTCAAAATAAAAAGCACCTTTCGACGATACAAAAAGTGCTTTCATTATAATTTAATCTGTTTCAGGGTATTGACTTTTAACCTGAAACAGGTTATAATGGATTGTGTGCAAAATCAACGAATTTCAAACAAATAGAGAGGAAGTAAAAAATGAAAAAATTTCTGATTATTTTCGCACTGCTTTGTGTGCTCCTTGTACTCGGATGCTTGCTTTTCTTCGGGCAAGACATCCCGAACTTCCCATTTTTTCCGAAAGAAAGCACAAAAGCAACCGCCTCCATTTCTTCGACCAGCGGCTCCGACAGTTCCTCCCCGCAAAACTGCACGCATACCTACGGGAAATGGGCTGTGACCTCCGCCCCCACCTGCATAGAATCCGGTGAAAGGGAACGGATTTGCGGGAAATGCGGACGAAAAGAAAAAGAATCCCTGCCCAAAACCGACCATACCTTCGTGACAGATCCTGCCGTTCCCGCGACTTGCACGCAAACCGGGAAAACAGAGGGCGCGCATTGTACCGTCTGCCAAAAGGTGCTTGTCGAGCAGAAAACCATACCCGCAACCAAACATGTGTCCGTCACAGACGCCGCCGTACCTGCGACTTGTACCAAAACCGGACGCAGCAGCGGAAGCCATTGTCGCGTATGCGGTAAAATCCTCAAAGCGCAGGAAGATACGAAAGCCCTTGGACACTCGTATTGGGCGGAGATCACGAAGAAACCCACTTGTGAAAAGGAGGGCGTGAAAACGTTCACCTGCTCCCGCTGTAAGGATGCCTACACGGAAACGGTCGCGGCAACCGGACACCGTTATCAAACCCAAACGATCTATCCCAAATGCACCGAGCAGGGCTATGTTCTTCACACCTGTCAAACCTGTCAGAACAGCTACAAAGACCATTACACCGCGCCCGCAGGGCACAATGACACCGGCTGGGGCACATGCCGGAAATGTGACGCCGATCTTTCGATCGATATGCGCACGCGGATCAGTGCGCCGATTGTGGATGCGGAACATAAGTTTTACTGGGAAACAAAACCCATAACAAATTATTTTTACTTAACATGGTATGGCAAAAATAACAGCGGAAAAACGATCAAATATTACACACTGGTAGTAGATACTTACAATCGCGTCGGCGATCGGATTCGAACCACAAAAGAAAAAATCACAGGACCGGTTCTTCCCGGAGAAATTTTCGGAATTCAGGGGAATATGATTGGATACTATCACCCCAACCGAAGCAATTCCGAAGTTGCTTACTTAGTCGGCATACAGCTCGTCTATACCGATGGTACGATCGAATACGGGACGTTTGGAAAAACCGGATACCGGATTCCCTATGCAAGTGAATAAAAAAGCTTCCACCCTCTGATGGGTACCCTGCAAAATCGGCTCGCCGCCTTTCCATTTCCAAGGAAAAAGCACCGGATCCTGTCTGGGATCCGGTGCTTCTGTTTGTGTAAAAATCTGTTTGCGGGAAAAGTTACCGCTTATGCAAGGATGCGTTTCAAATAGGTCTGCAACTCTTGCGCCGCAACTTCATGTCCTGCGACCGTCGGATGTCCGTTGCCGCCGTTGCGTTGCTCGGTCAGACCGTCAAAGTAATAATACTTTGCGCTTTCTCCGTCGAGTTCGGTGATAGCGGCTTGGATAACGTCGCCCTTCCCCGTCCCCATCAAACCATACGCCCACACGATCGGCGTATCTGCACCGACGTTTGCGCGGATGGCAAGCAACAGTTCTTTCACCGCCGCTTTATGCGCTTCCTCCGTCAAGCCCGCGTTGGTATATCCGGAAGCGTCGTTTGTGCCCAAATTGACAATCACGGCAGAGGGAATGCGCGCGGTGGAAAAATCAAAATTTGCAGAAGCGCTGCGGCAGGTGCCCGCACTTGCATACAAATCTTTTTCGAAAAAGTTCTTGCCCCAACTGTAACTTGTACCGATGCCGGAATAGGAAATCATCTCATAATCCGCGTTCATTGCGCGCGCGGCAAGCGCGGCGTACGTCTGCGTACCATCTTCCTCGATGGAATCCTCGTGCGAATTTGCAGTGTTGACACAACTGCCGCCTTCCTTTTTGCCACAAAGATTGCCCAGTCCGCAAGTGATGGAATCGCCGATAAATTGCAGATACAGATTTTTTTCGGCAGGTTTTGCGCCAAGTGTGCCGGTAAAGGAAAGGGATTGCAACGTCGCATAGCCGTAATTCATTTCCGTTTGCCGCCGAATCTCAAAGGTGTGATTGCCTTTGGAAAGTCCGGTGGCGATCGTGAGATCTACCGTGGTGCCAGCCGGAACGCAAAACCGTGTCGTACTGCGCACACCGTCTACATAAACGGTGAAATAAATGTCTTTTTTGCCGCTCTGCGCACTGACTTTCAGGGTGACATCGCCGGAACAATCGGCGGTGAACGAAATGCCGCTATTGGTAAAATCGCAAGCGATTCCATCAGAAAGAACGGCATTTCTACCGAGAATCTGAATCCCTTCCGTAGACTCAGAGAGTATCAGTTTTTTTTTTCGAAATCCACATCCGGGAAAGCCGCTTTCAGCAGAGCCTGCATTTCTGCGGTCTGACTCGGATAAGCCGCGACTGCAACCTCCTCCACGCTACGCGTGATGGCATCCGAATATACATAGGTGTAAGTCGAACCGCCGTCTGTGGAATATGCGATGTAGGAGCGCGCCGTCAGATCGGTTGCAATTTCCGTATCCGGAATTCCCGTCAAAACGCCCGTGAAGACGACAACGCCCTCTTCCTGGCTGAGAATCTTCTGCGCCGGGATATTCAATACGCTTGCCGTATCTACGGTCAGTTCCGCGCCTTCCGTCAACTTAGAGGACGGAATGACCAACGTACCGAATTTCACTGCCGTGTTGTATTCGTAATTGCCGGTACCGAACAGAATCTGATACAGTGCGGAAGATGTGTTCAGTTTGACAGAAGAACCAAAACGCATTGCGTCAAACTTCGTGGTCGTGCCGTCTGTACGCATTCTGAGCTGTGCGCCGAGCAAGGTCAGATCGGAAGCCAGATTCTTGGTCGCCGTAGAACCGCCCAAAATGCTATCTTTCAAAGAAGCGTCCAAACCAGCTTTTGTGGTCGGCGTCGGATCGGTGACCTTTCCGACCGCGATCTTCAAGGTCGGATAGCCGGAGGTGGTCGTCCAAACATTTTCGAAGTCGAACTCTTTCAAAGTTGTCTTTGCCGCGGCGCCAAGCAACTGATCGGGGGTAAGTCCCTCGGAGAAGCCGAGCTTGGTGTCGTTTTGCAAAGTACCCCAGTTCAAGCCGTATACGCCGGAACTACTCGTGTCGAGTTTACCACTGCCTCTGAACCAACCGTCACAATTATCGTTGCGAAGCATTGCCAAGGACAGCACGTTCTTGCAGATCGTTGTACCGCCGCCGGATACCAACACACCGGAGTGGTTATCGCTCGTACCGGTTGCGTTGATAACGCCCGTTACCAGTACGTTCGTCAGGTTCAACGTACCGCCGTTCCAACCGCCGAATGCCGCCACCTGCTTATAACCGCGCAGATTTGCATTCACATATACGTTGGTCACATCCACCGTTCCCGCTGCCGAGCAGAACAGTGCACAGACATATGCGGTGGAGCTGAGGCAAGTCACATTGAAGTTATCCAGAATCAGATTCTTGAATGCCACGTTACTTACTGTATTATACAATCCAACCTGCGCTTTTCCGGATACAGTGAGATTGGAGATCTTGTGTCCGCGACCGTCAATGGTGATTCCAGACAAGGAGTTCACCGACCAGGTGACGCCCGCAAGGTCAATATCCCGATCCAGATAGACCGTCGAAGCCTTTACGCCACGCGCGTAGGTCGGCAGTACGGACGCAGGATTCATCAACTGCGCAGGCGTGCTGATTGCCGCTTCTGCCACATAGGACTTTGCAAAATCGGAAAGATCCGTGCGCCCTGCCGCAATAGTTGCCGGAATCGGCAATGTATTTGCACCGCAGGAAACAAATCCAAGTTCCACGAATTTCGCCGCGATCTGCTCGCCGTTTGCTTGGATCGTCGTCACCGTGTTGGTGAGTTCTCCCGCATCGTTGACATACTTCTTCGCATCTGTCAGACCTGATATTGCAACAGAGGTGTACAAATTGCTGATATTCCAATAACCGTTGGAACCGCATCCCAATACACTTTGCCAAGTGGTACCGCTCATCACGCCCGGCGTGCAGTAGGTATTGGTCACTTTGTGCATCGTGGTGTTAGAACCCCAGTCAAATGCCCAAATACCGCCGATCTGCTGCGTCTGCCCGTCAGAATAGAACGTATAGGTGTATCCCGTTTGAATCACGGTACCGTCTTTATCCTGGAGATCAAACGTCAAGGTGTACGGTTTTTCTTTTTCGGACACAACCTGAATGTTGCCCGCAAATGCGGAATCTTTAATTTCAAACGCGTTCGGCGCGCCGATCAGACCGCCGCCGCGGACTGCCGTGCCGTTGTCATTGCCGAACTGCCATACATCAAAATGAGCATCCATATCGGTGTAGCAACCGCTCAATTTGATCGTACCGGAAGCTCTTGCCACAAACGTACCGAAATACGTCTGGTTACCGGTTGCCATCGTAGGCTTGCCGTCTGTGGTACCGAACGTGATATTGCCGTCCGCGTCCTTGGTTGCAAGAGATGTCGCCGCATTCAGGTTCGCCGAATGGCGCACGACATCCGCACGGGACTGAATGATCGCAAGATCTTGAATCTCCGTAGTATCCGCTGGATTCCAAGTACCGGTGAACATGCCGACACTTGCAGTGCTTGCCCAATAGCCCTCTACTTTGGAATACAAATACATTCCGCGGATCGCATGCCCATTTCCGTTAAACAGGATTCCCGCCTGGCACGGCGTCCACTTGTACGCGGTTTCGTACCAAGTTTCGGAATCCAAATGATCGGCAAGGGATACGTCCGCTTCCAAGCTTGCATAGGTGATCCAATGCGCGGCATTGGTCAGATTGTAGAAGATCAGATCTGCGCGGCTGGAAATACAGAACGGATTGGTTGCCATTCTACCGTAGGTACCCTCGCCGCCCTGCGTGGAACCGATTCGCCCTGCGTTGCCGAAGGCTTTCCAACCGTCGTTTGCCGTGTGGGCATCGTAGAATACTTTTTGAATCGGACGATAGCCTGCTTTATACACCCATTCGCTCGCATTTGCAAAAGCGACCGGTGCAACTCCCTCGGTCGTAACCGTCAGATTTGCAAGCTGTGCGGTCAGATTGTTATCATTGCCGCTCAAAGAAGTCACGGGGACGTTGCTGGTATCCAAATACAAAGTTGCACTCTTATAATAAGCCGCCTGCCATGCCGCCAAAGAGCTCATCGTAGTATCCGAGTAGTGTCTTGCCGTTGCATAGCAGTTTTCAATTTTCTTCAGATTAGAACCGCCGAACAAAAGCGCAGCTTCTCCGCCCAGCACCGTGCCGGCATAGACGCAGTTGGTCGCATACAGACTGCCGCCGTTCATATAGGCGGTCAAGCCTGCGAAACAGTTTTTAGAAACGCCCTTACCCCCGGAAAAACCACCGGTGTACGCAGAAATTTCGGAATACAGATTTTTCAGGAAAGTCGTGCCATTCTGCTTGCCGATAAAGGAAGCGGACTGGATCTGCTGTTCGCTTCCCGGGAAAGTTGCTTTTCCGCTGACGAGGAAGCCTTCCAACAAGGCAAGATTCTTTACGGCATTGTTGCCTTGGGACCATCCGATCAAACCATAGCCGTTTGCAGCGGTATGCCCG
>DLLB01000009.1:0-32204 GCA_002477905.1 Clostridiales bacterium UBA7573 | reverse complement strand
GATGTACATATGGGAGATCGAATGACCTGCGCCGTCGAAAGTACCGCGGAACGCCACATCCGACGTGTTTCCGATCGGCTCCCAATATTGGAATCCGTCTGCCGTCAGATCAATATCTGCCGTCAATACCACCGCGGTATCTTCCGTTGCAATGGCGCCGCTGTTGACTTTCGTGGCATAATCCCACAATTCTGCCGCTGTACCGATCTCATAAACGGTCTGCACACCGAGAATCCGATAAAGCTCTGCCGCGCTGTGTTTTTCCACAAACACCTGCTGAATCGGTGTATAGCCATCCATTTCTGCCCAAACGCCACGTTCTGCACCCCATGCAGCGGTGTACGTTCCGTCTTCGTTTGCCGTCGGCGCATAGGTGTAGAACAAGGCAGGCATTTGGGTTCTTGCGTTGCCGCGCGTATCCACAAGGTTAATGACCGCGCAGGGCGCGTCATTTGCGAAAGCAGTCTTTACGCCGCTATCCAACGCAGTAAGATCCGTCGTATACAGCCCGACATAGCCGCTGTGTCCGGTTACGACTTTATCGTTGTTTTTGCTTACCCCGTTGCCGCTCGTCCAGTTGACTGCGCGTCCGACTGTCGTGTAGCAATTCTCCACCTTGGTGCCGCCGCCATGTCCGGAAAGCAGACCGCCCAATAAATTTGTGGAACCGGTCGTTGCACAGTCCGTGATACGTCCGCTCGGATTGAAATAACCCGCAAGCATACCGCTGTCCGGCTGTTCTCCGTGACATTGCGCCGTTGCATTGACAAAGACGCGTTCCAAAACTGCGCCCTTGCTGTCGCCCGTCCCCGCAATCAGAGCAGAAAAAGAACCGCTTTTGACATTGCCCCAACCGGAGACATCCCCCGAAGAGAGCTTTCCTTCCTCCGCCGTTTGCCAGGTCGTGCCGGAAATCATGGACGCATCCCGACCGCCTTTGACGAGGAAGTACGCATCCCCCACCGTTACGTTTTTGGCGCCTGCGCACAGGTAGGTATTTTGCACAGTATAGTCGGTTCCGTCCACCGTTACCGTGCCCACCAGGTTTGCCACTGCGGCGCCGTTCAGATTCAGTCCGGTATATTTGGTGCTGAGTCCGTCCGCGGTCACCACATCGATACCGTTCTTGCGTTCAGCAAAAGTTACATCAAAGTAACCCTGTCCCATGGCAAGGTTGCGCACCGTGCATCCTTCGCTTCTTCCGATGAAGCCGACCGCGTGTAACGTATAGAAGTTCCTGCCAAGACCATAATATACGTCTACGGTATTCTCACCGGTTTTGACATAGTACATCCAGTCGCATCCGGCTTTATCTCCCGCCGCCAGCAGATCAAAATAACGCTCGTTGATCTGCAACTTGAACGTCCCAGAGATATAAGTACCATAAACCGCATAGCCGTCGCCATCCAACGTACCGGAAAAGGCTTTTCCGGTTTCGTCGCCTATCGGCGTCCATTGGTTGGGGCTTTTTGTTTTCCAGTCTTTGTCGCGCACGTCGTTGAGCCAGATGTCCGCAGTAAGCTTGAGATATTTTCCGCTGAAATTATCCGCGCCGCTGTTGACCTGCTCTGCCACCCGCGCAAGCTGTTCGCCGTTTGCAATCAGATACGGATCGGCTTCCGTGCCAGAACCGCCTGCAAACGCACTTGCCACAGTTCCGTCCCAAATGTCCGGTTCTACGGCGTTTGCCCCTCCTTTGCTCTCATTTCCGGATCCTCCGGTGGCTTGGGCAAATGCCGGCAGTGCGACGATCGGGCAGACTGCCGCAACCATCAGTACGCAAAGCAATGCCGCAAGAAGTCTTGTCTTCACTTTCATGCTGAGATTCTCCTTTCAGAACGAATTGGATTCGTCCACTCTACTATGCAGAGATACAGCATAAGTATAGCAAGTTTTGTTCAAAAAGTCAATAGAATGCGGACGGTTTTTGCATTTTTGGAGATTCTGTTCATTTTTCTCCACATGATTTAGTGATTTTGACTGTTCTTTTCCCCGGATTCTACTCTTTTTTGCCTATTTTACTTCGTTTTTCAGGGGATTTGCGTCGGAGGCGACGGTAGCAAATTCCACAAAGGCATCCGGCGCATGCGATTTTTGTAGGGATGGCGTTATAATTTTTATAGGGATGGCGTTATAAAATGTGTCCGTTTTGGGGAAAAAGTTCCCTGTTTTCACAGATTGTTCACAATAGGGTGCTATACTGAAAGCAGAATGGGAAAGTGTGGGGATTCCCGCACACACAGAATACAGGAGGAGAAAGATATGGCAAAACAACTGAAAAAATTACCGCAGTTTTCCGGCGTGACCGGTCCGGTTCTGACCATTGTCATGGATGGCGTAGGTTTGGCGCCGGCAGGCGCGGGGAACGCAGTGACATTCGCAAACACCCCGACGCTGGATATGCTTGCAAAGAATTATCCGTGTCTGAAATTACAGGCGCACGGTACGGCGGTGGGACTGCCGTCCGACGACGATATGGGCAACTCGGAGGTCGGGCACAACGCGCTCGGCTCCGGACAGGTTTTCAGCCAGGGAGCAAAGCTCGTTTCCGAGTCTATCACTTCCGGCAAGCTGTTCTTGTCCGACGCATGGAAAGCATTGATCGCACAGGTGAAGGACAAGCAATCCACCCTGCACTTCCTCGGACTGTTCTCGGACGGAAATGTGCATTCGCATATCGATCATCTGAAAGCCATGATTGTAGAGGCGAAGAAGGAAGGCGTCCGGCGGGTACGCGTTCACATTCTTTTGGACGGCAGAGACGTAGGCGAAACGTCCGCGTTGGATTATGTTCTCCCGTTTGAGGCATTTTTGGCAGAGTTACGCGGTGCGGACTTTGACATCAAGATCGCCAGCGGCGGCGGGCGGATGCAGATCACCATGGACCGCTATGAAGCTAACTGGGCGATGGTGGAAAAAGGCTGGCACACGCATGTGCTCGGCGACGCGCGGCAATTTGCAAGCGCAAAGGAAGCCATTGAGACTTACCGCGCCGAAACCAAGGCGATCGACCAGGATCTGCCGCCGTTCGTCATCGCGGAAAACGGCAAACCGGTCGGTACCATCGAGGACGGCGACAGCGTGATCTTCTTCAACTTCCGCGGCGACCGTTCCATTGAAATTTCCAAAGCGTTCGACGACGAGCAGTTCTCGCATTTTGATCGGGTACGCTATCCGAAAGTGCTGTATGCGGGCATGCTGGAATATGACGGCGATTTACACATTCCGCACCGGTATCTGGTGAATCCGCCGGAGATCACCAACACAATGGGCGAATATCTCGCAGACACCGGCGTTTCCCAGCTTGCCATTTCCGAAACACAGAAATTCGGACACGTCACCTACTTCTGGAACGGCAACAAGAGCGGGAAATTCAATGAGGAATTAGAGACTTATATTGAGGTTCCCTCCGATGTGGTTCCGTTTGAACAACGTCCGTGGATGAAGTGCGCGGAGATCACAGACAAGCTGATCGAGTGCCTAAGAAGCGGCAAATATAAGTGCTTACGGTGCAACTTCCCCAACGGCGACATGGTGGGACATACCGGCAACTTCCTCGCCACGCAGATCAGCGTAGAAGCTTTGGATCTGCAGCTTGCGCGGATTTTGCCCGTCATCGACGAACTGCACGGGGTGGCGATCATCACCGCCGACCACGGAAACGCAGATGAAATGTATGAGATCGACAAAAAGACCGGCGCAGTCAAATGCGGCAAGGACGGCAAGCCGAAGGCAAAAACCAGTCACACGCTCAATCCGGTCCCCTGCTATCTCTATGACAATTTCTACCGCGACCACTACACCGTCGATACGGAGGGCAAGCACGGACTGTCCAACGTCGCTGCCACCACTGTGAACTTCCTCGGTTATGAAGCGCCCGAAATGTGGGACGCCTCCATGATTCAATTCTGATGTTCCAAAGGGGGATGGAGTCTGTGAAGCTATCCTTGATTATTCCCGTTTACAATGAAGAAGTCCGCGTCGCGGACACCATCCGCACCTTAACCGACTATCTGTGCGCGCATTTTCCGGATTATGAGCTGGTGATGGTCAACGACGGCAGCCGCGATCAAAGCGGCGCGCTCATCGACGCGGCGGCGGCTTCCGATCCGCACATTCTCGCGCCCGGTTATCCGGACAATCACGGCAAAGGTCACGCCGTGCGCGTCGGTATGCTTGCCGCAAGCGGCGACATCCGGATCTTCACGGACTGCGATCTTGCCTATGGCACGGATGTGATCGCGGAAATGGCGCAACGCTTTGCCGAAAGCGGCGCGGATGTCATCATCGGTTCCCGAAATTTACAGGCGGACGGGCACGCCGGCTATGGATTGCTCCGTCGGATCATGTCCAAATGCTACTATCGGCTGATCGCGTGGACGACGGGATTTTCCCACAGCGATTCGCAGACGGGGTGCAAGGGATTTACGGGGGAAGCGGCGAAAGCCGTATTCTCAAAATGTGAAACCGACGGCTTCGCATTTGATCTGGAAGCGATCCTGATTGCGGAAAAGCTGGGCTTTTCCGTGGGGGAAATGCCCGTGAAGATCCTGTACAATCCGGACGGCGCTTCCAAAATTCATCTGGTGCGGGACACATGCAAAATGATGCGCGATGTCCGCAAAATCCGCCGCAGAATCAAACACATACAAGCAATTCCCAAACAAAATACAGAATCAAAGGAGAGTACATCATGAAAAAACTGGAGAAAATCGGCGTACAACTCTACACCATCCGCAGCGCCATGACGACTGCGGACGACATCAAGCGCAGCTTTGAGAAATTGAAGAAGCTGGGCTATGACGAGGTACAGACCGCAGGTTCCCCGACCGCAAAAGACGCGGAGGGCAAAGTGGCAATGACCTATGCAGAATTCGGCAAAGCCGCAAAAGAGGCGGGATTGACCATCGTCGGCACGCACGACAATCTGGACGCGATGGCGGCAGATCCCGCGCAGGCAATGGAAAATCATCGGTTGCTCGGCACGACCAACATGGGCATCGGCGGATTTTTCCGCTCTACGGTGCCGGAATTTGAAGCCATCATTCAGCGCATCAACGACTTCGCAAAGATCATTTCCAAAGAAGGATTCAAATTCACCTATCACAATCACAGTCATGAATTCATGAAAGTAGACGGTAAAACCTTTATGGAACGGCTGGCAGAGGGACTGGATCCCGCCACCACCTCCTTTGTGCTGGACACCTACTGGGTACAGCACGGTGGTGCGGATGTCCGTCACTGGATCAATCGGCTTGCCGGCAGAGTCGATATTCTTCACTTAAAGGATATGGGCAGAAACGGCGACGGTCCGTATATCACGGAGATCGGCAACGGCAACATCTGGTTTGAAGGCGTCATTGAAGAAGCGCTGAAAACCGGCGTGAAGCATTTTGTGGTCGAGGAGGACATCTGCCCCGGCGATCCGTTTGACAGCCTGAAAATCTCCAGCGATTATCTCCACGCAAACTTTATGTGATCTTTCCGATCCAAAAGGGGCGTACACGCAAAAGCGTGTACGCCCCTTTCCTTTGGACGATCGGTTTACAACTGCGCGGCAAGTTCACAGACGGCGGCGCGGCTTTCCGCGTCCAACGCGCCTTTGACGCGGACCGTCGGTTCCACAAACGTCAGCTCCTTGCACGTTTCCAGCAGGTTTTTCATCACGCGGGCGGCAGTCGGCGCCCAAGAACCGTTTTCCAAAAAGGCGACTTTCCGTCCCCGAAATCCCCGTTCGGTCAATCCTTGTAAGAATGTCCGCATCGGCGGGAATACATCGCCGTTATAAGTCGGCGCGGCAAGCACCAATGTTCCGTAGCAAAAAGCATCCGAAATTGCCTGCGCAAGATCGCACCGTGCAAGATCGTACAGAATCACAGGCTTTGCATCCGTGCGTTTGGCAAGCTCTGCGCAAAGCAATTCCGCCGCCGCTTTGGTGTGTCCATACACCGAGGTGTAGGCAAGAACGATCCCCTCTTTTTCCACCGCGTAAGAGGACCAAAGATCATACAGATGCAGATAAGTTGCAAGATCGCTTTCCAATACCGGACCGTGCAGCGGGCAAATGCGCGCAAGCTCCAGTGCAGCAGCTTTTTTCAAGAGCGTCTGCACCTGCGCGCCGTATTTTCCCACAATCCCGATATAGTATCTTCTTGCTTCCTCCTCCCACGGTTGCGGCGCGTCCAGCGCGCCGAACTTCCCGAAAGCGTCTGCGGAAAACAACGTGCGGTCAAACGCATCGTAAGCAACCATCACTTCCGGCCAATGCACCATCGGAGCAAGCAGAAACGTGAGCGTATGCCGTCCGAGCGAAAGCGTATCGCCATCCGCTACAACGACGGCCCGATCGGCAAAATCCGTACCGAAAAACTGCCGGATCATCGGAAACGTTTTGGCGTTGCCCACGAGCTTTGCCTGGGGATAGGTCTGCATAAATGCCGCAAGATTTGCCGAATGATCCGGCTCCATATGCGACACCACAAGATACTCCGGCTCCCGTCCCGCAAGCGTTTGCGAAAGATTGGCAAGCCATTCCTTTGTAAAATGCGCGTCTACGGTGTCAAATACCGCAATTTTTTCATCCAAGATCACATACGAATTGTAAGACATCCCGTAAGGGACACGGTATTGCCCTTCAAACAGGTCGATTTGGGAATCGTTCACACCGATATACCAAAGATCCTGCGTAATCTGTTTTTTCATGAAATCTCCCCTCGTTTCTTTTGACTTCCGGATCAGCTTACGCCTGTGGCTTTTTCTCCTGCGGCGCGGATAACCCGACCACCGCGTCCACCGGCAAAGAGAATGCAATTCCCTGCCCAGGCGTGTGCAGTCCGACTTCCTGATACAAAGCGTGCAAAATCGAATCCTTGATCGACGCCGGCACCAAAATCATCACGATCTCCTTTTCCGGCTGAATGGTAATCCCGAACATCGTCTCCGCTTCCGCACTTGCCGTGCCACGCGCGTGGATGATCGTACCGCCGCGCGCACCGAATTCCCGCGCCGCGTCCATCACAGCGTCGGAAAAGCCCGCATTGACAATACAGAACAGTGCCTCATAGGTTTCTTCGTTCATAGATGTTCCTCCTTTTCGCTCGGCTGATTACTTAAAAACTGATAAATCGCAACGCCGATGACGCTGGTCATCGGGACGGTAAAGGCAATGCCTTTGCCGTTTTTGACAGTGCGGAACTTTTCTTCCAGCATAGACAAGATCGCTTTTTCCGCATCATCCCGGATAACACTGCAAAGCAATACGTTTTCCGAATCCGGCACGCCAAGATAGCGGAGCATTTCCGCACTGGCGGTACCGAACGCCACGGTACTGAGCTGAAAATTGACCTGATAGGGCTGTAAGAGATCCATATACAGCTCCGCTTTCGGTCGTTTCACCACGGTAAATAACAGTTTCAATCGGACGGGTGCGGTATTCCTTGCCCCGTCTGCTTTTTTCTGAGATGCCAAGTGCAATCGCCCCCTCTTTCAGGAAAAATAAATGATCTGCTCGTCGTCCGCATGAATAATCCGGCGCATCGCGACCTTCCGGCGCACCTTTGTTGCAACGACGGCATGGAAACCGAGAATCTGAATGGTGATGAGCGGCGTCATCGCAACCATTGCGACAATGCCGAACGCGTCGGTGAGAATGCTTGCTTCTCCGCTCAGCTGGAAGCATGCGCCGATGGCAAACGGCAAAATGAAGCTGGAGGTCAGCGGTCCGCTTGCAACGCCGCCGGAGTCAAAAGCAATGGCAGTATAAAGTCCCGGTACAAAAAACGACAGTCCGAGAGAAAGCAAATAGCCCGGAATCAGATAGTACAGGATGCTGAATTCGCACACAATCCGGAGCATGGACAATCCGATGGAAATGCCGACGCCGACAGACAGCGCAATCATCATCGAACGTTTGCTGACTGTCCCGTTGGTAACTTCCTCGACTTGTTTGTTCAACACATGCACGGCAGGTTCCGCCAAAACCACAACCATGCCGAGCACGAATCCCGCGCCGATGAGTACGTTCGGATGCGCCGAGGCAAGCTCTACGCCGATCTTATATCCGATAGGCATAAAGCCGATATTTACGGCGGTCAGAAAGATCACCAGTCCCAAGACCGTGTACAGAATACCGATGAAGATTCGGTAGAGCTTCCGAAACGGCAGTTTCAGAAAGATCAGATTCAGAATCAGAAAAGAAGCGACGATCAGTCCAATGGCGAGCAGCACTTCGCCGGTCACGGATCCCAGCGTGGAAAGGATCGCTTTGCCAAGATCATCCGGAATGCTGTAATCCGGGCAGGCATAGTGCAGATTTCCCTTGGAGAATACGCCAAGTAAAAGCACCGCCAGAATCGGTCCCACCGAGCAAAGCGCGATCAAACCGAAGCTGTTTTCTCCGACATTTTTTCCACCGAGCGTTGCCGCGATCCCCACGCCGAGCGCCATGATAAACGGAACGGTGATCGGTCCGGTCGTCACGCCGCCGGAATCAAACGCGACGGCAAGAAAATAGCCGTTGCCGCGCAGGATCAACAGTGCCGCGCACGCAAACAGGATCATATAGAAATAAAAAAGCAAAGCGGAAAGCGGTTTGTGAAACACGATCTTACAAACGGCGAGCAATAGGAACAATCCTACGCCGATGCCGACCGTTACAACCAACAAAACCGGCGGAATCACCTCGGACACCTGCGACGCCAATACCGTCAGATCCGGCTCCGCCACCGTAATCAGCACCCCCATGGCAAAGCAGACCAAGAGCAACAAAGAGAGTTTTTTGGATTTGGTCAAGCCGCTTCCGATGTGCGATCCCATCGGCGTCATCGCAAGATCCGCCCCCAGATTGAACAGTCCGATCCCAAAGATCAGCAGTACGGACGCAACCAAAAACACCGTCCGCTCCCGCGCACTTAAATCGACCAGTGGGGTAAAGCTGAAAATACAGACCAGCGCCGTTACCGGCAAAACCGAGATCAATGCTTCCAGCAGTTTTTTGTTGAGCGTTTGAAACAACCCCATCCCTCCTTGATATCACATGATTTCCGTTTTCTACATATTTATTTTAGTATAACATGATTTTCCCGTTTGTGTCAACCCTTTTGCGGGAATTGCCTAAAAAAATTCACAGACACACAAAAGGGTGCAGCTTTCCCTGACAGAACGGCAGGTTTCCCAAACAAAGTGTAACCCAAAAGACGTTTTTTTCGAGCAGGGCGCTTGACAATTTGCAATGACTGTGCTATAATACGGAACATGAGCAAAGGCGTTCATCCGAGAGGGGGAAGTTTCCCCATTCGGACGAACGCCTTCTTTTTATTTTTTGAAAACCATACGGAAAGAGGACATCATTATGAAAAGGGAAGGGGAAATCCGCATCCCATCCGGATGCGCGATTGCGGCAGTCATCTCCAAGGAAGGGCATCTGATGACCGGCGAAAAACTGATCCGGAGCATGGTGCCGATGCACGACCGTTCCAACGGGCTTGGCGGCGGATTTGCCGGATACGGCATTTATCCGGAATACCGCGAATTCTACGCATTGCACATTTTTTACAACGAAAACGATGCACGGGTGGAATGTGAAAAGCTTTTAAAAGATCGCTTTGAAATCGTCAAAGCGGAAAACATCCCGATCCGGAAAATTCCGCAGATCACGGATGTGCCGCTGATCTGGCGTTACTTTGTCGCACCGCTCTCCTCCGTGCTTTCCCGTTTGCAACTGGACGAAAAGGAATACGTCGCCCGCACAGTCATGCACATCAACACCCGCCTCGACGGCGCGTATGTGTTCTCCAGCGGAAAGAACATGGGAACGTTCAAAGCAGTCGGATTCCCGGAGGACGTCGGGCAGTTTTACCGTTTGGACGAGTATGAGGCATACTGCTGGACAGCGCACGGCAGATACCCGACCAATACGCCCGGCTGGTGGGGCGGCGCGCATCCGTTTGCGTTGCTCGACTATTCCATTGTCCACAACGGCGAAATTTCCTCCTATGACGCCAACCGCCGGTATATTGAAATGTTCGGCTATAAATGCACCTTACAGACGGATACGGAAGTTATCACCTATCTTGCGGATTATCTGCTCCGCCGGCAAGGATTGACCTTAGAAGAAACCGCGTCTGTGCTTGCCGCGCCGTTCTGGAGCACCATTGCGCAGTTGGAAAAGACCGATCCTGCCGCGGCAAAGAAGCTGACCTATTTACGCACCGTCTATCCCAGTCTGCTTGTCACAGGACCTTTTTCCATTATCCTGGGATTTACCGGCGGATTGATGGCGCTCAACGACCGCTTAAAGCTCCGTTCCATGGTGGTGGCGGAAAAGGACGATCGGGTGATGATCGCCAGTGAAGAAGCGGCAATCCGCGCCATGGAGCCGGATGCGGAACATCTTTACGCGCCGGCAGGCGGCGAGCCGGTCATTGTAAAAGTGAAAGAAGGATGCTATTGATGACAGATTTTTATATCGTTCCGGAATTTGAAGTCGTCCGGAACCACGACCGGTGCATTGCCTGCCGCGTCTGCGAGCGACAGTGTGCAAACGAAGTCCATACTTATGACGCGGACGGCAAGATCATGCTGAGTGACGCATCCAAATGCGTGGATTGTCAGCGGTGCGTGTCGCTTTGCCCGACGCACGCGCTGAAGATCGTCAAAAACGACTGTGTATTTCGGGAAAATGCCAACTGGCAGAGCGACACCATCAAGGAAATCTATAAACAGGCGTCCAGCGGCGGCGTTCTGCTCTCCTCTATGGGAAATCCCAAACCCCTGCCGGTCTATTGGGACAAGATTCTGATCAACGCCTCCCAAGTCACAAATCCCCCGATTGATCCGCTGCGCGAACCGATGGAAACCAAAGTATTCTTGGGAAAAAAGCCTGCGGAGACTGTCCGTGCCGAAAACGGGGAGTTGAAAACCGACATCCTGCCGCCGCAACTGACACTGTCCATGCCGGTGATGTTCTCCGCAATGAGCTACGGTTCCATCAGCTATAATGCGCACGCCAGTCTTGCACGCGCCGCACGGGAGCTGGGAATCTACTATAACACCGGCGAAGGCGGTTTACATGAGGATTTCTACTGCTACGGAGAAAACACCATCGTACAGGTTGCATCCGGACGTTTTGGCGTACATGAGGATTACCTGAATGCGGGCGCGGCAATCGAGATCAAAATGGGGCAAGGCGCAAAGCCCGGCATCGGCGGGCATCTGCCCGGAACGAAAATCGTCGGGGATGTTTCGCGTACCCGCATGATTCCGGAGGGTTCGGATGCCATTTCCCCCGCACCGCACCACGATATTTACTCCATTGAAGACCTGCGCCAGCTTGTCTACTCCTTAAAAGAAGCGACGGAATACAAAAAACCGGTAATCGTCAAAGTCGCCGCCGTGCATAACATCGCGGCAATCGCAAGCGGAATTGCGCGCAGCGGCGCGGATATTATCGCCATTGACGGCTTCCGCGGCGGTACGGGCGCCGCGCCGACGCGCATCCGTGACAATGTGGGCATTCCGATCGAGTTGGCGTTAGCGGCAGTGGATACGCGGCTACGCGATGAGGGAATCCGCCATCAAGTTTCCCTTGTCGTCGGCGGCAGTATCCGCAGTGCCGCCGACGTCGTAAAAGCCATTGCGCTCGGCGCAGACGCCTGCTATATCGCGACAGCGGCACTGCTCGCGCTCGGTTGTCATTTGTGCCGCACCTGTCAGAGCGGCAAATGCAACTGGGGCATTGCCACCCAACGTCCGGAGCTGGTCAAACGGCTGAATCCGGAAATCGGTGCACAGCGGCTGGTCAATCTGATGACCGCATGGCGGCATGAGATCAAGGAGTTGATGGGCGGCATGGGAATCAACTCCATTGAAGCGTTGCGCGGGAACCGCCTGATGCTGCGCGGCGTAAATCTGACGGAAAAGGAGCTGGAGATCTTAGGAATCTCCCACGCAGGAGAATGAAACGGATTTATGTAGAAGAACAGTGGTGTCTTGGCTGCCACTTATGCGAATACAACTGCGCCTATGCCAATTCCGGAATCGGGGATATGGTCAAAGCGCTCAAAGGCAAGCCGATCTACCCGCGGATCCGGGTGGAGAAAAGCGGCAAAATCACCTATGCCGTGTCCTGTCGGCACTGTGACGATCCGCTGTGCGTCAAAAGCTGTATTTCCGGCGCGATGCACAAAGAGGACGGCGTGGTTAAAATCGACCGAAACAAATGCGTGGGATGTCTGACTTGCGTATTGGTCTGCCCGTTCGGCGCGGTGATCGAAGGCGCGCAGGGCGCGGTTCAGAAATGTGAGTTGTGTCTGGGAAACACAGTCGGTTCTCCCGCCTGCGTCGCAGGATGCCCGAATTTAGCGATCCGATATGAAGAAAGGGAAACGGTATGAAACAGTATGTGATAATCGGCAATTCCATTGCCGCGGTCGGATGCATCGAGGGGATCCGGCAAATGGATCGGGAAACCCCGATCACGGTCGTTTCCAAAGAAGCGCACCCCGTATACGGACGTCCGCTGATCTCTTATTATTTGGAGGGGAAAACGGATCTTTCCCATCTGTCATACCGCGACGCGGATTTCTATACGCGCAATCGATGCACCGTGCTCTACGGCAAAACGGCGGTCAAGGTCGATCCGGCGCAAAAAACCGTCACACTGGACGATCAAACGCTTCTGCCCTATGAAAAGCTCTGCGTGGCGACCGGCTCTACTCCGTTTGTACCACCGATGGAGGGGCTGGAGCTTGTCAAAGAGAAATACGGATTTCTGACCTTGGACGACGCGCTTGCACTGGAAAAAGCCGTCGCCCGGGACAGTCGGGTGCTGATCGTCGGCGCAGGGCTGATCGGGCTCAAATGCGCAGAGGGATTACATGCACGCGTCAAGGAAATCACGGTATGCGATCTTGCCGATCATATTTTGTCCAGTATTCTGGACGTGCCGAGCGCGGCGCGCGTGGAGGCGCATCTGCGTGCGCACGGCATCCGCTTTTTCTTGCAGGACAGCGTGGCGCGCTTTAGTCCCCACACTGCAACGCTGAAAAGCGGCGCGGTCTTGGACTTTGACGTCTTGGTGCTTGCCGTCGGGGTGCGTCCGAATGTGGAATTGTTAAAAGACGCCGGCGCAAAGATCGGGCGCGGTATCACAGTCAATGCCCAATCCGAAACCTCCCTTGCAGGAATCTACGCCGCCGGAGACTGCACAGAAACACAGGACATCTCGGACGGAAGCGTCAAAATCATGGCATTGCTCCCCAACGCCTACCTGCAAGGACATGCGGCAGGCGTCAATCTGGCTGGCGGCAAAGAAGCGTTCGATCAGGCAATCCCCATGAATTCCATCGGATTTTTCGGGCTACACTTGATGACAGCAGGCAGCCGCCCCGATCCGGCGCACGGGGGAACGGTGTATGAGGAAACGAACGGCGACGCGCTCAAAAAGCTGTACGTCAAAGACGGTCGGTTGGTTGGATTTCTGTTGATCGGCAACACCGTGCGCGCCGGCATCTATACCGATCTCATCCGCAAACAAACCCCGCTTTCGGAAGTGGATTTTGAAAGTATGAAAAAAATCCCGTTTTTATCCGGATTTTGTGAAAAAAAACGTAGAAAAATGTTGGGAGGTGTGTTATAATGGTGATAGATGCAGGCAATCTGAACTTTTCCGCGCTCAATCGACAGATCCGCGCAGGAGGAGCAGACTGCGAAATCACCGGTTGCTTGGGACAGCGATTTATCGGCGCGGGCATGAGCGGCAAACGGATCACCATCCACGGCGTACCGGGGAACGCGCTCGGCGCATATCTTGGGGATTCCGAGATCACCGTTTACGGCAACGCACAGGACGCGCTGGGAGATACAATGAACGACGGGCGCATCGCCGTTTACGGTGACGTCGGAGACGCGGCGGGTTATGCCATGCGCGGCGGCGCGATCTATATCCGCGGGAACGCGGGCTATCGTGCGGGAATCCACATGAAAGCCTATGAAGAAAAACAACCGGTCCTTGTGATCGGCGGCAGAGCCGGCAGCTTTCTCGGAGAATATCAGGCAGGCGGGCTGATTCTGGTTTTGGGCTTGCATACCGACGGGAAACCGATCGTCGGCAATTTCCCCTGTACCGGCATGCACGGCGGGAAGATGATCTTGCGCGGAGATCTGTCCCAAATCCACTTCCCGCATCAGACAAAGGCACAGGCGGCAACCGAAGCGGATCTTGCACAGATCAAGCCCTGTTTAGACACATTCTGCGCACTGTTCGGATTGCAGCCGGACGCGCTTTTGCATGCGCCCTATACGGTGATCTCCCCGGACAGCGCAAATCCCTATCGGCAAATGTACGTTGCAAACTGAAGAAAGGCGGAAACAGATATGCAGTATTCCAAAGAGGAAGTCATGCAGTATATTGCGGAGGAGGATGTCAAATTCATCCGGATGGCTTTTTGCGATATTTACGGCAAACAAAAAAATATTTCCATCATGCCGCAGGAACTGCGTCGGGCTTTTTGCCACGGGATCGCCATTGACGCTTCCGCAATTGCGGGATTCGGCGGCGCAGTGCGCTCCGATCTGTTTTTACATCCCGATCCCTCCACCATCTCCGTCCTGCCCTGGCGACCGGATCACGGCAAGGTGGTGCGGATGTTCTGCGCCGTCACCTATCCGGACGGGAAGCCGTTTGAAGCGGACACCCGTTCATGCCTGCGCCGCGCGGTGGAAAAAGCGGCGCAGGCAGGCATTACCTTTCATTTCGGCTCGGAAATGGAATTCTATCTGTTCTGCCAGGACGAGCACGGCGCTCCCACCAAGATCCCCTACGATCATGCGGGATATATGGACATTGCACCGGAGGACAAGGGGGAAAATGTGCGGCGGGAAATCTGCCTGACATTAGAGCAAATGGGCATCAAGCCGGAAAGCTCTCACCATGAAGAAGGTCCCGGACAAAATGAAATTGATTTTCATTTTGCAGATCCTCTGCTTGCGGCGGATCAGGCAATCACGTTCTGTGCGGTCGTGCGCACCATTGCCGCCCGCAACGGACTGTACGCCGATTTTACGCCAAAGCCGCTTCCGGATCACGCCGGAAACGGCATGCACATCAATTTTTCCGCAAAAAGCACGGACTCAACCGATCCCATGCCGCAGATCATCGCGGGGATTCTGAACTATATTCCGGAGATGACGGCATTTCTCAACACAACAGCGGATTCTTATGTGCGCTTTGGACAGAAAAAAGCGCCGAAATATATCAGTTGGTCAAAAGAAAACCGCTCTCAGCTCATCCGCATTCCGGCGGCAGAGGGCGAATACAAGCGTGCGGAGCTTCGTTCGCCCGATCCCCTGTGCAACCCGTATCTTGCTTACACGCTGTTAATCGAGGCGGGACTTGCGGGGATTCGGCAAAAGCTTCCCTTGCCCGAAAGTCTGGATTGCAACCTGTATGAAGCGGAGTCCGCGGTCGTCGCGGATTGTCCCATGCTTCCCAAAGATCTTGCGGAAGCCAAGAAAATCGCGCGAAACAGCGATTTTATCCGGTCTGTCCTGCCATCGGCACTGATTGCCCCGTATACCTGCTGAAATCTCAAATTCTTGCGTAGGAGGGAAACAAGGTGGAGCTCACCGAACACCGTTACAGCGTTCTGCTTGCGTCCGTATCCGAAAAACTGAACGAATCCCTCCTGCGCCTGCTTCCGGAAACGCAGTATGCCCCCATTGTAACCGCTCCGGACGCGGCAAGCGCACGACGGCGGGCGCTGGAGGCTTGCTTTGATCTTGTCATCGTCAATACCCCGCTGCCGGATGATTTCGGAACGCGGCTGGCACTGGACGCCTGTGAAAACAGCGCGGCCGGCGTGTTGCTTCTCGTCAAAAACGAACATTATCCGGACATCAGCGCGCGCGTTACGCCGTATGGCATTCTGACGCTTTCCAAGCCCACCTCGCCACAGGTTTTGGCACAAGCTCTCCAGCTTTTATGCGCAACGCGCGAACGTCTGCGCCGAATGGAGCGCAAAACCGCCTCCATGGAAGAAAAAATGGAGGAAATCCGCTTGGTCAACCGTGCCAAGTGGATCCTGATCGAACAACTGAAAATGACAGAACAGGAAGCCCATCGCTACATTGAAAAACAGGCGATGGACCGCTGTGTGTCCAAACGCAAAATTGCGGAAAATCTATTATCTACCTATCAATAACGGAGGCGTATCATGACAAAGTACATTTTTGTGACCGGCGGCGTTGTATCCGGACTCGGCAAAGGCATCACCGCGGCATCCCTCGGCAGATTGCTGAAATCCCGCGGACTGAAGGTCGCCGCGCAAAAACTGGATCCGTATATCAATGTGGATCCCGGCACCATGAGTCCCTATCAGCACGGCGAGGTCTACGTGACGGAGGACGGGGCGGAAACCGACCTGGATCTCGGTCACTATGAGCGGTTTATCGACGAAGATCTGAACAAATACTCCAATCTCACCACCGGCAAAGTCTATTGGAATGTCTTGAACAAAGAACGCCGCGGCGAATATCTCGGCTCTACGGTGCAGGTCATCCCGCATATCACCAACGAGATCAAGGATTTCGTTTACCGCGTGGGCAAGCAGACCGACGCGGACGTCGTGATTACCGAGATCGGCGGCACCATCGGCGATATGGAATCGCAACCGTTTCTGGAAGCCGTCCGGCAGATTTCTTTAGAGGTCGGGCGGGAAAACAGTCTCTTTATCCATGTCACGCTGGTTCCGTTTTTGCGCGGTTCCGACGAGCACAAGTCCAAGCCGACACAACACTCCGTCAAGGAACTGCAAGGCATGGGCATCAATCCGAATCTGATTGTTTTACGCTGTGACGAGCCGTTAGAGGACTCGATTTTCAAAAAAATCTCCCTGTTCTGCAACGTCAAACCGGACTGTGTGATCGAAAATCTCACGCTTCCGTGCCTGTATGCGGCACCGCTCATGTTGGAAAAGGCAAACTTCTCCTCCGTGGTTTGTCGGGAACTTGGCATTGACGCCCCCGCGCCCGACCTTGCCGAGTGGACTGCAATGGTCGAGAGCATCCAGAAACGCCACACGGAAGTCACCATCGGGCTGGTCGGGAAATATGTACAACTGCATGACGCGTATCTGTCCGTCGCGGAAGCATTGCACCATGCCGGCTACGCGCTGAGCGCGGAGGTGAAAATCCAATGGATCGATTCCGAATCCTTGACCGAGCAGAACGTGGACGAAACGCTCCGCGCGGTGGATGGGATTCTGGTACCGGGCGGATTCGGCAGTCGCGGCATCGACGGCATGATCCTCGCCGCAAAATATGCGCGGGAACACGGAAAACCGTATTTCGGCATTTGCCTCGGCATGCAGATCGCCGTCATTGAGTACGCCCGTCACGTTGCGGGAATTCCGGACGCACATTCCGGCGAATTTGACGAGCTTTGCCCGCACAAGGTGATTGATTTCATGCCGGGACAAAGCGAAGATATTGACAAGGGCGGCACGCTCCGGCTCGGCGCGTACCCCTGCAAAATTCAAAGCAACACCACCATGGAGCGGTGCTATGGCACCAACGAGATCACGGAACGTCACCGTCACCGGTATGAATTCAACAACGCTTATCGCGACGCGCTCACCCATGCCGGACTGACGCTCTCCGGATTGTCTCCGGACGGACGTTTGGTGGAAACCGTTGAGCTTTCCGACCGCCCGTTCTACGTCGGCGTGCAGTATCATCCGGAATTCAAATCCCGCCCGAACAAGCCGCATCCGTTGTTCAAAGGCTTCGTTGCCGCCGCACTCCAACAAAAAAACTGAAGTTTCCGTCAAGGGGGCGCCTGTTTCGAAAGGCGCCCCCTTTGGAAATCCCCCGCGAAAATCTTCCGAAAAGAATCCGCCATGCAGAATCTCCTTCACGCTGTGCCTTTTGCGTCCTTTGCCATCTCGCGGAGCGCGGCGATGGCGTCCGCAAGACCGCCCACGCGATCTATGATTCCCGCGCGCACCGCTTCTTCTCCGCCGAGGATCGTGCCCATATCCGTCGCAATTTCATCCGTGCGCATCATCAGACGGCGAAGCGCATCCTCCGTAATCTGCGAATGCGACGCAACAAAACGGCAGATCCGCGCCTGCATCTGCTCAAAATAGGCATACGTCTGCGGCGCACCGATCACCAAGCCGTTCATCCGCACCGGATGGAGCGTCATACTCGCACTCGGCACGATAAAAGAGCGCTTCGCGCTGACCGCAAGCGGCACACCGATCGAATGCCCGCCGCCTAAGACCAGGGATACCGTCGGTTTGCGCATACCCGCGATCAATTCCGCAATCGCCAGTCCCGCTTCCACATCGCCGCCGACGGTATTGAGCAGAACCAATAACCCGTCAATTTCCGCACTCTCCTCGACGGAGAATAACAGCGGCATCAAATGCTCATACTTGGTCGTTTTCTGCGTAGAATCCGCAAGATAGTGCCCCTCTACCTGTCCGATCACGGTCATACAATAAATTCTGCACCCGTCCCGATCTGCCTCCACCGCGCCGAAATCCCGTACATTTTGCGCCCGTGAGAGCACGACCTCCACGTCCTCCGAAAGATCCGGCGTCTCTTTCTCCTGATTTTGCATAAAAATCTTCCTCCATTTCCCGCTTTTTCACAAAAAACTCTTTACATTGTCCTGTAAATAGAGTATAATACCTGATAGAGATAGAATCCTGTGCGAGGATCGTCCAAATAGTATGGGAATTCTTTCAAGTTTTTATACGAAGGTGAAAAGAAATGGAATTTATCGTAGAAACATCCGCAAGACACATTCACTTAACCGACGCAAGCGTAGAAATCTTATTCGGCAAGGGCGCAACCCTGACCAAGAAAAAGGACCTGAGCCAGCCCGGACAGTATGCCTGCGAAGAACGGCTGACCATCGTCGGTCCGAAAAACGAGATCAAAAATGTCATCGTATTAGGTCCTACTCGCAAAGCCGATCAGGTGGAAGTTTCCCTGACCGACGCGCGGACGCTCGGCGTCAATGCACCGGTGCGCGAAAGCGGCGACACTGCCGGAAGCGGCGCCTGCAAGTTGGTTGGTCCCTGCGGAGAGATTGCGCTTGCCGAGGGCGTCATTGCCGCAAAACGGCACATCCACATGACGCCTGCTGACGCAGAAGCTTTTGGCGTCAAAGACAAGGAAATTGTCAACGTCCGCATTCAATCCGCGGAGCGCGCCACCATCTACGGCGACGTCGTGGTACGCGTCAGCCCCTCCTATGCGTTGGCAATGCATATTGATACCGACGAATCCAATGCCGCTTGCGCATTCGGAAAATGCATGGGCGAGATCGTCAAATAATTTTTTCACAAATCAAAACAAATTCCGCATATCCAATCGGATATGCGGAATTTTTCTTTTCTTCGTTTTTCCATTTTCAAAGCAGTCGCACGACCGTGCCGACTGCCCTATCCCTTGTAGGAACGGTTGCTTTTTCCGAAAAAAACAGAGACGAGCCGAAGCTCGTCTCTGCCTTTGCAAGTAGAAAGGAAGTATCTTGCAAAAAAACAGTTTAGGGTTATTCTTCTCTAATCAATCCAAGTGCTACCAACGTCGTGTAGATATTGGTTTCATATGCGGTTGCCACTTTATCCGTTTCGGACATAAAGCTTGTTTCGCCTCTGTTGAACACGTTTCTCATCATGTTTGCAAGCGTATCGCTGCCGTTTGCTTTCCATCCGCGATAGAAGTCGGACATATCGTATACCAGAGACGGCAACACGATCTTTAACATTTCCGTATCCAGATCGGACGGCGCATAACGACCGTACACAGAGTCGGTGACATATGCGTCATACAGCGTAGTAACGCCCTCAGCCCAAGGGGTATAGCCCATTTCCGTCAGGAGCTGCAGGCAGAAAGAACTGAATTCGGTATCCTGTGCGCAAGTCGGGATTGCAGCAAGAATGGTGCTCCATGCGTGTGCAAAGCCGCAGTAATTGAGTTGCTTATCGTTGTACTTCGGCATCGGCAACACACCAAAGTTGAAGTTATCTTTTGCAGAGTAGCCGGAAAGGTTGCCAACTTCTGCATTGGTGAACATGACCTTTCCGTTGCTGAAACCACCATAAGCATCCGCGCCAGCCCAGCAATAATCTTTCTTCTGCACATTCTCTACCAACCAAACCAGCACGTCATATACGTCCTGCTTGTTGGAAACTACTTCCGGAACGCCGTATTCGTTCTGCTGTAAAAAATGGATACCGCACGCAAGCTGTGTTGCATAGGCATTGTTGTAAGAATAAGAATAACCGAACGTATCGCCATCGGATTTACCGGGAGTACCGTCATCATCCGCGCCATACTGAGAAGCATAGCTGAGCATCTGCGGGAAAGTCCAACCGCCCTCATTGCCGTTGCCTTCTCTTGCAAGGTCGTACAGTTTCTGGAACTGCTTATCTCTGGTTTCATTGTCGCCTTCCACAGTCGGGAATTCCGGCAACGTCGCTACCAAGTCCTTGTTGAAGTACATGCAAGCAACAGACTCAAATCCACGGATGGAGAACATACCGGAAACGGTATAGTAAGTGCCGCAGATAGAGAGTGCGTCGTTTGCCTGCGACTGCCAGCCGGGATGCGTCAAGTCGATATACGGTGCCAGATCAGAGTCCAGGTCGATGAAGTAGCCCATACCTGCCAACGTGCAGGCGGACACACCGCCGGGCATCAGAATATCCGGTGTGGTTTCCGGATCGTTTGCCTTCAGCATCGCGTTCAGCACCGCAGTGTCGCCGTTTGCGCCATCATAGTCGGTCGCGTTGGTCTGCGATTCAATCGCTTCAATTTTGATACCGGTCTTGTCTTGAATTGCTTCAATGCGTTTTCTGGTAGCGCGGCTGGTGTTGGACACACCGGCTTCTTCCACCCAAATCGGATCGACAAAGCCTTTCCGGATCCAGATTCTGCACGTTCTGCCGCTGAACTTGGTCACATCCAGCAGATTGTCGCTGTCCTCGCCGCCATTCGGCGCCGGCGCCGGATCGTCGCCGCATGCCACGAACAAGGTGCAAAGGCTGCACACCGTGAGCAAGGCAAGCACAAGACCAAGAATTCTTGTGAATCGTTTCATAATTTTCCTCCTAAAAAATAGAGCCGCAGGGCTTTCCCTGCTGATTGATATTCTTATTATACTGAAAAAACGGAAAAAAGTCAAGATTATCCCCCTAAAAAGTCGTCGCCCTCCGTAATTTTCTATCAATCTCACAATTTTTATACTGTGTTTTTGTGCAGTTTTCAAGAATCCCCCCTATAAAAAATGCACACACCCTGATAGAGTGTGTGCATTTTGTGAATTTTTCAATTATTCGTGCCGGATCAGTCCAAGTTTTTCCAGCGTCTGCAGGATATTGGTTGCATAAGCATCTGCCACGGAATCCGCCGTAGACTTGAAGTCTGCACTGCCGTTGTTGAACGCGTTCCGCATCATGTTGGCAAGGGTGGACTGTCCGCTGGCTCTCCAACCATAGTAGAAGTCGGACATATCGTACACCAGAGACGGCAATACGATCTGCAACATTTCAATATCATAATCAGACGGCGCATAACGTCCGATCAAAGAGTCGGTGACATACGCGTCGTACAACGTGGTGATGCCATCCGCCCATGGGGTGTAGCCCATTTCCGTAATCAGCTGCAAGCAGAAAGAACTGAATTCCGTATCTTTTGCGCAAGCCGGAATCGCGGCAAGCAAAGTGCTCCATGCGTGTGCAAAGCCGCAGTAGTTTTCCTGTGCGTCGTTGAATTTCGGCATCGGCAATACACCAAAATTAAAGTTTTCTACCGCAGAATGACCGGAAAGGTTCCCGACTTCGCCGTTGGCGAACACAACCTTACCGCCGCGGAATCCGGCGTAATTGTCCGCACCGCCCCATGCAAAATCCTTCTGCTGAATATTGGCGCGCAACCACTCCAGCACATCCAAAACCTGCTCCGTGTTGGCAACGACTTTCGGGATGCCGTTTTCATCCTGCTCTACATAATGAATGCCGCAGGCAAGATGCGTCGCATAGGCGTTGTTGATCGAATAGGTATAGCCAAACGTATCGCCTTCGGTTTTGCCCGCTTTGCCGTCGTCATCCACATAATACTGGGAAACATAGCTGAGCATTTTCGGGAAGGTCCAGCCGCCTTTGGCGTTGTTGCCTTCTTTTGCAAGCTCGTACAGGCTTGCAAACTGCTTATCTCTGGTTTCATTGTCGCCTTCCACCGTCGGGAACGCCGGCAACGTACCGAGCAAATCTTTATTAAAGTACATGCAACCAACCGACTCAAATCCACGGGTGGAGAACATACCGGAAACGGTATAGTAGGTACCGCAGATAGAAAGTGCGTCGTTTGCCTGCGACTGCCAGCCGGGGTGCGTTAAATCGATATACGGCGCTTTGTCCGAGTCTAAGTCAATGAAGTAGCCCATGGAAGCAAGCGTGCAGGCGGACACGCCGCCGGGCATCAGAATGTCCGGTGTTTGTTCCGGATCGTTTGCTTTCATCATGGCATCCAATACAAAAGTGTCCCCACCGGCACCCTCATAGACAGTCGCAACAGTCGAGGATTCAATGGGCTCAATTTTGATACCGGTCTTGTCTTGAATTGCTTCAATGCGTTTTCTGGTAGCACGGCTTGTGTTGGAAACGCCGGCTTCCTCCACCCAAATCGGAGCCACAAAGCCCTTGCGGATCCAGATCCTGCAGGTTCTGCCGCTGTATTTGGTGATGTCCAACAGTTTTTCCGTGTCATCCTCGCTCGGTCCGGGTGTCGGTGTGGGATCGTCTCCGCATGCGACAAACAGTGTGCAAAGACTGCATACTGTCAGCAGTGCCAAAACGAGTCCCAAAATTCTTGTGAATCGTTTCATAATTTCCTCCTAAAACGATACGGCAGGGTTTTCCCCCGCTGTTTGATACTATCCTATCAAAAACCACCCCAAAAGTCAAGCACTTCCCTTTGAAAAAGCGTCTGTTTTTTCTATTTTCTATTATTTTTACAATTTCATACCCGATTTTTTGTACAGATTTTTGGGAATCGCTTCTACATCCTTCTACATATATGTAAAAACTGCAAATTATGCATTTCTTCCGGTCCGCGCAAAACACAAAAAAGCCGCCGTTCCATATGGAACGGCGGCTGCAAAAACAGAGGAAACAGAAACTTATTCGTGACGGATCAAGCCGAGATTCTCCAAAGTCTCCCGAATATGAAGCGCATACGCATCGGCAACACTGCTCACCGTAGAGTTGAAGTCCGCGTTGCCGCTGTTGAACGCATTGCGGATCAGGTTTGCCAGTGTATCATTGTTGGCAGCTCTCCATCCACGGTAGAAGTCAGACATATCATACACCAAGGACGGCAGAATAATGTCAAACATCTCTTTATCCAGATCCGACGGGGCAAACCGACCGTACAAGGAGTCGGTGATATATGCATCATACAGCGTGGTAACGCCCTCAGCCCAAGGGGTATAGCCCATTTCGGTAATCAGCTGCAGGCAGAAAGAACTGAATTCCGTATCTTTTGCGCATGCCGGAATTGCGGCAAGAATGGTACTCCATGCATGGGCAAATCCGCAGTAGTTTTCCTGCGCGTCATTGAATTTCGGCATCGGCAGGATTCCGAAGCTGAAATCGTCGATTTTCGACATACTTTCGACCGCACCGATTTCCGTATTCCAGAAGATCGAGTGTACGTCCTCCCCATCCTGTGCGCCGTAGCTGTAATCCTGCCGCTGGATATTATCCTGCAACCAGTTCAGCACATCCAACACTGCCGGCGTATTGGCAACGACCTCCGGCATACCGAATTCGTTCGGCTGTACATAGTGGATACCGCACGCAAGATGCACCGCGTAAGCGTTGTTGATCGAATATACATAGCCATATTCATCGCCGCCCGATTTCTTACCGTCCGCATCCGCGTCTTTATAAGACTTTGCAATATAGCTGATCATCTTCGGATAGGTCCAGCCGCCGGTCGTGCCGCTGCCTTCCTTTGCAAGATCGTACAGCTTCTTAAACTGCAGGTCATTGGTTTCGTTGTCGCCCTCTACGCTCGGAAATTCCGGCAATTCGCCAAGATATTTCTTGTTGAACGCGATGCAGGCAACGGAAGCAAATCCACGGGTGGAGAACATACCGGAAACGGTATAGTAAGTGCCGCAGATAGAAAGCGCGTCGTTTGCCTGCGACTGCCAGCCGGGGTGCGTCAAGTCGATATACGGCGCTTTGTCCGAGTCCAAGTCAATGAAGTAGCCCATTGCCGCAAGGGTGCAGGCGGACACGCCGCCGGGCATGAGAATATCCGGCGTGGTTTCCGGATCGTTTGCCTTCATCATGGCATCCAGCACCGCGGTATCCCCGTTTTTAGCGTCATAGTCAGTCGCGCTGGTCTGTGATTCGATCGCTTCAATTTGGATACCGGTCTTGTCTTTGATCGCTTCAATGCGCTTTCTGGTAGCGCGGCTGGTGTTGGACACACCAGCTTCTTCCACCCAAATCGGATCGACAAAGCCTTTGCGGATCCAGATTCTGCAGGTTCTGCCGCTGTATTTGGTGACATCGAGCAAATTCTCGCTTTTGTCGCCGTCGTCCGGCGCCGGCGCCGGATCGTCGCCGCATGCTACAAATAAGGTGCAAAGGCTGCATACCGTGAGCAAGGCGAGCACAAGACCAAGAATTCTTGTGAATCGTTTCATAAAATCCCTCCTGATAAACAGAATGTTTTCCTTAGATTCATTCTAACATTTTTGCCTTGGGAAAGTCAAGTGGTTCGCTTACGAAACCGTTTCGTAACTTTTCCACATTGCTACTTTTATATACATCGCGTTTCCTTGCTTTTCTATACAAAGAATAGCATATTTTTCGCAAGCAGTCTATACTTTTCACAAAAAATTCACTGAAAAACTGTAAAAATGTTGCGATTTTCACAGGCAACGCCTTTATGTGTTCGGATGGGCATTCCGTTCCCGATAGGCACCGGGTGTCATACCGGCAAGCGCGCGGAACTGATACAACAGGTGATATTCGCTGCTGTATCCGCACAATGCCGCAACTTCCGAAAGTTTCAGATCCGTATCGGTCAGCAGTTCCTTGGCGCGGGCAAAACGCGCACGGGAAAGATCGGCTTTCGGGGAAACGCCGAAAAACATCCGGTAAAGCTCCGTAAATCGGGAGCGGGAAAAGCAAAGCCGTTCGGCAAGGTCGGGAACATCCTCCTGCAAATATTTGCCGGTGTACAGTTCACTGCGCAATGCGGAAAACGCGCTCCGAACGCGTAGCATGTGATGGGATAGCGTGCGGCTGTCCGTAAGATCGCGCAGGATCCGGATCAGAAGCTCCTGCAAGCCGCACAAAAGCAACACCTCATATCCGATTCCCGCATTGACAAATTCCTCATGCATCGCGCGCACAATGCGGGAAAGCAGTGCGCTGTCCTGTGGATGGAACACCCGATCAAACGGCAGACCACAAGTGGCAAACGCGTCCGCTTCTGCGGGCGGCACGGTAAAATGCACCCAGTCATGGCAAAACTCCGGCTCCGTGGCTTGCAGAGTGCTCGGCGTATGCGGAGATAGGATTAGACAGTCCCCATTGTGCACGGAATAAACGGTATCAAAGATACGCACGGCGCCATTGCTTTTGAATTGCAGATACAGATAATCCCCGCTTCCTGCGGGGCGATCCAGATAAAAACCCGCATATTCCAAGCCGTTTGCACGCAAACGATGAATCTGAAACGAAAAGAACTGCATGGATACTCCCTCCCCGAAATCTTTCTTGCGCCGGACAAACCGAACTGCCGACGCGGTCGGAAACGTGTAAAAAAAGCACTTGCCTTGCAAGTGCTTTTTTCTTATGGGGTGAGCGATGGGAGTCGAACCCACGACCTCCAGGGCCACAACCTGGCGCTCTAACCAACTGAGCTACGCCCACCATATCGGATCCCGACTACGTTTCCCCCACAGCGATTGCCGTGACCGTAAGCCAAACATCCGACTTTGGCGTACCCTGGGGGATTCGAACCCTCGACCTACTGCTTAGAAGGCAGTTGCTCTATCCAACTGAGCTAAGGGTACAAATCATTGGGAAATTTGTACCAAGCGGACGCCGGAAAAACCGGCGTCCGTGGCGTGTGGAGCGGGTGATGGGAATCGAACCCACGCAGCCAGCTTGGAAGGCTGGAATTCTACCATTGAACAACACCCGCAAACTTTGCTTTACTATATTAGCACATTTCTTTTGATTTGTCAAGTATTTTTTCAAAAAAATTATGCCGCGCACGGAAAAACCGCATTTTTTGCAAAAAAATCGCCGCAGGAATTGCATTTTCCGATGTCGTATGCTATACTGAATCCATCTTTTCCGACCTTTGGAGGCACTATGGAACATCCACTCCCCGCTTCCCATTCCGCACATCGGTATTATGCGTATTCCGATTATTTAAAGCGGACCTTCGGCGGCAAATGCGCGAAGCTCGCCCTTGACGCGGGCTTCACCTGTCCGAACCGTGACGGAAGCCGCGGCACAGGCGGCTGTACGTTCTGTTCCGGCCGCGGAAGCGGCGATTTCACCGCAGGCGGCAGTATCGCCGCGCAGATCGCACGTCAGAAAACAATCCTTTCCTCCAAATGGCACTGTGAACGGTACCTTGCATACTTTCAGGCGTTCACCAATACCTACGCGCCGCTCCCGGTATTACAAACGTATTATGAAGAAGCGTTGGCACAGCCGCAGATCGTCGGATTATCCATTGCCACACGGGCGGACGCACTGCCAAACGACGTGATTGCCTATCTGCGGGAATTGTCCTGCCGCACCCATCTCACCGTGGAACTGGGGTTGCAGACCACCTTTGACGATACCGCGCGACGCGTCGGACGCGGGCACACCTATGCGGAATTTCTGGACGCTTACGCACGCTTGGAGGGACTGCGGGTGTGTGTGCATCTGTTAAATGGGTTGCCGGGAGAAAATCGGGACAGGATGCTGGAAAACGTCCGGCGCGTTGCCGCGCTGCGCCCGCATGCCGTAAAACTGCACATTCTGAATATTCTGCGCGGCACGCCGCTTGCAAAAGGGTATGCGCAGGGAAAATTATCGGTTCTGTCAAGAGAGGAAGCCGTCGCTTTGCTCTGTGACGAATTGGAGCTTCTTCCGCCGGATACCGTCATCGGGCGGCTGTCCGCAGACAGCGGCGCGGCGGCGCTGATCGCCCCGTTATGGTGTCGGGACAAGCGGGCGTTTCTCAACGAGATCGACCGGGAGCTTGGACGGCGAAACTCCATGCAGGGAGCAAAATGGGCAGGCTCCGGCTGAAAACGTCTTCAAATCGCACAAGAAAACGCCTACCGATTTGCTCGGTTTTCGCTTTTTTACACAAACTTTGCGGATTTGTCTTATTTTCCGCAAATTCCCGCTTGACAAATCCGAAAACCGGTGCTATACTGTAGAAAAAATTCCGGAAAGGAGATCAACGTACTGATGAAAGCCGTTCGTTTTGCATTTGCATACTCTTATTACTTTTACTTTACGAACAAAGTAAAAGCGATTTGTGATGCAAAAAAACGGGGCGCGTAAGTTGATCGGTTTTCCGTAGATCAAACACACCAAGAGCCGTATGGATCACAAATCCATGCGGCTCTTTTCTGTTTTTCGTATGGATTTGTTCCAAATGTGCTCCGCAAAGGAGGCGCAAACCAGATCTTCTTTTTCGCGAAATTCCCCATCCACAAGACATCCAAAATATAAAAAAGAAAACGGAGGAAACCATCATGAAAAAGCATTCCACACATTCCCTGCTAAAATCCCTGCTTGTACTCGCCCTTGCCCTTTGCGTCTGTCTGCCGCTGTTCTCCTGCGGAGACACGCCGGATCCCGATCCGGATAAGGTTTACACGGTCGGCATCGTCCAGTTGGCACCGCACGAAGCGCTGGACGCGGCAACCAAAGGATTTCAGGACGCGCTGAAAGCCATTTTAGGAGAAGATAAAGTGGTATTCGATGTACAGAACGCCGCAGGCGACAGCCAGATGTGCAGTACCATCGTCAACTCCTTTGTCGCAAAGAAAGTGGATCTGATCATGGCAAACGCCACGCCGGCTTTACAGGCGGCATACAACGCCACCATGACCATCCCGATCCTCGGCACTTCCGTCACCGAATATGGTGTCGCGCTGAATCTGAAAGATTTTAACGGCACCGTTGGTGGGAACGTATCCGGTACTTCCGATCTTGCGCCGCTCACCGAGCAGGCGGATATGATCTCCGAATTGTTCCCGGATGCCAAAAAGGTCGGTCTGCTTTACTGTTCTGCAGAAGCCAATTCCGAATACCAGGTCAAGGTCGTAGAAGATTACCTGAAAGCCAAGGGGCTGACCGTCACCCGCTATGCTTTCACCGACACCAATGACGTTGCCAGCGTCACGACCACGGCGGCATCCGAAAGCGACGTATTGTATATCCCCACCGACAACACGGCGGCAACCTGCGTGGAAACCATCGGAAATATTGTCCGTCCGAAAAAAGTCCCCGTCATCGCCGGAGAAGCCGGCATCTGCAACGGGTGCGGCGTGGCGACGCTTTCCATCAGCTACTATGATCTCGGCTACAAGACCGGCGAAATGGCGGCAGACATTCTGCGCGGCAAAGCCGATATTGCCACCATGCCGATCGCTTATGCCGCTGCAAAGAAAAAATACAACAAGACCATCTGTGAAGAACTGGGCGTGACTGTGCCGGAAGGCTATGAAGCACTGTAAGCATCCCAAATCTCCCATGCCGGAAAGGATAGAAAGGTTATGACAAATTTACTGGAAGCATTAGAAGGGGCGGTTGCCCAAGGACTGGTTTTCGCCGTCCTTGCCATCGGCGTCTATCTCACTTATAAGATTCTGAATATTGCGGACCTGACCGTGGACGGCAGTATCTGCACCGGTGCCGCAGTCTGCACCATGCTGATGCTCTCCGGTGTAAACCCCTGGATCGCTATGTTATGCGCGGTCGGCGCGGGCATTCTCGCGGGGACCTTGACCGGTCTTTTGCATGTGTTTCTGCATATTCCCGCCATTCTTGCCGGCATTCTGTGTCAGATGATTTTATGGTCGGTCAATCTGAAGATTCTCGGCAAAGCCAATCAGGCATTGCCCGCGCGCAATTTTCCGGTACTGCTCTCGCAATTGCATGTACCGACAGCAATTCTGTTCAGTGCCGCTGTGGTTGCGGTGCTGATCGGATTGCTGTATCTGCTGTTCGGCACGGAGCTTGGTTGTTCGATCCGCGCGACCGGATGTAATCCCGTCATGAGTCGGGCACAGGGGATCAACACCGGTTTCACCACGATCGTCGGGTTGGCAATCTCCAACGGCGTGGTTGCGCTGTGCGGCGCACTGTTATGCCAGTATCAGGGCTTTGCCGATGTCAACATGGGCAGAGGCGCGGTCGTGATCGGGCTGGCGGCAGTCGTCATCGGGGAAGCGGTGCTTCGCCGGATCGCCAAAAACTTCGCGGTCAAGCTGGCGGCAGTCGCGCTCGGCGCCGTACTGTACTATGTGGTTTACCAAACCGTCATTTTCCTTGGATTGGATCCCGACCTTCTGAAAATGTTCTCTGCCATTGTCGTAACAATTTTCTTAGGCATTCCTTATGTAAAAGAACGGATTACCGTTCGCAACAGTATCCGGAAAGGGGGCAATTCTCATGCTTGAACTGCGTCATATCACAAAAATCTTCAACCGGGGAACGCCGGATGAAAAAGTGGCGCTACGCGATCTGTCGCTTGTACTCCATGACGGGGATTTCGTCACCGTCATCGGCGGCAACGGCGCAGGGAAATCCACCATGCAGAATGCCATTTGCGGAGCATGGTTCCCCGACGCCGGACAGATCTTGCTTGACGGCATGGATGTATCCGGCTTTTCAGAGCACAAGCGCGCAAAATATCTCGGCAGAGTCTATCAGGATCCGATGGCGGGTACTGCCGCAGGGATGCGCATTGACGAAAATCTGGCGTTGGCACAGCGACGCGGCAAGCGTCGTACCCTGTGCCCCGGCATTACCAAACGGGAGCGGGAGGAATACCGTCCCTTGCTTGCAGAACTGGGGCTTGGTCTGGAGGACCGGCTTTCCACCAAGGTGGGGGTGCTGTCCGGCGGGCAACGGCAGGCGCTGACCTTGCTCATGGCGACCTTGCAAAAGCCGAAACTCCTTCTATTGGATGAGCACACCGCAGCGCTGGATCCCAAAACCGCCGCCAAAGTGATGGAGATCACCGACCGGATTGTAAAAGAACAACGCCTGACCACCCTCATGATTACCCACAACATGAAAGACGCCATCCGATATGGCAACCGCCTGATTATGATGCACGAAGGGCAAGTGATTCTGGATCTTTCCGGAGAAGAAAAGCAGAAACTGACCGTGCCGGATCTGCTTGCGCTTTTCACCAAGGCAAGCGGCGATGAATTTGCAAACGATCGTGCGGTTCTCTCGTAACAGAATCAAAAAACAAAAAGGCGCTTTGAAAAGCGCCTTTTCTATTTCAGCCCGCACCCGACCGTTTTTCCTCTGCAATCGCATCAAGGTTTTCGCTTCAGACGTTTACATAATACAGGCAAATATCTGCATATTGCCCGTCATCCATCCGGAATCCGCCTTCTACCGTTCCGATCAAGTGGAATCCGAGTTTTTCATACAGGCTTCTTGCACGGAGATTGGTTTTCACGACAGCATTGAACTGTAAAATCCGAAAGCCAATCCGATGCGCCTGTTCCATGCAGTCGCGTACCAAAAGTGCGCCGACACCATGCCCGCGCATGGTGCTTGCCACCGCATAACTGGCATTGCAGATATGTCCGCATCTGCCGACATTGTTCGGGTGTAAAATATACAACCCCACCAATTCTCCCGCCGCCGTTTCGGCAACGCCGCAATAGCTCTGACCTGCAAAAAAGTCGCCTGCCGTGGATGCGTCGAGTGGCTCCGTTTGCGGAAATGCCGTGCCCTCCTGCACCACTTCATTCCAAATGCGCGCCATTTCGGGAAGATCACGCTCGCAGAATGCTCTGATTTTTACTACTGTTTCCATTCATTTTTCTCTCTTTCTCCGTGCTTTGCCGCACACGGTTTTTGTTCGGATTTCAGATTGACTTTTTCCAATCCGTCTGTTATAATAAGTACAGGTTCGCACGCACTGCGTGCTGTAATCGGATTCAAAATAAACGGAGGACATTTTATGCTGCATATGCTCAGAAAAAAATTCGGAATCTTTCTCGCCATCGGGCTGAACATTGCCGTAGTCGTTTTGGAGATCCTCTCCTTGACAGAAGCCCAGGGAAGCGGTGGACGCTTTTTCCAGTTCTACGGAAACGACAGCGCGATTCTTGCCATCGTTGCCTGTGCGACCATGGCATTTTTCCAGATTTGCACCTTGCCCAAACGCAAAACCGACGTTCCGCTGTGGGTAAAATGCTTCAAGTACATTGCGACTTGTTGTCTTGTCGTCAATCTGCTGGTGGCATTGATCCTGTTCGGTCCGCATGACGGGTATGACCGTGCGCTGTTCCAAACACCGTATCTCTATCAGCGATTCCTCTGCCCTATTTTTGCATTTGCATCTTTCGTACTTTTTGAAAAGAAACCGAAGCTTCCCCATCACGCCATCAAGCTGGCAACCGCTCCGACTTACGCATACGGCGCCGTGATGATTCTGCTGAATTTGTTTGAAGTGATAAACGGTCCGTACTTCTTCTTACGGGTACATCATCAATCTGTCGGATATTCCATTCTGTATGCATTGGGGATCCTCGGCGGTTCCGGTGTTGTCGCATGGCTTGTGCGCAAGCTCAACCGGATCCTGTAAAATTTCTGTTTTCAAAACAAAAACGCAGTTCTAAGAAGCTATATTCCAGCGCAAATTTTATTTGATTTTTCAGATTGCAAAACAGAATCGGCAGGCGTACACTTTCTACGCCTGCCTTTTCTAATTCTCACACAGGCATATCGGGTACTGTTTTTTTGATCTGCCGCAGAGGCAAATTTCCATCTTCCAATGGATGTTTCCCCTTGGAAATCTTTTTCTATACTCTGCTTGAAAACAAAGCATGCCTATTTTTCATTTCCCGACAAAATTCGCAAAAAAGGAAGCCGGAAACCTTTCAGCTTCCGACTTCGCTT
>DLLB01000001.1:25603-26258 GCA_002477905.1 Clostridiales bacterium UBA7573 | reverse complement strand
GTTCTGCTTTTGCATCCGACCTCCGCCACAAATGCGGCAATTCTGGACGCGTTTCTGACCTATGCGGAGCAGGAGGGGTACCGATTCGGTACGCTTGCGGAATTATGCGCTTAAGATTCCGATGCGGCGCACTGTTGCTTTCTGTTTTGCTGTTGTGCCTGCCGGTATGCGCCATTCCGGCTTATGCGGCATACCCGAACGTCTATTCCTGCTGTCGATGCGCAAAAAAGCAGATCGCGCTCACATTTGACGACGGACCGCATAGATCCTACACAGCACAGATCTTGGATATTCTGAAACATTACAACATCCGCGCCACCTTCTTTGTGGTGGGAGAAAATGCAAAGACTTATCCGGAATTGGTAAAACGGGAGCTTGCGGAAGGACATGAGGTCGGCAATCACACATTCAGCCACCTGAAACTACAATGCGCACAATCCTCCTTATTACGCAGTGAAATGCTGGAGACGGAGGAGCTGATCTACAGCATCACGGGCAAACGGACTGTCCTGTTTCGTCCGCCGGAGGGCGTCTGCAGTAAAGAAACCGCCGCGCTCGCCGCGGAAATGAATTACAATGTCATTCTGTGGACCATCGACACCCGCGACTGGGCGCATACACCGGTCAAAACCATTGAGAACCAAGTGCTGACACA
>DLLB01000001.1:19958-25557 GCA_002477905.1 Clostridiales bacterium UBA7573 | reverse complement strand
GTAAAAAGCGGCGATATTATTTTGTTTCACGATTTCATCGGCAAAAATTCCCCCACTCCACAGGTCTTGCAGGATATTCTGCCCAAGCTACTTGCGGAAGGCTATCAGTTCGTTACCGTTTCGGAGCTGATCGCATCTGCCGGATAATCTGCCGTCGCACAAAGTCGAGCACGCACACCGATTCCGTTTCTTCGGAAAAGGATGTGCGTGTTTCCTCTGTTTTATGATTTTTTATGATTTTTGCGCAGCTTTCAGAATCCGTGCCAGCCGCCGCGCAATCTGATCGTGTCCGACCGCGTCCGGATGCACCACATCGCCGGTTAAATGCTCCACCGAGCCGAGCAGTCGTCTACCGTCGATATAATGCAGATTGGGCATTGCCAGCTTTTCCACAATCCGTTTGACCGCACGGCGGAACGCCGGCGCAAGCGGATTATGATGGAAGTCGTTATGGCTGTAAAACATATCGATACAATAAATGGGCTTTTGCGGATTGGCTTTCGCGATAGTTTCCACGAAATGCGCCGCAATGGTTTCAAATTCTTTCGCGGTGAAAAAGTCGATCATATTGATCCCCATTTCCAAAGTCGCCACATCCCACTGCACCGTATGCGCAAGATACTGCGCCGCGCAATCTTCCAGCCGCGCACTGCCGGAATAACCCTGATTCAGCGTATCCCACCCCAGAATCTCGCCCAAACGGAAGCAATAGTTGCTCTGCCTTGCCACGGCAAGGGAACCGTTTGTAATCGATGAGCCGTAGCACAAACACTTGCAAGCGGGCAATTCCTGCGGCTTCGGCGGGCGGCAGTCTCCCTCAATGCCGAGAATCCGCACCGGAACATTCGGCAAAAGTACCCGCATGACCTGCACGGAGAACGGGTAGGCGTCCGGGTTGGCTTCCGCCACCTCATCCATCATCTGCTTTTCAAATCCGGTCCGCTCTACAACCACTTCCGTCCCCTGCGCACAAAGATTCGGGCAACTCTTACGCCAGCCGGACTGAAAAGAACCGTCATACAACGCCACCGGTGCGCTTGCCCCCGCTTCCACATCCGCCGCAAGGTGTAGCACCACCTTTTCGCCGCTCTGGATCACAAACCGGATCTCACATCCGGCGGCAGTGCGGCTTCCGCCCGCCGCGCCCGGATTCAAAGACGCCTCCACTTCGGTCGGCATCCGGTGCAACAGTACGCCGCGTCCTTCTCCCTCCTCAGTAATCTGTGCGACATTATGTAATTCCACGTTCTGATAGATCATAATCTTCTGTATCCTCCGAAATCTGTTTCGTTTTGAAAAAAGCAGAGCTTTGAAAAAACGGTCACGGTTTTCGCCCCGCATGCATTGTAGCATAGCCGCCGTCTTTTTGCAAGGCTTTTTGGGGAAAAATTTGCGAAAATGTAAACTTTTCTGTTCTTCCCTTGTATTCTTCATAAAATCGCGTTAAACTAAAAGTATCCGGGTATTGGGACGGATCTTCGGAAAAGAAGATCCCACCATTTGTCTTTTATCTTTTACAAAGGAAAGGAATGCGGGAATATCAAAATGATGAAACAATTCTGGAAAGAATCTTCCGGTACCATCTTCAAGATGGTCATCAATCAGATCGGCATGATGGTATTCGGTCTGATCGTTTGCACCGCAACCATGAAAAACGACAACCTGATGCTGTGCGCCAGCATCTTTTCCGCGCTGTTCTATTTCATCCTGCTCTACATCACGACGTGGGATCTCGGTGCAAAGGATTCTATCCGCATTGAGGCGGGACGTTATCCGCGCAAGCCTTTTCGCGGAGTGGGGATGTCCCTTTGTGCCAACAGTCTCAATCTTCTGCTTGCGCTTTGCGCAAGCTTAGGAAAATTTCTTGCCGTCAACGGCACGAATCTGTCTTTTTTCACCACGCCCGCCAAGGTTATCGTCGAACAGCTCGGCAAATCCGGCGCTTATAACTTCTACGCAATCACATGGAATATCTCGTTGTTTTTAAATGCCATGTACACCGGCATCATTCAGCGGATTCTGCCGAACTGCCCGCTTGTGCTTTTTTTGACGGTTCTCCCCGCGCTTGCGGCGTCCGGACTTGGCTATTTTCTCGGCTCCTCCAATCGCCGTTTGTTCGGCTTTTTGCAAAAGAAACCGCAAGACGACTGAAAATCACCGCATAACCGCCCCCGTCATTTCATATAGTTTAACACCGATTGGACTATTTTGTAAACGGGGGATTTTTTATGCACATTCTGCACGCGAAAAAGCCATGTTCGCCGCGGCGGCAGGCAAAGCTCTACGCCATGCGTCTGGCGCTCGGCGCATTGCTTACAGCGTTTCTTTGCTATTCGGTTTTCTACGGATTTGAAAAATGGAGCGCGTTTTTGCGTCCGATCAAAACCAATACGGATGCAAACGCGGTAAAGATCATTCTGGACGCAGGGCATGGCGGCATGGACGGCGGCGCCGTCAGCGTGACCGGCACACTGGAAAAAGATCTGAACCTCTCGCTCACATTGCAGCTGGCAGATTTTCTGCGTGCCGCAGGCTTTGACGTCATTCTGACGCGGGACACGGACACCATGCTTTCCACCGCCGACGGCGGGAAACGGAAAATGCAGGATCTGCGCGCACGGCTGGACATTGCCAACGCCAATCCCGGCGCGATCTTCGTCAGTATTCACATGAATATTTTTTCTATGGAAAAATACGCGGGGTTACAGGTCTATTATTCCCAGAACCAACCGGAAAGCAAACGCCTTGCCGACACGGTGCAGAATTTTACAAAACTCCATCTGCAACCGGAAAACGATCGGCTGACCAAACCCGCAACCTCCTCCATTTTTTTAATGGATCGGATGCAAAGCACCGGCGTGCTTGTGGAATGCGGCTTTCTGTCCAATCAGGCGGAAGCGGAAAAACTGGACACGCCAGCCTATCGCAAGCAACTCGCCTTTTTACTCTCTGCCGCCATCACCGAATTCTGTAACACCGTTCCCACGGGAAACGGGATCTGACTTTCCCAAAATCGAAAAGAACAGGATGTGTCCATTTGAAAAGTAAAGTCGTATATGTCTGCTCTGCCTGCGGTTACCGCAGTGCGAAATGGTCAGGACGTTGCCCGTCCTGTGAAGAATGGAATACCATGGAGGAACAAATCGCACAGCCGGAGCTTCCAACCAAACAGCATCGGAATCTCGCTGTCTCCTCCGAAGGAGACGCCGTGCGCTTCTGCGAACTGGAATATCCGCATTATATCCGCAGTGCGACCGGCTCGGCAGAATTTGACCGGGTACTCGGCGGGGGATTGGTGCAGGGATCGGTCGTACTGCTCTGCGGCGAGCCGGGAATCGGCAAATCCACGCTGCTGATGCAGATCTGCGGGGTACTCAGCCAAAACCGGAAGGTGCTCTATGTATCGGGGGAAGAATCGCGCGGACAGCTCAAGCTCCGTGCAGAGCGGCTCGGCATTACCGGAGAACAGTTATACTTACAGACGGAAACGGATATTGACCGGATTTTGGCGCAGACCGACCGGTTAAAGCCGGATATTGTAATTGTAGACTCCGTGCAGACCGTTTACAGCAATCAGATCGCCTCCGCGCCCGGTAGCATTACACAGGTGAAGGAAAGCGCGCTCAGCTTTATCCGCAAAGCAAAAGCGGATGGAATTTCGATGATTCTGGTCGGACACGTCAACAAGGAAGGCGGCATTGCCGGTCCGAAAGTTTTGGAGCATATGGTGGACGCGGTTCTGTGCTTTGAAGGGGAGCGACAGCACATCTACCGGATCATCCGCGCGACCAAAAACCGCTACGGCTCCACCAATGAGATCGGCGTCTTTGAAATGACGGACACGGGATTGCGGGAGGTCCCGAATCCGTCGGAGCTGATGCTGGCAGGCAGACCGAAAAATGTTTCCGGCAACTGCGCCGCATGCGTCATGGAAGGTTCCCGCCCGATGATCGCGGAGGTGCAGGCTTTGGTCTGCAAAACCGCGTTCCCCGCGCCGAAACGCACCGCGAATGGCGTGGATTACAACCGGCTGTATCTGTTGCTCGCAGTTTTGGAAAAGCGGCTGAATCTGCGTTTTTCCTTATTTGACGCTTATCTGAACGTAATCGGCGGATTACGGCTGGATGAACCTGCGGCAGATCTTTCCATCGCGCTGTCCTTGCTCTCATCCTTACGGGAAATTCCGATTCCCGACGATCTGATTGCCGTAGGGGAGATCGGACTTGCCGGCGAATGCCGGTCCGTCGGGAATCTGGAGCAACGGATCAAAGAAGCCGCCAGACTCGGATTTTCCGGAATTTTAGTTCCGAAGCGTTCCTTGGAGAAGCTGACGCTACACGTCAGCGGGATCGAAGTTTTACCGGTATACGGTATTTTTGACGCGGTGGAAAAAGCGGGACTGCAAAAGTGATTCCCACAAATAAATAAAAGGGGCTTTCGCCCCTTTTATTTATTTGAATAGTTCTACTATCTTTTTGTTCTTTGACGAAAGGAGTATGGCGTCAAGTATCTTCTGACACTTCACACCATCTTCCAAACTTGGCAGATAGGAACACGGTTTCCCATTTACCAAATTCACAAACATCTGCTCTTGCGTAATTCGAAACGACGAAGGCACCTCCACTGTGTGTAATCCGTTACAAACTCTGTCTACTTCGCCTATGCACACACCGAGCACATCCGGATTGTTTAAATCAAAAGAAATTACGCCTTCCGTCCCAAAAATATCATATTTTATCGTGTTAGCATGCCCCAGCGCACACCTTGTAATGACAAACGAAGCAGCCACATTTTCTCCGCTTTTTCTGTCACGGAGCTTCGCAATAAAATTACAATAGTCCTCCGTCTCCACATCTGCAAGTTCATCACAATCCAGTCTCATCCGTTGCTTCACGACAATATCAGACATAGCGCCGACACTCATGATATCCCCAACCAATAACTGTGCCATATCAATCAAATGAACGCCCAGATCCCCCAAAACACCTGTTCCGGCATATTTTTTAACAAATCTCCAATCAAGACGCCGTCCTTCCCAAAAGGCGCTTGCTTTCAGATACTCAACATTCATGCTGACAACACGACCAATGAATCCTTTGTCAAGAATATATTTTGCATATCTCACCGCCGGAAAAAACCTGTAAGAAAAGCTCATCATATTCGGCACTTTATTATCGCGAACCATGTTTTCTAGCCGCTTCGTATCTGCCGCACAAAGTGCAAGCGGCTTTTCAATCTGGATCGCCTTACCTTTCCCAACCGCATATTCTGCCATAGGAATATGCAACCAGTTCGGTGTGCAGATTTCCACAGCATCTACATCTTCGCAATCCACAAGATCCCGATAATCCGAAAAACAATGCGCTTGATCCACACCGCTCAACTTTGCTTTTGCTTGTAAGGCAACTTCATTCACATCACACAGTGCGGTAATCTTGCAATCCGAAACAGAAAGCAACTCCTTGATATGCTTGTGAGAGATCCCACCGCATCCTATAATTCCAATTCGAACCATGCACATTCACATCCTGATACTGTTAAGATTTTCATGTTTTCTTTCCGCGTCGCTTTTCCCGGCAAACTTGTCTGCAACCTTCTC
>DLLB01000001.1:0-19923 GCA_002477905.1 Clostridiales bacterium UBA7573 | reverse complement strand
AGTGCTTCATAATGCCCAAGCGTCGGCTTTGTAATCGCACGGGGGGCTGCCCAATGTACCGCATTTTTTAGAATTCGTGTAATGTCATCACGGTAAAACGTCGGATACTCCTCGTGCCCGGGACGGAAATAAAATACTTTTCCCAAACCTCTGTTATAACAACAGCCGCTCCGGAAAACTTCTCCACCGGAAAACCAACTGATAAAAACAAGTTCATCGGGAGTGGGAATTTCAAAACGTTCGCCGTAGGTTTCCTCCTGCTCTATTTCGATATATTCCGGCAATCCCTCCGCGATTGGATGGGACGGTTCTATCACCCAAATACGCTCTTTTTCATCATTTTCACGCCATTTGGATCGACAAACTGTTCCCATAAGCTTTTTAAACGGTTTAGACAGATGCCCGGAATGCAAAACAATCAATCCCATTCCATCCAATACCCTACCCGCTACCTTTTCCGCAATTTCATCTGAAACCTTATCATGCGCGATGTGCGCCCACCAGATAAGGACATCCGTATCATTCAATACCTCATCTGTCAGTCCATGCGACGGCATTTCAAGGGTTGCCGTTCTGATTTGAAAGTCAGTCGTTTTGCCAAGCATCTCGGCAATCGCTCCATGTATTCCATTCGGATATACACTTTTGATTGGCTCATACTTTTCGTGAAGTCCTTCGTTCCAAATTGTAACTTTAACAGGCATATTCTCTCTCCTTTTCTGTGGTTGTTGTTATAACAATATCACAAACAGGATGCTTTTGCAATGCATTTATTGTGCAAAAAATTGTATTTTTTCACACTACACACTTGCAAAAATCATGAAAGCGACCTATAATATTACCTATAATAATAAATCAATACTATGCAGTAGGAAGGACTTCAAACGTATGTTTTTGGAACACTTGAATCAGGTAAATTTTGATATTAGGAAAATTTTCGCTATGAATCAGCATTGGACAGACGCGCAATGTTTTACAATGAGCCGTCCAAGACCGACAAACGCGCTGTTGTTTTTTAGCGGAAGCAGTGCTATTCTGACTCTGTCGGGGAGGAAAGAACCGATTCTGCTTGAGAACGGCAGTCTTTGTCTTCTTCGAAAAGGACAAACTTATACTTGGACTTTTTATAACAATTCAGACACCGCCATTTCCACGATGTTGTTTGAGTTTTTGCTTTATGATGAAAAGAACGAAAACATAGATTTGGATGACGATACAAAAATCATGGACAGCACCTATGCCGGCATCTGCCGACAGCTTTTTCATGAGTTGATCCTGGAATACTCCAGACCTCAACCAGCCTTTCCAAGAATAAAAGCCTCGGCATATTCCCTGCTTGCCGCTTGCGCCGATGTACTTCGCAGAAATTCGGTTGCGCAACAACGTTTTCATTGCATTTACAAAGGGATTCAATACTTGGAAGAAGATCCTGCGCAAGAAAAAAGCATGGAGGAAATTGCAAAAATGTGCGGCGTCAGCATCAATTACTTTGAACGGCTTTTTAAGGAAGCTTTTGGGATAACGCCAACGGTATATCGACTGAAAATGAAAATTCTCCGTGCAAAAAAAATGCTCGATGCAAATCTTTTCAGTATCGCACAAATTGCCGAAGAACTGAATTTCAGTGATGACGCCTATTTCTGTCGTTGCTTCAAAAAAGTCGTTGGGATAACACCAAATCAATACAGACAAAAAAACAAGTAAAAAAAAGTGACTCTCTTTCCAAACCAGATACAGTGACCGGAGTTTTTGATTTTTCCCATCTTTTCTTTGAAAAATGCTTGCAATTTAAGGCAAAATGTGTTATGATAGATGCGATTAGATATTTTTTGCTATTCTTTTATTGGAAAGGAATTTCACACATGATCAGCCATATGATTCTGGATCCGTTTTTACAAAAAGCATTGGAGGAGGACATCGGCACCGGCGACATCACCACCCTGTCCACCATTGAAGAACACCGGATTGCACACGGCAGGTACATTGCAAAGGGGAGCGGCATTCTGTGCGGCATAGAAGTCGCACAACGCGTGTTTGCTTTGCTGGATCCGACCATCGTGCTGACGCCGAATAAAAAAGACGGTGATTTTGTAGAAAAAGGAGAAATCATCGCCACTGTCACCGGTCCCGCAATCAACGTGCTGACCGGGGAACGGGTGGGACTGAATCTGATGCAACATCTCTCCGGCATTGCCACACGCACTGCGGAGGCGGTAAAAAGCGTTGCCGGATATCATGCGGTCATCGCAGATACGCGGAAAACCACGCCGGGCATGCGCGTGTTGGAAAAATACGCAGTCAAAGTCGGCGGCGGCTCCAATCATCGTTTCAATTTAGCGGACGGCGTTCTGATTAAAGACAACCATATCGCGGCGGCAGGCTCCATCACCGCGGCGGTGGAACGCGCACGCAAAGCCATCCCCCACACGCTGAAAATCGAGGTGGAAGTGGAAACCAAGGAGCAGCTGGAAGAAGCGCTTGCCGTAAAAGCCGATATTATCATGCTGGACAATATGAGTTGTGAAGCCATGGCGGAAGCAGTGAAGATCGTAAACGGCAGAGCCGTGACGGAAGCCTCCGGCAATATGGGGGAACGGAATCTCGCGGAAGTTGCCGCAACCGGCGTGGACATTATCTCCATCGGTGCGCTGACGCACACCGTCGTTCCGCTGGACATCAGTCTGAAATTCACCCTGCAATAAAAAGGGCGCGGATGATGTGTGAACCAAGTGTTTTCCCGTCTTTTGCGTTTTCCGTGCGGCACCATGCGGGAACTTACCCTGTATTTTTCGCAGACGCCGTTCTTTCGCAGATTGCCCCGCTTATATCCGCTCTTGGCGATTATGACCGGATCTTTCTTGTAACCGATTCCCATGTCGGCGCGCTTTATGCGGACACCGTGACACAGGCACTGCGTCTGCCCGCGCAGGCAGTGTATACATTCCCCGCAGGGGAAACGTCCAAAACGCTCGCTACCGTTACAGAAATGCTGTTCGCATTTCAAAAAGCCAGTCTCACCCGCCATTCACTGGTTCTTGCACTGGGCGGCGGGGTGTGCGGCGATCTGTGCGGATTTGCCACCGCGATCTATCTGCGCGGGATTGATTATGTACAGATACCGACTTCTCTGCTCGCCATGGTAGATGCCGCCATCGGCGGCAAAACCGGCGTGGATCTTCCCTTTGGAAAAAATCTGATCGGCGCATTTCATCAGCCGCGGGCAGTCATTGCCGATCCTGCGGTACTTGCCACATTGCCCGAACGGGAATTTCGCAGCGGCATGGCGGAAGTCATCAAAACCGCGTGCATCGCAGACGAGTCTTTCTTTACGGATATTTGCAACCATTCATTGCCGCCAGCCGATCTGATCCTGCGTTGCATGCAGATCAAAGCGCGTTTTGTAGAAGAAGATCCGAAAGAACACGGCAAACGGATCCTGCTCAACTTCGGACATACGTTCGGGCATGCTTTGGAAAGCGCGCAAGCATACTGTGGCTATACGCACGGCGAAGCCGTTAGCGTCGGAATGTTGCTTGCCGCCGAAACCGGCATTGCCTGCGGTGTGACGCCGCCTGCTGTTTCCCAAAGCATTCGTCAGGCACTCTTGTCCTATGGCTTGCCCGTCGCCATTCCGCTTTCCGCCGATGCGCTTCTTTCCTATATCGGCGCGGACAAAAAACGGGAGGGTTCCTTGATCCGGCTGGTTTTCTTAACCCGAATCGGGGAAGCCGTTGCCTATCCGGTTTCTCTTTGCGCGCTGTCCGGTCTGCTCCGCGCGAATCCGATGTTGCGACAAAACGAATAAATTTTGTGTGCATGCCACTGCGCTCTGCACACATTTGACCGATGATTTTCCTGTATTCAGAATAAAAAAGGAGTAGTTTTTCATGCGATCCGCTGTATTTTCTTCCGCTTGTCTTGTCGGTACGGTCTGCGCGCCTATGTCCAAAAGTCTGGTTCATCGCCGGATGCTTGCGGACGGACTGGCGCGCGCGCCCGTGTTTTCTCCCGGCAAGGACGCATGTGCGGATCTGCTCGCAACCGAGCAAGGCGTCATTGCGCTTACCCGCCTGCGCTTTTTCGACCGTTCGCAAATCAATATCCGATGCGGGGAAAGCGCAACCACGCTCCGGCTTTTACTCCCCGTCGCGGCGGCACTCGGTTTACCCGCACAATTTTCCGGACAGGGGAAACTGCCCGCGCGTCCGCTGTCTGCACTGTTGGAAGTCTTACAGCGCCATGACGTCACCTTTGACCGCACCTTTTTACCCATCCGGATCAGCGGAAAGCTGACACCCGGCGTATTTTCCTTACCGGGGAACATCTCCTCCCAGTTTATTTCCGGACTGTTGTTCGCCCTGCCGCTTTTGGAGGGCGACAGCAAAATCGGTCTGCAAACACCCTTGGAATCCGCACCGTATGTAGAAATGACGCGCAGCGTCCTGCATGCCTATGGCATTCACACCGAACGCACCAAAACCGGATATTTCATTCCCGGAAACCAAACTTACACCCCCAGCACAACGACCGCCGCGGCGGTAGAGGGCGATTATTCCCAAGCCGCCTATTTTGCGGTCGGCGGCGCGATTTCGGGAGATGTCCGGATTCTCGGACTTCGCCGCCCGTCCGTACAGGGCGACGCGGTGCTTCCCACCCTGTTAACCCGTTTCGGCGCGGACGCGGCGTTTGAAGCGGACGGCAGTCTGCATGTCAGAAAATCCGCACACCTTTGCGGATGCACCATAGATGTACGTGATATTCCAGATTTGGTACCGCCGCTTGCCGTACTTGCCGCCTATGCGGAGGGAACTACGCTGTTCACCGGTGCCGCGCGGTTACGCTATAAAGAATGCGACCGTCTGGACGCGCTGTATCAGATGCTCTGCGCCATCGGTGTACCATGCGAACAAAGTGCCGATACCCTGACCGTGCATGGCGTCACCCGTCCGCAGGGCGGTAAGGTCTGCACGATGGGCGACCATCGGATTGCAATGGCGGCGGCAATCGCCGCGCTGGGCGCAAAGGACGGCGTTGTGATCGACAACCCCTTCTGCGTGGCAAAATCTTACCCCGCGTTTTTCACAGATTATCAATCCTTGATGCAGTAAAATGCGGAATTCATTTCAAAAGTCTTACACAGGAAAGGATCAAATCCCTTTATGGAAAACCGTTATCTCTTTCAACATTCCATCAAAAATCTTCCGATAAGCCGTTACGACGCACTCATTATCGGCGGCGGCATCGCGGGACTGTTCGCGGCGTTGCATATGGATCCGTCCATGCACTGTGCCGTTGCCACAAAGCTGGCTTTGGATCAGAGCAACTCCGCTTTGGCACAGGGCGGGATCGCAAGCGTCATCACACCGGATGACAAACTGGAATGGCACATTCACGATACTTTAGTTGCCGGCGCGGGGCTTTGCGATGAAAATGCAGTCAAAACGCTTGTGACGGAAGGTCCGGAAACCATCCGGGAGCTGATCGCGCTTGGAGTTCCGTTTGATCGGGATGATACGGGTGAACTGTTAGTCACCCGCGAAGGCGGACACAACCACCGCCGGATCGTGCATTGCGGCGGGGACGCTACCGGCAGAGAGACTACCAAACAGCTTGCCGCCGTCGCCACAAAGCGGGAGAATCTGACGTTTCTCTACGACACCTATCTGATCGATCTGCTCACCGAAAACCATGCCGTATACGGCGCCATCGTATTGGAAGCGGGCGTACCGAAGGTGATCCTCTCTCCGAACATTCTGCTTTGCACCGGCGGTATCGGACAGATCTACCGCTATACCACCAACCCGCGCGGCGCCATCGGAGACGGCATGATCTGCGCAAAACGCGCCGGCGCAAAGCTGCGGGATATGGAAATGGTACAGTTCCATCCCACCACGCTGATTTCCCACAAAGACGCAGAACGGCTGTTTCTGATTTCCGAAGCCGTGCGCGGCGAGGGCGGCATTTTACGCAATCGTTTTGGGGAAGCGTTTATGCAGGGCAAGCACCCGCTTGCGGATCTGGCGCCGCGGGATATTGTCACCCGTGAAATTCTGAAAGAATTACAGCGCATTGGGGACGAAATGGTTTATTTGGACGTATCCTCCATGTCGGAAGCGTTCTTCTTAAAGCGTTTCCCCACCATTTCACATGAATGCCGTTCGCTCGGCATCCGCGTCCCGTTTGATCTGATCCCCGTCCGTCCGGCACAGCATTACCAAATGGGGGGGATTTACACAGACTTTGACGGGCGTACCGGTGTGGAGGGGCTTTATGCCTGCGGCGAAGCCGCTTCTACGGGCATTCACGGCGGAAACCGTCTTGCCAGCAACTCCATTCTAGAGTGTTTAGTATTCGGTCGTCGCGCGGCGCGCGACGTCATTGCCGCGCATCGTACTCTCCCTGCGCAGATCTTACTGCCAGAGCTTCCGGAGCAGACCGGCAAAACGCGGATTCCACCTGAGCAAATTGAATCCTACCGGATGGAGATCAAAAAGCTCATGTCCAAATATGCCGGCGCCATCCGCACCGTTGCAGGAATGGAAAGCGCATTGCTTCGCTTGGCGGAATTACGCAATCTGACCAAGAATATGGTATTGGAAACCCGGCAGGAATACGAATTATACAATATGATCGACGTGGCGCTGGAGGTGCTCAACGGCGCGCTTGCGCGCAAGGAAAGCGTCGGTGCGCACTATGTGGTCGGATAAACCGGAAATTTTGCGGAAAGCGCCTGCCAAGATCAATCTGTTTCTCTCCGTTTTGGCAAAGCGCCCGGACGGCTATCATGAAATTGATACGGTCTTTCAGAGCATTTCCCTTTATGATACCGTTCGGCTGTGTCCCCAACAAACCGGCATTCTCCTGTTCTGCTCGGACAGTTCGCTTCCCTCCGACAGCCGGAATCTGGCTTACCGCGCCGCAAGTGCTTACTTTGCGGAAGCGGGGAATACGGGCGGTGTACAGATTCATCTGACCAAACGCATTCCGTCCGGCGCGGGGCTTGGCGGCGGCAGTTCCGATGCCGCCGCAGTTTTGTTGGGACTCAACGCGCTTGCAAAAAATCCGCTGTCCGACGCACAGCTTTTCAAAATTGCCGTCTCCCTCGGTGCGGATGTGCCATTCTTTCTGCGAGGCGGCACCGCACGGGCAACCGGCATCGGAGAGCTTTTATCCGACGCGCCCCCCTTGCAGGATTGTCAGATTCTGATCGTCAAGGGCGCGCAACACACCGATACGCCAAATGCTTATGCCGCGCTGGACGCCTGCGAAGCGCTTCCGCCGTGCGACGCACAAAAGATGCTCTCCGCACTTTCGCAGAATGCATTTGCCGTATGTCAAGCGCTGTATAATCAATTTGCACAGATCGCCCCCTATGCAAAGCCGCTCTGCGACCGTCTTTGCGCACTGGGGGCAGACGGAGCCGCTTTATGCGGAAGCGGTGCCGCCGTATTCGGCATCTTCACTGATTCCGCGGCTGCAAATGCCGCCAAAACGGTGTTCTCCACAGAAGGATATTTCACCGCACTTTGCGCATGCTGTGATCGGGAAGGCAACGAAATGGCAAACGCCACGCAGACGTTCCCTTTCCTTTTCTGAAAAACAGGAACCGCCATCCAACGCCCTGCTGGCAATGGATGGCGGTTCGTTTTATTTTGTTCATCCTTTTACTGCGTAATCAACAGTTTCGGCAAAGTACCGGTACGAATGGCTTTATATGCGGTTTCCAGCAATTCCGTGCAAGCCGCCGCATAGTAAGTGATATGACGGTCGATAATCCGATCGCAAGCTGCGCCGAGCACTGTCCGGCGATCTCCTTCCGTAAGGGTACCCAGTACCCGTTGCGCAAGCTGTGCGTCTGCCTCGGAAATAGCAAGCGTATCCTGCCCGCATTGCAGATACTCCGCAAAGATAGCATGCAGAACGCACAGACGGAAAAAATTGACTGCGGGGGATTCAAAATCAAAAATCTCATACCGGAAGCAATAGGCAAGATACAAGGCTTCCAGTTCTTCGGTGGGAAAACGCCGGCAATATTGATTTTCTAAATCCAGTGCACGCAGATATTTCCGCAAAGTCCCCAGTCCCTCCATTTTTCCTTTAGAAACCGGCTGGGAGATCTGATACGGTAATTCCAGATAGGCACGATGCGCACCGAGCCGACGGTCATATTGCCGCAAAAATGCAGGAATTTCCGTATCCAGCGTTTGTTGATAGAGCAAATTCGGCAAAGACAGCCGACTGCGCCGCACCCGCACCAAAAGCGCGATATTCTCCACAAAAAGGCGGCGCAGGATCCGTTGTCCTGCCGCGTATAATTCCGCGATCCGCCAGATACGCAGGCGGTACAGGGCAAGATCCGGATTCTGCATGGCGTGCAACGCCGTATCCAAGGTGTACCATACGGATTTGGTACATTCCTCTGTCATCTGTGGAACAGGGGAAAGCAGTCTGGCAAAAGCCGCGATCCGCGACTCCACCGCATTTTTCTGTTCTGCGTCGATGACGCGCAGGCGTCTTGCTTCCGACAAAAGCGACTGCGTGTAGCGGTCGGAACGCAAATTCCGTTCGTTGATTTTCGGCGTCGCCGCTTTCGGAACCATCCGCATAAACGTTTCCCCTTTCTGTTGCATTTTGAAAAATCTTCAAAAAAATCAAAGGTTTCCTCTTGACAAACCCGTTTGCGTGTGCTATGATGAGATATGGGAATTTTGATTTTTCCACGGTAGCTACTTTTATCATAACATATTTTCTCCGTGTTGTCAAGAAACCCCGATTCGGATATGTCCGGAAAGTTTGCGGCGGCAAGAGAGAAAGGGACGTGGCTGAAATCCCTTTTCCGACGTGTTTTCGGGTACCACCGATGGAAACAATCGCACACCAAATGAGAACAAATTCGGGTGGAACCGCGTTAAAATTCTAACGCCCCGGGCATTTACAGCCCGGGCTTTTTCTTTTCCGGGCAAGTCAGAAAGGATGGATCGTTATGAAACTCAATTTTGGCACCAAAAGTATGGAATTCGACGCACCGCTGACCGCGTATGAAGCGCTGAAAGCGGCGGAGCTTTCCGACCGCGCAACGCTTGCCGCGTCTGTGGACGGAAAAACCGTGGATCTCACCACCGAAATCACACAAGACGCAACGGTGAAGCCGTTGACCTTTGCCGACGCGGAGGGAAAACGCGTATTCTGGCACAGCGCTTCGCATGTACTCGCGCAGGCTGTTAAACGGTTATACCCGCAGGTAAAGCTGACCATCGGTCCCTCGATCGACAGCGGCTTTTACTATGATGTAGACGGCGAAGGACTGACCTTCACGCAAGAGATTCTTTCCCAGATTGAAAGCGAAATGCAGAAGATCGTAAAGGAAAATCTGAAAATTGAACGGTTTACGCTTTCCCGCACCGAAGCAATCGCCCTCATGCAAGAACGGGAAGAACCGTATAAGGTACTTTTGATCGACCGTATTCCGGAGGGAGAACCGATTTCTTTCTATCGACAAGGCGAATTTGTCGATCTGTGCGCAGGTCCTCATCTTTTTTCCACTGGCGCACTGAAAGCGCTCCGCCTGACGCAATGCACCGGCGCATACTGGGAAGGAAACTCTCAGAACAAGATGCTGCAACGCATTTATGGTATCGCATTCCCCTCCAAAACGGAACTGAACGAATATCTTGCCAAACAGGAAGAAGCACGCAAACGGGATCACAATAAGATCGGTCGGGAACTGGAATACTTCACGACCGTTGATACCATCGGACAAGGCTTGCCGATCCTGCTTCCGAAGGGCGCAAAAACCATTCAGGTTCTGCAAAGATGGGTGGAGGATGAGGAAGCACGCCGCGGCTACTTGCTGACCAAAACACCGCTGATGGCAAAGCGTGAGTTCTTCAAAATCTCCGGACACTGGGATCACTATCTGGACGGCATGTTCGTCATGGGCGATCCGAATGATTATTCCAAAGAATGTTTTGCGCTCCGCCCGATGACTTGCCCGTTCCAGTATCAGGTATTCCTGAATAAGAAGCGTTCCTATCGTGATCTGCCGATGCGACTGGGCGAAACGTCTACACTGTTCCGCAATGAAGATTCCGGCGAAATGCACGGACTGATCCGGGTACGGCAGTTCACTATTTCCGAGGGGCATTTAATCTTGCGTCCGGATCAACTGGAAGAAGAATTCAAAGGATGCCTTGACCTTGCTTTGTATATGTTGGATACGCTGGGCTTAAAAGAAGATTGTTCTTTCCGCTTCTCGCAGTGGGATCCCAACCGCAAAGACAAATATGAGGGGACGCCGGAGCAATGGAACGAAGCGCAAGCCATCATGGGCAAGCTTCTCGACAAATACCTCGGAAAAGAGAATTATACCATCGGTATTGACGAAGCCGCATTCTACGGGCCGAAGCTGGATATTCAGATCCGCAACGTCTTTGGAAAAGAAGATACCCTCGTCACCATTCAGATTGATATGTTGCTTGCCAAGAAATTCGGCATGGAGTACACCGACCAGAACGATAAACGGGTATTGCCGTATATTATCCATCGTACTTCCATGGGATGCTATGAAAGAACGCTCGCGCTGTTGCTTGAAAAATATGCCGGTGCGCTCCCGATGTGGATGGCACCGACGCAGGTGAAGATTCTCCCCATCGGCAACGAGCAGGTTCCGTACTGTGAAGAACTTGCGGATCGTTACGGAAAGCTCGGTATGCGGGTGGAAGTGGATCGTAGCAACAATACCATCGGCTATAAGATCCGTTCCGCGCAACAGGAGAAAGTGCCGTATATGCTGGTGATCGGACAGAAAGAGGTGGACAGCCGGACCGTTGCTGTCCGCGGACGCAAAGCCGGCGATATGGGTTCTATGGCGATCGACGCTTTTGAAGCGCTGGCAATGAAAGAAATCACCACGCGGGCAAAAGAATCCTAAGCACTGTTTTTTCTGATTTTTTGTAAAAAACGCTTGACAAACGATAGGATCTATGCTATAATATCGTTTGTCAAGTCACGCGAGAGTGGCGGAATTGGCAGACGCGCACGTTTGAGGGGCGTGTGATTTCATCGTACGGGTTCAAGTCCCGTCTCTCGCACCATAAAAGGCGTGTTCATAACAAATTTTGTTATGAACACGCCTTTTTCTATCCGACTATGCGCATCGATTTAGGGAAAGACGCGCATGACTCGCTCATACGCTGCTTACAGTTCGTCTCCCTTATCGCGTTAAGATATCCGGTACCACATGTGCGGCATCCCTAATCCATAACTGTGCCCGTTTTTTCTGAATCTGAATATGTGAAAAATATTTACGGAACCATACGCAGAATTTCCTCCACTTTTACCTCGCGTACTCCCCTGCCGCGTGAGGCGATTGCAGCTGCGATTCCCGCCGCTTCTCCGATTGCCGCGCAATTTCCGGTTACACGGTAGGATGCCATAGCTTCGCTTGTTCCGGAGATACAACGCCCTGCAACCAACAATCTTTCACTGTTCTTCGGAATCAAACAACGATACGGAATTCCATAGGGTTTGACCGCATGGCACTGTTGAGAATCATCCGATGGATTATGCGTATCCATCCCAAACGAAGCCGTGGTAATCTCATCCGCAAAATGTCTGCCTGCAAGCAGATCTTCTTTTGTCAGCATATACTCTCCGCAGATACGTCTGGATTCCCGAACACCCAGTAATGGTGCGGTCTGTAACAATTCTATTTGGAAAAACTCCGGAACATAGTTCTTTAAAAATGTCACTACCTCATATGCCTGTCTGCGTCCTTCTATAGCGGCTTTTCCAATCTCCCATGTAGAAAGTGGATTATATCCTCGCATATGTGTCAACTGCACGACAGCTGTATGAGAGTTTGGTAATTGTATCATATAGGGGCGCGTATATGGTAAACGATACCCCGTATCTTGCCTCTGTAATGCCGCCTCAATCAATTTTCGCAGATCGTCACATCCTTTCTGCATATACTGTACATTGCCAACCGTGAACATCAGCGTCATCGCTTGACAAAGGTGATCCGGTCCTCTCCCCATCTCCGTTGCAAATCCTGCGGAAGCAACCACATCGGCATCTCCCGTACAGTCGATGACAACTTTTGCAAGATACGCGCTACGCCCCTCTTTATTTTCGACCACGATTCCTGTCACACTTGTCTTTTCCGTCAAAGCTCGTACAAACTGCGTCTGATACAGAATCTCTCCTTTGGCACAAAGGAGTTTTTGCTCTAATAATCGTTTCATATCTTCGTATCCAAAACAGGCATTGGAAAACCCGCCAAAACTGCCGAGTTGCCGCAGATCAGCAATCAATTCTGCAAGGATCCCCTTTTTCTCACGATAGTCAAACAGGGGATTCACCAAACCACCAGTCCACATACCGCCAAGCGAAAGCGTTTGTTCCACGACCAAAGTTCTGGCACCGGATCTTGCAGCTGCGATTGCCGCGCAAGCACCTGCAGGACCTCCGCCAACCACAATGACATCATATCTGCCTGCAATTTTCGTGGTCAGAGTTTCTTGAATTTCGTACTGCATGCGCACACCTCCAAATGAAATATATTTCTATTATATCATCATAACTTTACAAATAAAATATACTATGTTATACTGTTACATATAATTTATTTCCATTAAGAGGTTTTCGTTATGCCCGGATTTTTTACTACCTGTACGCCTGCCATCTCCCTATATGCTCGTTTCGTAGAAAAGCAACAATTTGAGTTTGCTTCAGAGTGCCTGGATACGGCAGTTCTGTTTTTCTGTGAAAAGGGACAGTTTCGTTTTTCCATTGACTCCGGTGAACCGGATTGTGCAGAAGCAGGGGATGTCGTATTCTGCCCTGCCAAAAGTACTCTGCACCGGGAAGCACTCACTCCGGTCACGTTATATGTTCTGCATTTTTCTCTGCACGGCATCCCAAGAAAACAATATCCCTGCGGCAAACTACACCTTGCGAACCTTGAACGCATTTTGACCGATTTCAACGCATTTCCGAATTCCGTCATCCTGCACCATTTTCAACCGTATGAACTACACTTTTTGTTTGACGTTTGGTATACCGTAGCCATACAGTTGGATTCCAGCTCATTATCCAAAAACAACCGCGCTGATCCATGGATGGAAAAAGCGCGTACACAACTAATCCAAACTATTTCTCAAAAAATCACCTTAACCGAACTTGCGACAACATTTGGGCTGACACCCGTTGCATTTGTCCGGCGCTTTTCGAAAGCATACGGGCAGACACCCATGCATTTTCTGATAACACTTCGTATGAAGAAAGCCATTCAATTACTCAACGAAACCGCAAAAACAGTACGAGAGATTTCCGAGATTTGCGGATATGAGAATGCCTATTATTTCAGCAACTGTTTCAAAAAATATACCGGTTTGTCTCCCAGTGCGTTCCGGCGCACTCTGCGGCTGTGATTATGCTATGGTCCCGCGTCCGTTTACCTTTTGCCGGAGCTTTTTGTGGCAAAAAACAACCACAGGTAGAGGAATACATGGAAAACGCAACAAAAATACCCTTGTAAGTTGGATGCTTTTATGGTAAAATACAGATACCGGATCGCGATACCGAGAAAATTCGGAGGAAAAATAGCATGGGAAACACCCAATTAGATCCCAAACAATTCGGAGAAAAACTCCGCAATCACAGAAAACAACTTAACATGACGCAGGAGATAGCCGCGGAAAAGATCGGCGTATCCGCGCAGGCAATCTCCAAATGGGAAGCCGGAGACTGTCTGCCGGATTGTTTCAATCTGAAAGCCATCAGCGATCTTTACGGCATTTCCGCAGATGTGTTGCTGGACACGCAGACAAGCGGCAATCTTTCCAGTGTCGCAAGCAAAATCGAACAGCTCGGCACGGAATTTGTTTGGGCAAACGCCAACACGCCGCAATATCAAAGCAATCTGCGCAAGGAACTTGGCAAAGATCTTTGGGAAATGTGGAAAGGGTTATACTTTACGGAAGTCGGGGATAAAACCCTGCAAAAAGCAAGCAAGGCGCGCGGCAATTTACGGATCACCGGCGCTTTCGGCGCAAAGATCTGGGACGACGACGGCATTGCCTGCGTCATCCAATCCGATTTGATACACCGACTTCCCTCACCAAATCCGCTTACAAACGAAGTGCTGTCCGCGCTCTGCACACCACAGGGACAGGCTTTGATCTGTGCGCTTTCGTGTGATCGTCCGAAGCCCAAGCAAAAGCTTGCGGAAGAAACCGGCATTCCTACCGCAAACTTAAATGAACTGCTCTTACTGTTCACGGAGAACCGGGTTTTGGAATATATTGCAGAAAACCAACCGGAGCGTTGCGGCTATCTCATCAGCGGGCACTGTGGAATCGCGGCATATATGGTCGTATGCGCCGCGTATCTTCTGCAAAAGCGCACCTATGAGGTATCGCAGTTTGTGTCGGAAGAATAAGAGAATTACGGAATAAGAGCTGTAAAAAGTACAACAGAAAAGCAAACAGCGTTTCCACCCGGCAAAATGGTGGAAACGCTGTTTTTGCAGAAAGAGATCCCACGAATTTTTCCTCTTGCATTTCACCCTGTTTCAGAAATAGACAATGCTTTTCGAAAGAACACGATCTGAAACGGAATCGAGATACAGAACGTCAGGAAATCCGCCACCGCCTGCGTACATTCCATACCGGTCAATCCCCACAACCGGGAAAGCAAGAGCAAAAGCGGAATGAAAAAGACGCCTTGCCGGCAAGAAGCCAAAAACGCGGCGCTTTTGCTTCTCCCAAGACATTGCAACATCTGGTTGACATAAGTAGAATAGGCAAGCAAAGGAAGCACCATGCAAAAGAACCGGAGTGTCCGTGCGCCGATCACGATCACCTCTGCATCGGTTTTCCGGAACCAAGCAATGACGTTCGGCGCACAAAACGCCAACCCAACCGCGGCGATCACGCACACTGCGCTTCCCAGTGCGACAGTAAAAAAGAACCCTTTTTTTACCCGATCATATCTACCGGCGCCATAGTTATACCCTGCCATCGGCTGAAACCCCTGACCGATTCCCACCACACAACTGCGGATCATCGTATAGATCTTGGAAGCGATGGTCATAGCGGCGATCGCGCCGTCACCATAAGGTTTTGCGGTAATGGCAAGCAAGGCAGACGCAACACTTGCAAGTCCCTGCCGACACAGCGTAGGGCACCCGTTTGCGAAAATGGAAACGTAGAAACGGAAGCTGCGCGGAATTTTGGAAAAGGACGGTTTCACTACCGTTTTCCCCATGAAAAATACCGAAATCAGCAAACACAAACTGGTGATCTGTCCGGCAAGCGTCGCAATTGCCGCACCCGCAATACCGAGATCGCATCCGAAAATCAAGATCGGATCCAAGATCATATTGAGAATACCGCCAGATACCACGCCGATCATGGAAAGCGAGGCATGTCCCTCCGCACGCAGGATATTGTTCAATACAAACACCAGACACATCACCGGCGAACCGATGAGAATATATTTTGCATATTCCCGCGCATAGGGGAGCGCCGTCTCCGTCGAGCCGAGCAATCGCATCAACGGCGTCAGAGTCAAAAGTCCCACCACTGCAAGCACACTGCCGAGAATCCCCGCCATTGCAAGGGCACCGGCGGCATAGCGATTTGCGGTTTCTTCCTCTTTTTCTCCGAGGAATCGGCTGATGAAGGAGGAAGTCCCCATCCCGATGGTGAATCCGATCGCCTGAATCAGCGACATCAACGCAAACACCACACCGACTGCCGCCGCCGCGCTGAGTCCGAGTTTGGACACAAAATAGGTATCCGTCATATTATAGACGGATGTAATCAACATACTGAGTGTGGAAGGTGCGGCAAGAGAGACGATCAATCGCGGGATCGGGGTTTGCGTCATCTTCCGGTATTGCAGTTCCTCTGTCATTTTCACGCACGACCTCCCTCTCCGCCTGCAAGCTGGAATTTTCGTATTTCGTCAAGCAATTTGCATACAAAGTCCTTGTTGTAGTTAGATGGACATTATGAGATTTTCAAGTGTTTCCGACGCAAAATGGACTTTTTATGCATTCTGATTCTCCCACGATTTTATCTGAATCAATGTAAATCTCATCTGAGGTGGAGTTTTCAATGCAAATTTCACTGGCAATGTTATGATATTTGCAATTTTTCACAAAAACAAGCCGTGCGTCGTGAATATCAATTCCGACATTGCTGTTTTGGAATGTGCAATTTTCAATACGGATATTCTGATTGTTCGGACCAGGAAGTCCGGAAGATTTTATCCCGATGCAACCGCGGGCGTTATAGCGTGCGGTATTACCACAATTGTCAAAGATACAGTCTGAAATGATCACATCCGTCGCGTGCCCGCCTTCCATATGCGTCGGGAGCTCTGCGCCGAGCAAAATTCCCGAATTCATGAGGTTTTGATAGGTACAATTTGAAATGCGCATGTGGTCGATCCGGGACAAATGACCGGCACCCGCAATATTTTTAAAAACAGAATCGGAACACTCGTACAAATCGGGTTCCCAACATGCGGCAAGACACAGAGTGTCTTTATCTATCGTATACGGGAGCGGCTTTTCAAACGTAACCGTGAAAATCTGACCGAAAATGCCCCGATGCATTGTGGTGCCATCATGTACCACATGTTTTATTTTGGCAACCTTCTTTTCGGGTACGCCCGCAAAGTAAAATTCGATATTCGTTCCGTTTTGGATCGGGAGATAGGAATATGCCGTGAAAAAGCGAACAGTATCATGGGATACGACCGTCAGCGGGTAGAAAAAGTTACTGTGCATGTTTTGTCCGTCCATGCGGACACCCTCCACATACATGTGCGAAATGCGGATTTTACCGCTGCATTTATGCAATTTAAACGCATCACGCGGTGCAGTGAAATACTGATTGCCCTCCGGCTTGAATTTCACATTTTCCACCGTTAAATTGTGAATATGAAACGCAATATGCGCAAAACCATTGGAATTGGATGTCCAAAGATTTTTAAGATGCAGATCGGTGATATTGCCAAAGAAGCACTGAAAATCAGTTTTTGCGCCCTGATGAAATGAAATAATATCGTTTTCTTTCACCATAGACGCAACATGCGCGTCTTTTAAGGACAAAAGGCGATCGCCGATCAAACGAAACGGCTCTGGAAGTCCGAATCCGTAAGACAGGCTTTCGCCCGAAAGGGCGGAACCGTCTGGCGTGAATTTATTCAAACAATAAGTCCCCATATTATCATAACACGGGTTGCCGTCGAACACGCGGAGCGTGATGGTATCGTTTATCACGGTTTCAACCCGCCCGGCTGAAGCAAATTCGGGATCACGTTTGAATTTCAAGTTTTCAATGGTAATGTTTTTCCCGCCGTCCACCCAAAGGATGGACGGTAAAAGTTCGTGAAGCTCACCTGTATTTAACCCCGTAAGAACAGTCGCAGGATTCCCGTTTTGATCCGTTTTTCCGCTCACACAAATGTTTTGAAAGTTTTTCATCAAAATGTGTACTTCTTTTACAGGTTGCGGTTCCGCGCCCGCATCATGTCCGGTCTGATCCGTTTCTGCTTCCACAAAAGTTTTCAGAGGGTATGTGCCTGCTTCGAATTCCACTCTGCTTGCACCGATTTCCAACGCTTTTTCAAACGCTTTCCGGATGCCCTCTGCCGCATCGGAACAAGGCAGGGAAATATAATCTTTTATATAGACTGTTTTCTCCATATTTTCGACGTCTCCTTTTTACTCTTAAAAATTTCCTTCTAAAAAATTAAACATACCATCCACTTGCGATGAATCTTTTCACCCCGACAGGACGCCTGTGCCAAGTCACGATAAATAGTTACGCAAACAAATACCCATACAAAGCCTTCAATGTATTCCACACGCCGTCGATATGACTGCGTTCATAGCCATGGCTGGCATAAACGCCCGCACCAATCAGCCCATGTCTGACATCTGCTCCCGCACGCAGCGTTGCCTCCACGTCCGAACCGTAATGCGGATATACATCCACCGCATAATCCGCTCCGGTACGTTTCGCCGCATCGATCAGCTTCCCGACTACCGCATAGCTGTAAGGTCCGCCGGAATCCTTGGCACAAATGGAAACCTGCCGCTCCGTGCATTGCACGCCGTCTCCAACGCATCCCATATCGACGGAGATCGCTTCGGTCACACCTGCCGGCACGGACGCACTGCCGCCATGTCCGACCTCCTCATATACCGTAATATGCGCATATACGCGTCGGGATGGGGTAAGCGCATTATCATGCAGATATTTCGCAAAGCCAAGCAGGATGCCCACCGAAAGTTTATCATCCAAAAACCGGCTTTTCAGATAGCCGGACGCAGTGCGCCGGGTGCGCGGTTCAAAGCAAACCACGTCTCCGACCTCCAAGCCAAGGGCACGGGTATCCGCTGCGGAGCGCACTTCCTCGTCCAGCACAACCTCCACACTGTCCCAAGTGCGGGCTTTTGTCGAATAATCGCCGTTGACATGGACGGAAGCGTTGCAAAGCTGCACCGTTCCCTCATAGGTGCTTCCGTCTCTTTTGTATACGCGCACATTTTCTGCTTCCGCATTGTTCGCATTCATCCCACCAAGTGCGCTCAGCCGCAATCTGCCGTTCCCTTTGATTTCGGCGATCATACCGCCGAGCGTATCGGTATGCGCCTCCAAAAGCAGTGCATCCGACACGTCTTTTCCGCCGAGATCGACCAATACCCCGCCTTTCTGCGTGATCGCCGCAGAAAATCCGAGCGCGGCAAATGCATCCCGTACCCACATAGCGGCACGATCGGTATAGCCGGACGGGGAATCAATGGCAAGCAGTGCCGCCGTCTGTTCCCAAGCATAATCGGCATATGCTTTTCCGATATATTCTTTTCTTTCTGTTTTTTCCGTACCCATTTTCCGATTCCTCCGTATTTTTTCGGACATCCTTTTTTTCGGTCCTATAACCATTGATCCAAAAAGTGCCGTCTCATCCGCTTCTGACGATGCGGACGCGACAGCACCTTCTATAAAGATTACAGCAATGTGTGATCGCTGTCAAAGTAGTCGATCTGCATGGCATGGCGCACCTTTTGCAGTGTCTGCTCCGCTTTTTCTTTTGCCACGCGGCTTCCTTCCCGCAAAATCTCAAGAACCTCCGGCAATCGTGCTTCCCATGCTTTTCTGCGTTCCCGAATCGGGGCAAGCTCGGTCTGCATCACCTGATTCAAAAACTTTTTGACTGTCACATCTCCCAGACCGCCGCGCTGATAGTGTGCTTTCAGCTCGTCAAGACAACTGTATTCCGGCAAAAATTCCGCAAAATGCTCCGGACGGCAAAACGCGTCCAGATAGATGAACACCGGATTGCCCTCCGTATGCCCCGGATCTTCCTTGCGCAAGTGCGTCGGATCGGTAAACATGGACATAATCTTCTTCCGGATCTCCTCCGGTTCTTCCGAAAGATAGATGCAATTGCCCAGCGATTTGCTCATTTTTGCCTTTCCGTCGATCCCCGGCAGGCGCAGGCACGCCTGATTGCCCGGCAGTACAATCTGCGGCTCGATCAAGGTTTCGCCGTACACAGCGTTAAACTTGTGTACGATCTCCTTGCATTGTTCGATCATCGGCATCTGATCTTCTCCGACCGGAACCGTCGTTGCGCAGAAAGCCGTAATATCCGCCGCCTGACTGATCGGATAGCAGAAAAAGCCCACCGGGATGCTGGCTTCGAAGTTCCGCATCTGAATCTCCGCCTTGACGGTCGGGTTCCGCTGTACCCGCGACACCGTGACGAGGTTCATGTAGTAGAACGTCAGCTCGGTCAGCTCCGGCACCGTGGACTGGATGAAAATCGTCGATTTCGCCGGGTCCAGCCCGCACGCCAGGTAGTCCAGCGCCACCTGCATGATGTTGCTGCGCACCTTTG
>DLLB01000017.1:10819-18216 GCA_002477905.1 Clostridiales bacterium UBA7573 | reverse complement strand
ATTCGAACCGATCCCGTGTGTGGTACAGCTTCTGCGCAAAGACAGTCGATACAGGTCGGTCCTTTGCCGGGGGTTCGCATTGCGAAGTGCCACAGCCGTCTCTTTTTGCGCCAAGATTCAAATCCCATGCTGTGCAAAACAAATGTTGTCACTTTTTGAGGTTTGATTGAAATCTTCTTTATGGTTCCATTCGGCGGCGACTTTCGTCGTCGATCGGATCCTGAAGAAGTCGCCGCTCTTTTCTGCGGCAAACATAGTATGTGTGAAATGCGTTCGCTTATGCAAAATTAAAATAGGAAATAAATGTTATTTTCAAAGAAAAAAGTAAGGGGAAAAGCACCGAGTGCTTTTCCCCTTACGGGTTTTCTTCTGTAGGATCAGCGGGTGCCGATCCAAACACAGGCTGCAAGTACAAGGAGCATGGCGATTGCAAGCAAAATCCATGCGACGTGAAAATGCTCACATCTTTTTTGTTTCTTTTTCTTTTCCGCTTGCATCATAGAGTCATATTCCAAGCGATTTGTCAGTCCCCCATAGGTAGCGGGTTCTTCCGGCTTGGATGTCGGCTCTTTTTTCGGTGGCATCAGAATCTTCCTCCGTTTCGTTTGCCGGGTGGTTTCGTGTATAGAAGTATAACAAAAAAATGTCACGGAATTCCGAAGAATCTGTATCTGAAATAGAAAGAAATTGTATCAAAATCAAGAATGAGAGGTGCGATTGTCAGGCGGATTTTCTCCGTCGTCGTTTTTGGCTGCGGACAAGGTGAAAATAAATTCACAATATTTTCCGGCAAGACTTTTCACCCAAATTTCTTCATGGTGCGCGTCAATGATGGTTTTTGCAATGTACAAACCCAGTCCGACGCCGGTCTTATCCAGCCCGCGGCTCTTGTCGCTTTTATAAAAACGATCAAAAACATGCGGCAGATCTTTTTCTTCTATGCCGACGCCTTCATTGTATACCGAGACGAAAATTTTCTTTTCCTTTTGTAAGATCCGGATGCGATAAACGCCGCCCTCTTTAGAAAACTTCACGGCGTTGTCGCAAATGTTGTAGAAAATCTGGTAAATGGCGTCACGGTCGGCATAGGCATACAACCGGTCATTTGGACAGTCAAATTCCACCTGCAGCTGTTTTGCGTCAATTTTCTGTTCAAAAGAAATCAGAATCTGGCGCGCCATTTCACAGATGTCAAACGAGGACATAACAAATTTGCGATCGCCTGCCTGAATACGGGAAATATCCAGCAAAGTGGATACCAAACGGGAAAGCCGCCGGACTTCTTCCGCAATGACGCCGAGATAATACTTGTGTTTTTCCTCCGGGATCGCACCGTCTAAAATGCCGTCGATAAATCCGGAAATTGTGGTCATCGGTGTGCGCAGATCGTGCGAAACATTGGCAAGGAAAGATCGCCGCATCTGTTCGCCTTCTGCCAAAGAAGCCGCCATATTATTGAACGCCATGGCAAGCTCTGCCACTTCGTCATTCCCCTGCACCGGCACGCGCACATCAAAGTGCCCGTTCGCGAAACTTTTGACTGCACGGCTCATGTGTTTGAGCGGGCTGATGATGCGGTCGGAGATAAAGTATACCGCAAGTAGCGCCACAAGCATCACCCATAAACTGGCGATGACGATGGTTTTGTTCATCATGTTGACAAAGTCCGACAAACCGCCGGAAGAAGTACATGTCAGTACATAACCGATGATGGTTTGCCCTTTTACACAGATGGGAGTTAAATAGGAAACGCAATCCTTGGGAAAATCTGTCCCATTGACTTCCGAACTGAGCGCGTCGCCGGACTGCATGGCTTGCATTTGCTCCGCAGAAAGGGTAAACGGCGCAACATCCGTCTTGAGGGCGGGATCTTTGGTAGAGCAGACGAACAACAACCGCTTGCCGGACTCATCGAAAAGAATGACCGCAAGCGCGTTGTATTCGACGACAGTCGTGGTAAGATTCTGAATGGCTGCTTCGCTGCTGCGATAAAGTGCGCCGAAACTGGAGGCGTCGCGCCGCTGATAGTCGGCGCTGATAAAATCCCGCAGATTTTCCGCGCAGGTCTGTACGGCTTCTTCCTGCCGCGCAACGGAATAATTGGTGACCATGGCGCTGATGATGACCGATAACAGCGTGAAACTGATGGTGATAATCAGCATGAATACGGTGACGTATTTGGTGAACAGACTTTTCATAAAGCGGCTTTTGCCTGCCTGTTACTGGAGCAGTTCAAATTTATAGCCGACGCCCCAAACCGTTTTCAGCGTCCACTTGTCGGAGACGCCTTCCAGCTTTTCCCGCAAGCGTTTGACATGGACGTCCACAGTGCGGGAGTCTCCGAGATAGTCGAATCCCCATACTTTATCCAGCAATTGATCGCGGGTAAATACGCGGTTGCAGTTGGAAGCCAAAAAATAGAGCAGTTCCAGTTCTTTGGGCGGAATGTCGATCGGCTTGCCGCGGAGTTTCAATTCGTATTTCTGACGGCTGATTTCAATGTTGTCGAATTTGACGACTTCATCGTCGTCACGCACGTCATGATTGGAGAAACGGCGCAAAACCGCTTTGATACGTGCGGACAGCTCTTTCATGTCAAAAGGTTTCACCACAAAATCATCCGCACCGAGTTCCAGTCCCAGAACCTTGTCAAAAACATCGCCCTTTGCGGTAATCATGATGACGGGCTTGGAGGAAATCTCCCGGATTTCCCGACACACCTGCCAGCCGTCTTTTTTCGGCAACATGATGTCGAGCAGAACCAGATCCGGCTCGTAGGCTTTGAACGCGGCAACGCCCTCAAAACCGTCGTTTGCGCATTTGATCTCAAACCCTTCATTTTCCAAGTACAGGCGCAACATATCGCAGATATTGGTGTCGTCATCTACGACCAAAATTTTGGTACCCATGAAAGGACCTCCTTACCTTTTTTCTCCGGTACGGGTAATGCAAAAAACGGTTGCCTTTTATGCCGGAAATCCATAAAAAGCAAAGCGAATACCCGCCATTTTTCTTAATTTCAGTATAACATTCTGCCGGGGTTTGTGTATGAATAATTCGTAAACTTTAGGAAAATTCAAGGCACATCGGAAAAAATCTTTACAAAATGCTTGCGATGGAGAAAAAAACGTAGTATAATAAAACGGTATTTTGAAAAAACAAAGCGTTTTTTCCGTATAAGCACGGTACGCTTTTTACAAGGAAAGGTTTGAGACTATGAAACTTGGCATTGTGGGACTTCCGAACGTGGGGAAAAGCACCCTGTTCAACGCGATCACAAACGCAGGCGCGGAGAGTGCAAACTATCCCTTCTGCACCATCGAGCCCAACGTGGGCGTGGTGGCCGTGCCTGACCCGCGGCTGGACAAGCTGGCGGAGATGTACGAGCCGGACAAGAAGACCCCCGCCGTCATCGAGTTCGTGGACATCGCGGGCCTTGTCAAGGGCGCGTCCAAAGGCGANNTCTGCACCATCGAACCGAATGTGGGGATGGTGGCGGTGCCGGATGCGCGGATGGACGCGCTTGCAAAAATGTACAATCCGGAGAAGTATACGCCCGCGGTCATCGAATTTGTGGACATTGCGGGACTGGTCAAAGGCGCGTCGCGCGGCGAGGGACTGGGAAACAAATTCCTGTCGCACATTCAGGAAACGGACGCCATCGTGCACGTCGTGCGGTGCTTCCGGGATGAAAATATCATCCATGTAGAAGGAAGCGTGGATCCGTTAAGAGACGTGGAGATCATCAATACGGAATTGATCCTGTCGGATCTGGAAATGATGGAACGGCGGGTGGACAACCTGAAAAAGCGTGCACGCGGCGATAAAACGCTGACGGAAGCGTTGGCTTTGTATGAACGGATTGCAGATACCCTCGGACAAGGGATCTCCGCTCGTGCATTGACTTATAGTGAGGATGAGGAGGCGCTTTTGCGGGAGGTACCGCTTCTTTCCCGCAAAAAAGTGATCTATGCCGCGAATATTGCGGAAGATGAGATCGGCGGCGCATATCTTGAAAATCCGGAATATCAGAAGCTGGCGGCGTTTGCACAGTCGGAAGGGGCGGAGATCTTGCCGATCTGCGCCGGTATCGAAGCGGAAATTGCACAGTTGGACGACGAAGAAAAACAGGCGTTTTTACAGGATCTCGGCATTGAAGAAAGCGGATTGGATCGCTTGATTAAAGCAAGCTACCGATTGCTTGGACTGATCAGCTACTTAACCGCCGGTCCCAAAGAGGTGCGCGCGTGGACAATTACAAAGGGGACCAAAGCGCCGCAGGCGGCGGGAAAGATTCATTCGGATTTTGAGCGCGGCTTTATTCGTGCCGAAGTCGTGGCGTTTGACGATCTGATGGCGGCTGGCTCTATGGCGGCGGCGCGCGACAAAGGATTGATCCGCAGTGAAGGGAAAGACTATGTGGTGCAGGACGGCGATGTGGTATTATTCCGCTTCAATGTCTGAGGAACGCTTTGCAAAATTCCCGTCCGGTTTCCGGACGGAATTTTTGCGCAAAAGAAAAAACGGAAATTTGAAAAGCCGGAAAGGCTGGAATAGAGGGGCATTTTGGCTACATTGGAACAGGAAATCAACAGACGGCGGACATTTGCGATTATTTCGCATCCGGACGCCGGAAAAACGACCTTAACGGAAAAGTTTCTTTTATACGGCGGCGCGATTCAGTCTGCCGGTTCCGTCAAAGGAAAAGCCAGCGACAAACATGCGGTGTCGGACTGGATGGACTTGGAAAAACAGCGCGGGATCTCCATCACCTCCTCTGTATTGCAATTTGAATATGAGGGATATTGTATCAACATTTTGGATACGCCGGGGCATCAGGATTTCTCGGAGGATACTTACCGTACCCTGATGGCGGCGGACAGCGCAGTCATGGTGATTGATGCGGCGAAAGGTATTGAGCCGCAGACGCGGAAACTGTTTAAGGTCTGCGCGATGCGGGATATTCCGATTTTTACGTTTATCAATAAGATGGACCGCGAGGCACGCGATCCGTTTGACCTTTTGGACGAACTGGAACGGGAATTCGGCATCGGAACGTATCCGATGAACTGGCCGATCAGCTGCGGCGCGTCTTTCAAGGGTGTATTTGACCGGGAAAAGCGGCAGATTTTGACCTTTGACAATTTTCACGGCGGCAGAAAACGGTTGGAAGCCATTGAATGTGATCTGGACGAAACGGAGAAACTGGACGCGCTCATTGGGGAACCGCTCCGCAAGGAATTGGTCGATCAGGTGGAACTGCTGGACGGCGCGAGCTTTGATTTTGATTTGGAAAAGGTACGCCACGGAAAACTCAGCCCGGTATTTTTCGGATCGGCGCTCAACAATTTCGGCATCGAACCCTTTTTGGAAGAATTTTTGAAAATGACCACCGCACCGCTTCCGCGGAAAGCGGGGGAAGAAACGGTCGATCCCTTTGATCCCGGTTTTTCTGCGTTCGTATTCAAAATCCAGGCGAATATGAATAAGGCGCACCGCGACCGGATCGCATTTTTACGCATCTGCTCCGGTAAATTTGAGCGCGGAAAAGAATATTATCATGTGCAGGCGGATAAATCACTGAAACTTTCTCAACCGCAGCAAATGATGGCGCAGGAGCGGGAAGTGATTGACGAAGCGTATGCCGGCGACATCATCGGCGTGTTTGATCCCGGTATTTTTGCCATCGGGGATACCGTATGCGAAAACGGAAAAAAGATTCGCTTTGAAGGAATTCCGACCTTTGCGCCGGAACACTTTGCGGAGATCGAACAGGTCGATTCCATGAAACGCAAGCAGTTTTCCAAGGGAATGATGCAGATTGCGCAAGAGGGTGCGATTCAGATCTTCACGCTGCCGGAAACCGGATGGGAACGCGTGATTGTCGGCGTTGTCGGAATGTTGCAACTGGAAGTGCTGGAATACCGGATGCAGAACGAATACGGCGTCACGTTCCGTCGGCGCGATCTGCCGCATCAGCATATCCGCTTCCTTGCCGATTCCAAGTTGAAACCGGGCGATCTGACGCTTGCCAGCGACACGCTGTGGGTGGAGGACATCCGCGGCAGAAGACTTCTGGTCTTTTCCGGAGAATGGAGTATCCGGTGGGCACTGGACAAAAATCCGGGACTGGAACTTCTTGAATTTGATCAAATGTGAGATTTTTTCGAAAAAAACGGGTAAATTTTCAAAATCTCTTGACAAATGGCGAAAGGTTGAGTATAATAATCATTGTGACACTTTGGAACGGGTGAGGTGCGTCTATGTTGCTGGATTTATCGTCGGTCTTAAGCGGCGAGACGAACAAACTTCCCATCTCCTACGCGTTTGTTCCGGCGATTGCCGATGCATTCGCGGACGTGGAGTTTTCACAACCGGCACAGATTGACGGATATGTGGTCAATATGGCTGGATATATCACGTTGCATCTGACAGTACGGCTTCCGTACCGGACAGCTTGTGCGCGGTGTCTTGCTCCGGTGGACGGCATTTTTACAACGCAGTTGGAAAAACCGGTTGCAACCGAGCAGATGCTGGAGCAGGAAGATGACGTGGATTATGTGATCTTAGAGGGGAAAACACTGGATCTTGACACCGTGGTAACGGAAGAATTATTTTTGACGTTTCCACAGAAATTCCTGTGCCGTGAGGATTGTAAAGGGCTTTGCCCGAAATGCGGAAAAAATCTCAATGAGGGCGCATGTGCCTGCCCGCAAAAAGAGATCGATCCGCGGTTACTTGTTCTGAAGCAATTATTGGAGAAGGAACCGTAAGTCAGTGCAGATGGCTTTTGGTTCAATGAAGGAGGTGTAGGTAGGCATGGCAGTACCGAAGAAGAAAGTTTCAAAGGCAAGACGTGACAAGAGACGTTCCAACGTATGGAAGTTGGACGCTCCGGCCTTGACAAAATGCCCGAAGTGCGGGACGTTGATTCTGCGCCACAGAGTTTGTGCAAATTGCGGCACATACCGCGGCAAGGAAGTGCTGAAGGTTGAGGCGTAAGCCGCTTCAGAGAGCGGGCGGCAGGATCGCCCGACACAAAACCGAACACGAAAAGAACAAAACGGGTTACAGTGCTTTTTTGCATTCTGCAACCCGTTTTGTGCGATTATACGAATCACGATAACATAACGGGTAAGAAAGATACGTTTTTGCAAAAGGAGGGATACGCGATGGTGACGGTGCGTGCGGTGGACGCAGCTTCTCCCGCAGAACGGGCAGGCATCCTTGCAGGAGATATTCTGCTTTCCATCAACGATCATCCGATTGCAGACGTGCTGGATTATCAGTTTTATTTGTCTGAAAAAGACATCACTTTGCTTCTGCATCGCGGTCCCGAACTTTTGCAGATACAGATACAGAAAGAGGAATATGCCGACATCGGACTGGAATTTGAA
>DLLB01000017.1:2455-10735 GCA_002477905.1 Clostridiales bacterium UBA7573 | reverse complement strand
TTCCTGCCGCAATCGATGTATCTTTTGTTTTATCGATCAACTCCCGAAAGGTATGCGCGAATCCCTGTATTTCAAGGACGATGATTCCCGTCTGTCCTTCTTGCTTGGCAACTATGTCACGCTGACCAATCTGTCGGAGGCGGAGATCGACCGGATTGTGTATATGAAAACCAGTCCGCTCCATATTTCCGTGCATACCACCGATCCTGTTCTGCGGGTGCAAATGATGAAAAACAAAAATGCGGGCAAGATATTCGGCTATCTGCAACGGTTTGCAGAGGCGGGAATTGACTTGGAATGTCAGATCGTGTTGTGCCGCGGATATAACGACGGGGAAGCGCTTGCACGTACCATGCGTGATTTGGCTACGCTTGTGCCGCATATGCAGAGCGTAGCAATCGTCCCATCCGGACTCACCGATCATCGGGAAAAACTCTGCCATCTGGAACCGTTTGACCAAGCAAGCGCGCGGCAAACCGTAAAACAGGTAGAGGCGTTTGCCGCACAGTGTTATGAACAACATGGTACCCGCATTTTCTTTTGTTCGGATGAGTTTTATTTGCTTGCGGGATTACCGTTGCCGCCGGAATCCTATTATGAAGGATATCCGCAGTTGGAAAACGGCGTGGGGATGATTACCTCCATGCAGGAGGAATTTGACTTGGCTCTGCCGGATTATCAGGCGGCAGATGCCGAAAGTCCGCATGCACCGCGGCATATCTCCCTTGCCACAGGTGTTTCCGCATATCCGTTCATTTCCGGTCTTGTTCGCCGTATGGAAGCGGCATTCCCGTGGTTTTCCTGTCGGGTTTATTGCATTGAAAATCGATTTTTCGGCAAGCAAATTACGGTGGCGGGGCTGATTACGGCAAAAGATCTGATGGAGCAGCTTGCCGGAAAAGATTTGGGAGAATGCCTATGTTTGCCGCAGGTGATGCTGAGAAGCGAGGGAGATCTGTTTTTGGACAGTGTTTCAAAAGAAGAAGTCTCCGAGCGGCTTTGTGTGCCGCTGTGTTTTGTACCGTCGGACGGCGACGCGTTTCTTGCGGCATTGCTTGGAGAAGCCTGAGAAGAAGAAAGGAGTGAAGCCAAATGGCAAAACCGCATATCGCCATTGTCGGCAGACCGAATGTCGGAAAAAGCACCCTGTTCAATAAATTGGCAGGGAAAAAAGTCTCCATTGTGGAGAATACCCCCGGTGTCACGCGCGACCGGATCTACTATGAAATTGAGTGGAACGGCAGACAAATGATGCTGATAGACACCGGAGGAATCGAGCCGAATACCCATGACACGATGCTGAAGTATATGCGAATGCAGGCGCAGATTGCGATCGATACGGCGGATGTAATCGTATTTATGACCGATGTACACGCCGGACTGACCGCGGAGGATAAAGAAATTGCCGTGATGCTGCAAAAAAGCGGCAAGCCGGTGATTCTGGCGGTGAATCAGATTGATACCGTAGGCGAACTGCCGATGGAGTATTATGAATTCTACGAGTTGGGCTTTCCGGATGATCCCGTGCCGCTTTCTTCTTTACACGGAACGGGAAGCGGAGATCTTCTGGATCTGGTGCTGTCCTATCTGCCGGAACAGACGGAGCCGGAGGAGGAAGATGACAGTATCAAAGTCGCGGTCATCGGCAAACCCAATGCGGGAAAAAGCTCTTTGATTAACCGGTTCTTGGGACAGGAACGCTTGATTGTTTCGGATATTGCCGGAACGACGCGCGACGCCATCGATACGTTGGTGGAACGAAACGGCGAACGGTTTACCTTTATTGACACTGCCGGTATCCGCCGGCAGAGCAAAGTGGAGGACCGGATTGAGAAATTCTGTGTCCTGCGCTCCAAAATGGCGGTGGATCGTGCGGATGTCTGCCTGATCCTGATCGACGCATCACAAGGAATCACCGAGCAGGACGAAAAAATCGCGGGGATCGCGCATGAAGCGGGCAAAGCAAGCATCCTTGTGGTGAATAAATGGGATCTTGTCGAGAAAGATAATCAGACGGTGTCCGAATTTACGAATCAGATCCGTACCGCACTTTCCTATATGCCCTATGCACCGATCGTGTTTTGTTCCGCCAAAACCGGACAGCGCGTGGACAAACTGTATGAGCAGATCCGGATGGTGCGGGAAAAATCCTGCCTGCGCGTCAGTACGGGAATGTTGAACGATGTGCTGTCCGACGCGACTGCACAGGTTCAGCCGCCGTCGGATAAGGGCAGACGTCTGAAGATCTATTATATGACGCAGGTCAGTGTTGCGCCGCCGACTTTTGTGATTTTTTGCAATGACGCTTCGCTGTTTCATTTTTCTTATCAAAGATATTTGGAAAACCAGCTTCGCGCCGTGTTCGGTTTTGAGGGCACGCCGGTGAAACTGATCATCAAACAACGCGGGGACGACGAGGGATGAATCTGCGGCAAAGCTTGCCGGAAAGGATATGCTTATGGTCGAAACAACTTTTTACACCCTGCGGCAGTTCGGGTTGATCGGTCTGCATTATGCCGCGCCGACGGAAACGCCCAGTGTGTACGCCGCGTCTATTCCACTGTCTTTAATGTTATGGAGTCTTGCCGGCGTAGCGGTATTCGCTTATCTTGTGGGGAGCTTTCTGCCTGCCACTATGTTAGCCAAATATCACGATCGGGATGCTCTTTGTGCATCGGGAACTCCGGACGCCGGAATCCTTTCGCTGTACCGTGTCCATGGGAAGCGCGTTGCGGCGGTTGCATGGGGCTTGGAAGTGTTACAGGGGCTGTTCATCTACACTGCCGGCATGTTGACTTTGGGTGCGGCAGGCGGCTATGTCGGTGCACTCTTTTGCGCGATCGGGCAGGTGTTCCCGCTGTATACGCATTTTCGTGGTGCGAAAAGCATTGTCCCGATTGCTACTTTGGTGTTGTGCCTGTCGCCGCTTGTATTTGCCGTTTTGATTGGAATTCTTGCCGTGATCGCTTTGTGGACGAAGTATCTTTCGCTCGGACTTTTGATTTCGATCCTGCTATTTCCGTTGCTCAGTGCCCGTATGACCACGCCTGCGGCATTCCAAGGGATCTGTACGGTGCTGATTGCATTACTGCTCGTTTTCCAGTATCGCACCAATATCGCCCGTTTGTTATCCGGAAAAGAACCGAAATTTTCTTTTCCAAAAAAATCGAAACCGGTATCCAAAGAGCCGCCTGCACAAAACGGAGGGCGGTGATTTGAAAAAACGCAAAAAATCGGAAAAAGGCTTGACAAAGCAAAGAATCCTTGTTATAATAAATTTGGAAATGCCATGATGGAAAGAGTATCCGTTTTGCCTCTGCCACAGAGAGATCCGCAATTGCTGAGAGCGGATGCAGAAGAAACGGAGAAGGTGATTCCGGAGCAGTGTCTGCCAAAGGCAGTGGTTGCGTAAATGCGTGCCACGCGTAGTAACAGGCAACGGCACCCGCCGTCATACGGGAACAAGTGCCTGTTTTTCTTTTGCACCGGGAGTGCGCTATGCCGCGATCCGCACAGAAGCGAAACGGGAATTCAGGTGGTACCGCGCATTTTGCGTCCTGTTTTGCAGGACGCTTTTTTGTTATCCCAATGTACAATCCATTTACAAACCGAATCAAAAGAAAGGATTTTTCGAATCGTATGAGAAAAGAACTGGCAAAAACCTATGCCCCTGCCGAAATAGAGGACCGTCTGTATCGTTTTTGGGAAACCTCCGGATTCTTTACGCCGGAAGTGGACAAAAGCAAAAAGCCGTTTTCCGTGGTCATTCCCCCTCCGAATGTGACAGGACAGCTCCACATGGGGCATGCGCTGAATAACACCCTGCAGGATATTATCGTCCGTACCAAACGGATGCAGGGATATTCCACTCTGTGGATTCCGGGTACCGATCACGCGGGCATTGCTACGCAGATCAAAGTGGAGGAAATGCTCCGGAAGGAAAAAGGGCTGACGCGGCACGATGTCGGACGCGAAAAGTTCTTGGAGATGGTGTGGGACTGGAAGCACAAATATGGCAGCCGGATCATCACCCAGTTGAAAAAGCTCGGTTCTTCCTGCGATTTCACGCGCGAACGGTTCACCATGGATGAAAATTTGTCCGCCGCCGTGAAAAAGACCTTTGTCCGTCTTTACGACAAAGGACTTATTTATCGGGGATTGCGGATTACCAACTGGTGCCCGCACTGCGTGACGGCGCTTTCCGACGCGGAAGTAGAGCATAAGGAATTGGAGGGTGCCTTCTGGCATATCCGCTATCATTTCAAAGACAGTGACGAATCGTTGATTATTGCGACCACCCGACCGGAAACGTTGCTCGGAGACAGCGCGGTGGCGGTGCATCCGGAGGACGAACGGTACAAACATCTGGTCGGCAAGACCTTGATTCTGCCGCTTGTCGGCAGAGAAATTCCGTTGATCGCGGACGAATATGTAGACCGTGACTTCGGTACGGGATGTGTCAAGATCACCCCCTGCCACGATCCGAACGACTTCGAAGTGGGACAGCGGCATGGGCTGGATATGATCATCATGCTGGACGACCACGCGAAGATCAACGAAAACGGCGGCAAGTATCAAGGATTGGATCGCTATGAGGCAAGAAAACAGATCGTTGCGGATTTGGAGGCATCCGGCGATCTGGTGAAAGTGGAAAAGCATTCGCACAACGTCGGGCATTGCTACCGTTGCGGCACCGTTGTAGAGCCGATTGCTTCCCGGCAGTGGTTTGTGAAGATGAAACCGCTTGCAGAGCCGGCAATTCAGGTTGTAAAAGACGGAGAGATCCGGTATATTCCCGATCGATTCAGTAAGATCTATCTGAACTGGATGGAAAATATCCACGATTGGTGCATTTCCCGTCAACTTTGGTGGGGACATCGTATTCCGGCGTATTATTGCGACGATTGCGGCGAGGTGATGGTCAGCGAGTCGGAAGTCACCGTGTGCAAAAAGTGTCATGGGCACCATATCACGCAGGATCCGGATGTGTTGGATACTTGGTTCTCCTCGGCGCTTTGGCCGTTCTCCACGCTCGGCTGGCCGAATAAAACGGAGGAACTGGAATACTATTATCCGACCAGCGTCTTGGTTACCGCCTATGACATCATCACATTCTGGGTTTCTAAAATGATCTTCATGGGATTGGAGAATATGCAGGAGATTCCGTTCCCGAAGGTATTCATTCACGGACTGGTGCGCGATGCACAGGGGCGGAAAATGTCCAAATCCTTGGGCAACGGCATAGATCCGTTGGAAGTGATCGACAAGTACGGCGCAGATGCTCTCCGCTTTGCCCTTGCCACCGGCAATTCCCCCGGAAACGATATGCGTTTCTCCGATGAAAAAATGGAGGCGGCACGGAACTTCAACAATAAGATCTGGAACGCGGCGCGGTTTATTCTGATGAATCTGGAGATTGACAAGATTCAGTTGCCGGATGCTTCCGCACTTGCCTTGGAGGATAAGTGGATTCTGTCTGCGTACAATCGTTTGGTCGGAGAAGTGACTGCCAACATTGAGAACTATGAACTGGGTGTGGCGCTCTCCAAATTGTACGACTTCATCTGGGATGTGTTCTGCGACTGGTATATCGAACTGCTCAAACCGCGGTTTGCCGTCAAGGATACCGTGGCGCAGAATGTGATTGCCTACGTCTTTACCGGCACATTGCAATTGTTGCATCCGTTCTTGCCGTTCATTACGGAGGAGATCTGGCAATCCATGCCGCATGAGGGGGAAAGCATTATGGTCAGCGCGTATCCGACGCAAAATGCGGCATTTGCCTTTGATGCGGAAGAAGCAAAAATGCAAAAACTCATCAATGCCATCCGTGCCATCCGGAACCGCCGTGCCGAAATGAATGTGCCGCCGTCCAAACGTGCACATTACACCATTGTCACGACCGATACGGACACTTACAATGAAAACACCGCCCGCTTCTTTGAAAAACTGGCGTCTGCCGCTGGCGTGACCATTCAGTCGGCTTACGAGGACGCGCAAAGTGTGCAGATTGTCACCGAAAGTGCAACGGTCTATATTCCGCTTGCCGAAATGGTTGATTTGGAAAAAGAACTGGCGCGTCTGCAAAAGGAAGAACAAACAACCCTTGGCGAGATCGAACGGATTGAAAAGAAACTGGAAAACGAAGGATTTGTAGCAAAGGCACCCGCCGCTGTGGTGGAGGGAGAACGCGCAAAACTCGGCAAATACCGGGATACGCTGAACGGAATCCAAGCCGCAATTGCCAAGATCAAAGGCTGATCCTTGTTTGCATCCGAACATCACCCGATTTGACAGGAGGTAGAATGGATGAAAAAGCAGATTCTGGCATGTTTCCTTGCAATTTTGATGCTCCTTTGTATGACAGCTTGCGGTTCCTCTTCGGATGGTCAAATCTCAGGGAATTATGAGCCGCCCAAAGAGGAACTTTCCGATGGGATTTCTTCTTTGGAGGGAACCACCGTTTCTTCGGAAGAAACTACCCGGAAAATTGTGAAAAACGGCTCGCTTTCCTTGGAAAGCACCGATTTCCCCGCGGCAGTAGCGGAGATTGACGCGGCGGTGGAGGCGGTCGACGGGTATATTCAAAGTTCCCGCGTGTCCGGTGCAGAGGGGGAACGCTATGCAAGTTATGTGGTGCGCGTTCCGCAAGCGCAGTTTGAAGCGTTTTTTGCCAAATGTGCAACGAAAAGCACCGTGCTGCAAAAAATCACGAATTCCAAAGACATTACGGAACAATACTCCAGTGTAAAATCGCACCTGAATGCCCTGCGCACGCAAGAGCAGCGGCTGATTGAACTGCTTGCGCAGGCGCCGAATGTCGATGCGATTCTGCAGATCGAAAAAGAACTTGCGGATGTGCGTTATCAGATCGAAACCTATCAGACCGCACTGAATCGTTATGACGCACAGGTAACTTTTTCGGAGATCGACATTACCTTGAATGAAGTCACATGTGCGGGTGCTTCGGACAGCTCCTTTTTCGCCCGGATCGGAAATGCACTTTCCGGTTCGATTCATGCTTTTGGAAATTTTTTAGAGGGTTCGCTTGTGGTGCTGATTTATCTTGCACCGTTTCTTGCGGTTGCCGCCGTGGTGGTCATCGTTATTTTCATCGTGCATAAGCGCAAACGGAACCGGCAATCGCTCAAACAGGAACAGAAAAGGGATTAACGTATGAAAGATTTACAGGAGAATATCGTTCCCGCGGCGGGGCAAAATGCGGCAAATTTTTATGTGCATACGCAAAATGCCAAGGGTAAGCGCTTTTTGTTCGTCGGCAATTCCATCACCAAGCACGGAATCAAACCCTCCATCGGTTGGATGCGGGATTGCGGCATGGCGGCAAGCGCGCCGGAAAAGGATTATGTGCATTTGCTGGAACAGCGGATCTTGCAAGAGCTTCCGGACGCATGCTTCGCCATCTTGCAGGTTGCCGAGTATGAACGGTCCTTTTTGCAACAAACGCCCGCGCAGCTTTACGCGTCGGCACCGCAGGTAAAAGCCTATGCGCCGGATATCGCGATCTTCTTTTTCGGCGCGAATGTGCCAAAAGAGTATGATACGATGCAGCATCCGGAAAAATCCTTTGGGCAGGCGTGGGAAGATCTGCGTCAGTATTTAGATACCGGACATACGGTATTTCTGCATGCACAGGGATTTTATATCCGTCCGATATTGGATGCGGAAAAAACGCAGATTGCGGAGAAGTATCACGAGCCGCTCATTCCGATGGAGGATATTCGTACACGGGAGGACACACACGGGTTGTTCAATCATCCGAATGATTTCGGAATGCAATGCATCGCAGATCGTTTTTACGAGTATCTCAAACCGTTTCTCGGTGTGTAAGAAGCATTGCGACAATCTCCCTATAAAAGAATAAGTGGTATTCAGAAAATGGCATAGAAAAAGCGGCATTTGCCACTTTTTCTATGCCATTTTTATTTTCGCTTAAAATTCTTCTTTTCCAAAAAGCGTCGGATTGGCTGAAATTCATAGAAAATCTGCCGTTTGCGGCAGATTCGTATAGAAAGTCGGAGATTTTGTGCAGACATGTTGCAATTTTTGGGTTGACAAAGGGAATAGGGTATGCTATACTAACCACACTGTGAAATCATGATGGAAATTGGAGAAAGCTTTTTTATGAAAATCCGGGAATTCGACCGCTTGGATGCCCCCACGTTCCTAAGACTTTGCGAGGCATTTTATTCCTCCGGCTCCACGCGCAAACCATTTTGCCGTAAGACTGCAGAAAAGACGTTTGCACGCGTGATGGAG
>DLLB01000017.1:0-2413 GCA_002477905.1 Clostridiales bacterium UBA7573 | reverse complement strand
CGCGTGATGGAGCGCCATGAGAATCTTTGGGGATACTTGATCGTAGACAGCGAAACCATGGCGTCGGTCGGGTATGCGTTGGTCACCTCGTATTGGTGCAACGAAGAAGGCGGAAATGTGTTGGTGCTGGACGAGCTGTATATCGCACCGGAGAATCGGCATCACGGATATGGCGGTCGTTTTCTGGAATGGCTGGAAAAAGAATTTTCCGGACGCGCAGTTTCCGTGACGTTGGAAGTGTTGACCACCAATCAGGATGCGCAGTCTCTTTATCATAAAGAAGGACTGGAGCCGGACGGCTTTGTAACATATACAAAGGATTTATAACCTGATTTATTTTCCGGGAAATGTTTCATGTGGAGCATTTTATGGAAATTGTGGGAATTCAACATAAGGCAGGATGCCGTTTGTGACATCCTATACAGAGGTTTCTACCCGAAACCTTGCAAAAAGAAAAAGGAGTTTTGCAAACTCCTTTTTCTTTTTATGTGTCAATCTCACGCATCTGCGCCATAACGTTTGTTCAGATAATTCCGTAATACCAAAATGGCGAAAGCGCCGGTCTGATAGATCAGTTCTTTTCCGTAAAAACGCAAATTTAACTCCATGTTGTAATAGCCATGATAGCCGATTTCATCCAAAGCACAGAACAAATCGTCCCAATCAATCGAACCGGAGAACGGCATTTTATGCTGGTCGGTCAGCGTATCGTTATCGTTCAGATGCAAGGCGACGATGGCATCTCCGCCAATCATCCGGATCACATCCGGCGGAAGCGGGTTGGGCGAAAAACGGGACGCTTTATTGGAATGCCCCGGATCCACGCAGACTTTGAAATAATCCGCAAATTCCGGATTGCCGCAAACGTGATGATACCCTTTTAAGAATTCCTGGATATTTCCGAAGAAATCGCAGCAACCAAGACCGGTTGCATCTCCGAACGTTTCCGTTGCGATCATGACATCATTTTCTTTGGCAAACGGCAACAGGCGGGTAAACATATCATAATTGAGCTGATGCATCAGGCGCGGATCTGCGTCTGCACCCATCCGGATCGTCGTGACGGTATGCATAACGCAGACCTTCGCACCAAGCGCTTTGGTGGCAATGCAATCGCGTCTGCCGTTTTCGATGACCGTTTCGTTAAATGCGGCATCGTTGCGGAAACCGCGGAGTCTGCCGTGCGTCTGTGCGATTTCTAATCCAAGCTCCTTTGCATAGGCGCCAAGCTGTGAAAAATAGGCGATGATTTCCGCATCGCTTCCCGCATAGGGATTTCCCTTTGTCTGATAATCAAAAAAGTCGCACAAATCAAAGTCCACTGCGTCCGCGCCGATCTCTTTCGCAAGCCGCAGAGCTTCCGAATGTCCGTATTCTTCCTGAAAATCCGAGATGCAGATACTGATTTTCCGTTTCATTTTTCGTTCCTCCTTGTATGTTTGATTTCTATGCCGTAGGATCACGCTTTATAATCCCCCAAGTATGCCTCATTCTTTTCAAAAAGCAAATTGCACATTTCGTGAATCTCCGCAAGGGAACAAACGGCGCTTGTGAGCGGATCCATGGTGACCGCTTCAAAGACCTTGCGTTTGGATTTCTCCATGGCAGCTTCCACGACCAGGTTTTCAATGCGGGTGGTAGTATTGACCAGAATGGCAAGATGCGCCGGCAACGCGCCGACCATCATAGGATGAATGCCGGCACGGTCGGCAATGGCGGGGATCTCCACGCAAGATTCGGCGGGCAGATTGGAGATACTGCCGTGATTTAAGACATTTCCATTAAAATAGGCAGGTGTATGATCGCCGAATCGGGCATTGAAGATCTCGGTGGCATACTCTTTGCTGCGCTTTGGGTCGATCGGCTCTTTCATCCACGCATTTAATTGCTCGCGCCACTTGGCTTCCCGCTCAATATGCAGATCCAGTGAATAGCGATGAATGCCCGGATTCCAACCGGTACCGTGGGTGCAATAGGTTTCAATCAGATCCGGACGTTTGCGGAACCACGCGTTATATTCGGAATTGTGACCGCTGGATTCGGTTACATAATAGCCGAGGTAGCGGAACATTTCATTGCGGACAATTTCCTTGTTGTAGATATTCGGATCTTCTATTTTCTGTCGTAACAGCGGGTAAAGATCTTGCCCCTCCCGTTCCAGTTTCAGGTAAAACGCCTGGTGGTTGACGCCGGCACAGAGATAGTCGATCTCCGATACCGGATACCCAAGCCAGGAGGCAAGCATTTCGATTGTTCCCTGCACGCTGTGGCAGATGCCCGTAACTTCAATATTTGAGTAGGTTTGCATAGCTTTGCAAAGCATAGCCATAGGGTTGGTGTAGTTTAAGAATACAGCGTTTGGGCAATAGGTTTGAATGTCCCGACAAATGTCCAGCATCAGCGGAATGTTGCG
>DLLB01000032.1:9291-19056 GCA_002477905.1 Clostridiales bacterium UBA7573 | reverse complement strand
ACCGGGTTGCCGTTTTCATCCACTTCAAAACTTTTTGCGCCAAGCGTGACGCCCTGATAAAGCTTCACATGGTCGCCGATGGTGCAGGTTTCTCCGATGACGACTCCGGTGCCGTGATCAATGAAAAAATAGTTGCCGATGGTCGCGCCCGGATGAATGTCGATGCCGGTAATCTGATGCGCGTATTCGGTCATCATGCGCGCGAGGAGCGTTACGTTCAGTTCGTAAAGCCGGTGTGCAAGCCGATAGATGCTGATGGCTTCAAACGCCGGATATGCCAACATGATTTCTTCCTCCGAACGCGCGGCAGGATCGCCGTCGTAGGCGGCGCGCACATCGGTTTCCAGCGTTCGGGTGATTTCTGCCACGCTTCCGATGAAATCACAGGTGATGCGGCTGACTTCCGCGGTGTTCGCTTTGGGCAGAATGGCGCTCAGAATTTCGTGCAGTAAGATTGCCGCGCGTTGCAGATCACTGCGGATTACGGTCGGCAACATGGCGGGATCGTGAACGGCACAGCCGAAGATCTGCGGATACATGGCGCTGCGCAAAAGGGAGATCAACTGCGCCACCTGTTTCTTCAATCCGGGACGGTTGATGGAGTCGCAGAGGTGCGCGGCGCTGATTTCCGCAAGCTGTGCGGTGACAGAATGGATGCATTGATCCAGCTGATGGGAAACTTCCATGGCAAGACCTCCTGTTGTCTTTCAGTGCGAAAGCGGAAAGCGCAGCGGACAAAGTGCCGCGTCATTTCGCATTTTTACTATACAGTATAGCACAAAGACGCTTGAAATGCAACCCTTTTTTTCGGAGGGGTTTTCCGCTTTTCCGGTAAAAGCGGAAAAAAGGAATTGCATTTTCGGAAAAAGTATGGTATACTGAAACAATCTTATCGGAAAATCAACAAAAAAGAAAAGGAGAACTGCTATGAAAGAACTGGAAATGCTTGCGGCGTACGACAAGGAAGTGGCGGATGCCTGCAAACTGGAGCTTTGCCGTCAGCAGGGCAACATCGAACTGATTGCGTCGGAGAATATCGTTTCTCACGCAGTATTGCTTGCCGCGGGATCGGTGCTGACCAACAAATATGCCGAGGGTTATCCCGGCAAGCGCTATTACGGCGGATGCCAGTATGTGGACATTGTGGAGAATATCGCGCGGGAACGCGCGAAAAAGCTGTTTGGTGCCGAGCATGCCAACGTGCAGCCGCACAGCGGCGCAAATGCCAATCTGGCGGTATTTTTTGCTCTGCTTAAACCCGGAGATACCGTAATGAGTATGAGCCTTGCGCACGGCGGTCATCTTTCCCACGGCTCTCCTGTGAATATTTCGGGAACTTATTTTCATATCGTGCCCTATGGCGTTGAGGATGATACGCAACAGTTGGATTATGATAAGATGCGCGCGCTTGCGCTGGAATGTAAGCCGAAAATGATCCTTGCCGGTGCAAGCGCTTATGCGCGGAAGATTGATTTTGCACGGATAAGGGAGATTGCGGATGAAGTCGGCGCATATTTTATGGTGGATATGGCGCATATTGCGGGACTGGTTGCCGCAGGACTGCATCCGAATCCGGTTTCTTACGCGGATGTGGTTACCACGACCACGCATAAAACCCTGCGCGGACCGCGCGGCGGGATGATCCTGTGCAAGGAGCAGTTCGCGAAGCAGATCGACAAGGCGGTATTCCCCGGTACGCAGGGCGGACCGCTCATGCATATTATCGCCGCGAAAGCGGTTGCGCTCGGAGAAGCGCTGACGGACGAATTCAAAGCCTACCAGCTTCAGATTGAGAAAAACGCGTCCACGCTTGCGCAAGCGCTTTTGGAAGCTGGATTTGATCTGGTATCCGGCGGAACGGACAATCACCTGATGCTGCTGGATCTGCGCCCGTTCCACATCACAGGAAAAGCTTTTGAAACCTGGCTGGATGAAGTCCATATCACCGTCAACAAAAATGCAATCCCGAACGATCCGGAAAAGCCGTTTGTTACAAGCGGCATTCGTGTCGGGACGCCGGCAGTCACTTCCCGCGGATTCAAGGAACCGGAAATGCATAAGATTGCGGGATGGATGCGCGATATTGCCACGGATTTCGAGGGAAACCGCGCCCGTGTTTCGGAGGAAGTCACCGCACTGTGCAAGCAGTTCCCGATTTACGAGGATTAAACGGAGAACTGTACCATCGGCAAAGCGGATGGAGAACGTTCGGAAAACTCCGGAAAAAGGAGATTTTTCCGGACGTTTCTTCTCTTTTTCTGTTTTTTTATGTAAAATTCTTGTAAGATGGGTTTACAAACGGTTCGGAATATGTTAGGATAGAGACAGAAAAGAAAGTATAGAAAGCAGGACAGGAATGGAACAGAATACAGAACAAAAGATTGAACGGGCAACGGAGCAGAATCTGGATGTCCTTCGGAAGAAAAAGGCGTTTATCTGCGATATGGACGGCGTGATCTATCACGGCAACCGTCTCATTCCGCACGTCAAGGAATTTGTGGATTGGCTTTTTGCCGAGCAGAAACAGTTTTTGTTTTTAACCAACAGCTCCGAGCGTTCCCCGCGGGAGCTTGCACAGAAGCTTGCCCGTATGGGGCTGAGCGTCAGCGAAGATCATTTCTATACCAGTGCGCTTGCCACCGCATCCTTTCTGAAACAGCAGTGTCCGGGCGGCTCTGCCTATGTCATCGGAGAACCGGGCTTGGTCAATGCGTTGTATGAGGCGGGGATCAGTATGAACGACTGCAATCCGGACTATGTGGTGTTCGGAGAAACGCGGTCCTTAAACTATGAAAAGATCGAACGGGCGGTGCGACTGATTCAGAATGGGGCGAAGCTCATCGGAACCAATTCCGACTTGACCGGTCCCTCCGAGCAGGGGATCATTCCTGCCTGCCGTGCCTTGGTTTCTCCGATTGAAATGACCACCGGCAAGAAAGCCTATTACATCGGCAAGCCGAATCCTCTGATGATGCGCCACGCGCTGAAGCGGTTTGATTGCCGCAGAGAGGAAGCGGCGATTATCGGTGACCGCATGGACACGGATATTGTTGCGGGCATTGAGAGCGAATTGGACACGGTGCTGGTGCTGACCGGCGTCAGCAGTCCCGAAACGGTCGGGATGTTCCCGTATCGCCCCACCTATATTCTGCGGGATGTGGGAGAGATTGCGGGCGCTTAAACTCAGAAAATAACAGGAAACTGACGCGTTTTGCGGTTTGTTTCCTGTTTTTCGTTTCTTTTGCCGAAACGTGCGACCAAACGGGAGAAATCTTTCGGAAATCCCTTGACAGCAAAGTGAAAATAAGATATAATAGTAGCAAACCGAGTTATGCTGCCGCGCGGTATCATGCCGAAAGGTCTTACCGTGAGGAAAGTCCGGGCTTCACAGGGCAGGATAACGGATAACGTCCGCCAGGGGTAACCCTCGGGAAAGTGCAACAGAAATAAACCGCCGCGCTTTGCGCGGTAAGGATGGAAAGGCGAGGTAAAAGCTCACCGGCGATCTGTGGTAACACAGCGCAAATGTAAACCCTATCCGAAGCAACACCGTATGCGGGTATCTCCTTTCGGAGATCTGTCTGCCCGGCAGCAGCCCGCGGGTGGCACAGAGCCGTGTGGTAACATACGGACAAGATAGATGGCGGCACACGACAGAACCCGGCTTACAGACTCGGTTTTACAGGTTCATGCCGGGGTTGTTGCGTTTGGAAGATCGGAATTTCGGTTCCGGCGAAAAAACGCGGCAACCCCGTTTTTCAGGAAAGGGGTTGTGCTTATGCTCCGGCTTTCTGATTTTTTTCATCGACAGGTGACGGTTCTCGGCGCGGGGATTTCCAATCTGCCGCTCATCGACTTTTTGGCACGGCACGGTGCGTATGTCACCGTGCGCGATCAAAAACCGCCGGAGGCGTTTGCCGCGCTGACTGCGCGGTGGGATGCCGCCGGTATTCGATATTTCCTCGGTAAATCGTATCTTTCCGATTTGCGCGCGGATTATTTGTTCCGTTCTCCCGGACTTCGTCCCGATCGTCCGGAAATTTTGCGCGCACAAGCACAGGGCGCGGTGCTGACCTCCGAGATGGAGCTGTTCTTTGATCTTTGCCCGTGTCCGATTTTCGGCGTGACCGGCAGTGACGGAAAAACCACCACTACCACATTGCTTACGCGATTGTTGACTGCCGCGGGCAAGCGCGTTTATCTGGGCGGCAATATCGGCGCGCCGCTTTTGCCGCAGGTGGGACAGATGACGCCGACGGATCTTGCCGTGGTGGAACTTTCCAGCTTTCAGCTGATGACGATGCGGCGTTCTCCGCAGATCGCGGTGGTGACGAATCTCTCGGAAAATCATTTGGATTATCACCGGACTTTTGCGGAATATGCTTTGGCAAAACGCAACATTCTTTCTCATACGCCTTGTCAGACGGCAGTGCTGAACGCCGACGATGCACGGGTGATGCAGATGGCGCAGGCAGTCCCGCGCGGCGCGAGAGTGAAGACCTTCTCTTTGCAGGACACATCGGCGGATGTATACCTTATAGGGGACAAAATGTACGATCACGGGAATGAGATTCTGGATTTTTCTAAGGAATTTCATTTGCCGGGCGTTCATAACCGCCAAAACTGTATGGCGGCATACTGTGCGTGCGCGGAACTGGTCACCCCGCAGAATGTGCGCCGGGCAGTATGCGATTTTACAGGGGTAGAGCATCGGCTGGAAGTTGTGGCAACCGTAGACGGCGTCCGGTATATCAACAGTTCGATCGATTCCACCCCGACGCGCACCGCGGCGGCGCTTACCGCCCTGTCCGATGCGTCGGGCAAACTGGTGGTACTGCTTGGCGGATATGATAAGCAGCTTTCGTTTGCACCGCTGTGCAAACCGCTTGCCGAAAACGCGGCGGCGGTCATTTTGTTCGGCGCAACGGAAGAACGCATTGCGCAGACGCTTGCATCCGACGCGGCGTTTTGCACAAAACAAATTCCGGTCTATCGCTGTCAGAATCTTGTCGCCGCGATGGAAAAAGCGCGCGCCGTTGCGCAAAGCGGGCAAACCGTTTTGCTTTCCCCCGCTTGCGCGAGTTTTGACGCGTTTGCAAATTTTGAAGCGCGCGGCAGAAAGTTCAAGGAGACGGTGCAGGCGTGGAAATCCTAACATTTTCAGTGTATTTATATTTACAAAGCAGGATCGGGAAGATCCCGGAAAAAGGGAGGAAGTGTATCAATGAGTCCGTTTGAGGAACAACTCTATGCCCTGCTTGCGCAAGCGAGTATTTCGGGGCAGGAAAAAAATACGCCGCCGGCGCTGATCCCTAAGGTGGAGCAGGCGTTTACCAGTCAGTATCATGATGCGGCGGGCAACCATTTTTATGTGCGGAAAAGCAAAACGCCGGGCGCAAAGCTGCTTTTACTTGACGCGCATTTTGACGAGATCGGTCTGATGGTGAAAGAACTTTTGCCGGGCGGATTTGTCCGGGTGAGCGCGGTGGGCGGCGTGGATGCGAAGCCTTTACCGGCAAGCGAGGTCATTCTGTACGGCAAACAGGAAATTCACGGGGTGGTAGCGTCCACGCCGCCGCATTTGCAAACCGCGGGTGAAACGGCGAAGCCGGTTGCGGTGAAGGATCTGTTGATCGACACGGGATATGATCTGCAAACTTTGTCGCAGATTCTTTCCGTCGGGGATATGGTTGGATTTTTGCCGAAAGTCACGACGCTTGCAAACGATTGTATCTGTTCCAAAGGATTGGATGATAAGATCTGCGCCGCCATTGCGCTGTATGCCGCCGCAACCGCACGGTTGGCGCACGGTTGGGATGTTTGTGTGTGCCTTGCGGCAAGAGAGGAAGTCGGCAGCATCGGCGCACAGTGCGCGGTGACTGCGCTTCATCCCGACGCGGCGATTGCCATGGATGTGGAATTTGCACGGATGCCCGGTACGCCGAAAGCGGAGACTACCGTGCGTTTTGCCGGCGTGACCGTTGCGTATTCGGCGGTGACCGACCGTGCCTTAACCGACGTGCTCATCCGCACGGCACAAGCCAAAAAGATCCCGTATCAGACGGTGGCATGGCCAAACCGGACCGGTACGGACGCGGATCGGATCGGGCTGGGGCAGGAGGGGATTCCCTGTGCGCTCATCGGCGTACCGATCTTCAATATGCATACGCCGGTGGAGACGGCGGCACTCTCTGACGCCAAAGCCGCGCTCAGACTGCTTACGGAAATGTTGGAAGGAGGCATGACGGCATGGGAGAACCGTTGAATCTGGAATTGTTGCAGACTTTGTCCGAGGCATTCGGACCTTCCGGATGCGAGGAGGAGGTGCGGGCAATTCTTTCGGCGTGGGTGAAGCCTTTCTGCGACGCGATGGAGACGGACGCGCTGGGAAATTTGCTTGTATACTATGGGAAAAACGCGGATTCCGTTGCGCCTTCACGCGTGAAACTGATGCTGAGCGCACACATGGATGAAGTGGGGATCATGGTCACTGCCGCGACAGACGAAGGACTACTGCGCGTGGACGAAGTGGGCGGCATTGACGCCCGCGTGTTGTGCGGCAAACGAGTACGGCTTTTGGCGCCGGACGGTATGCGGGACGGCGTGATTCTGGAAAAGCCGATCCACTTGCAGGAAAAAGAAGAACGCGAAACAGTTTGCGAGATCCCTGCGTTATATCTGGATGTCGGTGCGAAAACGGAAAAAGAAGCGCTTGCGCTTGCTCCGGTCGGTACGTTCGGCACCTTTGATTCCCGGTTGCTTTTTCTCGGCGATACCAAGATCGCCTGCAAAGCATTGGATGACCGCGCGGGATGCGCGATCCTCTGCGAAGTCCTGCAAGCTTTGCACCAAAGCGGAAAGCGTCCGGATTTCCCGATCTGCTTTGCTTTTACAGTGCGGGAAGAAGTGGGATTGTCCGGTGCGAAAGTCGCCGCCAACCGACTGAAGCCGGAGTATGCCGTGATTCTGGAAACCACGGCGGTGGCAGATCTGTACGGGGTTCCAAGTGAAAAAAAGGTTGCCGTGCAAGGGGAAGGCGGGGTGTTGTCGCTTGCCGATCGCTCCACGGTTTATCCGGAAGCATGGGTACATTTTTTGATGGATACGGCAAAGGCACGGGACATTCCCTGCCAGTATAAACGCTATGTTTCAGGCGGCAATGACGCCGCGCATATTCAGAGAAGTCAGAACGGCGTGCAGGTGGCGGCGCTGTCCGCGCCGAGCCGGTATCTGCACAGCGCGGCAAATGTACTGGATCACCGCGATTTAACCGCGATGCGCGATCTGGTACTTGCACTGATTGAAACCCTGCCGGATTATGATACGGCAAATGATTCAAAGCATCAGGAGGATTAAAAAATGAAAACGCAGTTGCGCGCTTGGATACAGGATCGGGCGATTCCCGGCAAGGAGGGAACGCTTTGTGCGAAGATTGCACAGGAAATGAAACCGTTTTGTGAGGAAGTCTATCCGGACGCCATGGGCAACCTGATCGCCGTAAAGTACGGAAAGGATCGCACCCTTCCCCCGCTTGCCTTTTGTGCCGCGATGGATGAAGACGGCATGACGGTCACGGATATTTATGCAAACGGGAACGTTGCGGTAGCGCCGCTCGGCGCACCGACCTTTTCCGGTGCGGCTTATGCACAGATGACGACGCAGAGTGGGGTACAGGGCGTACTGACGCCGACCGACGCCGGTGCGACGAAGCTTGCGCAGACGGTGCTGGACATCGGCGCAAAGAGCAAAGCGGCGGCATTGCGGCGGATCCGGATCGGAGACGGCGTGGGATTTGTGCCGTTTCTGAAAAAACTCGGCGGCAGCCGGTATCTCGGCTATCCGCTCGACGCACGGGTGGGATGCGTATTGCTTTGGGCAGTGGCAAAGGAGCTTTCTGCCCCCGCGAGAGACGTGTATTTCTATTTCACCGTGCAGAAACAGATGCAGGGGCGTGGCGCCGCGGTTTTGCCGGTGAAAAATGGGACGGTGCTTTGCGTGGAGAGCATCAACGCTTCTTGCGGCGCACCCGACGCGGCAGATCTGTCGGATGGTGCGCTGATCGTGCGCAAAGCGGGGAGTTTCCTGTCAGACGCGGCATTGTGTGATGCACTGTGTGCCGTGGCAGAGACGGAGAAGCTTCCGTATCGGCTGTATGTGGCGGATGCCGGAGAAACCCAGGCGCAGAATGTGCAGCTGAGAAGTGCAGAAGCGACGGTCGGCGTGGTTGGCGTACCGGTGAAAAATCCGCATACGCCGGCACAGATGCTGGACAGCACCGACCTTGAGGCAGTGAAAGCGTTGTTGCTTGCCTATGCCGTGAAAGAAACGGAGCGCTGAATTGATGAATCTGGAAGCATTGCAGACGCTTGCCTTACAGGGAGAGCAGGAAATGGCGGCGCAGTTTGCGCAAATTGACAGGATTGCATACCAGAATACACAGAAAGTGTTGCAGGCATTTAAGGATGAGCGGGTGAGCGACGCGATGTTCGCCGCTTCTTCCGGCTATGGTTATGACGATAAAGGCAGAGAAACGCTGGATCGCATTTACGCGCGGGTATTCGGTGCGGAAAGCGCGTTTGTCCGTCATCAGATCGTAAATGGGACGCAGGCGCTTGCTATTGCCCTGTATGGATTGTTGCGTCCGGGCGACGTGTTGCTTGCCGCAACCGGCAAGCCGTACGATACCTTGGATGAGGTGATCGGTATCACCGGGAAAAGCGGAAACGGCTCGCTTGCGGATTTCGGCGTGACTTATCGGGAGTGCAACCTTTTGGATGGGACAAGTGAGGAAGAATTTGCACGTCTGCTTGCCGATCCGAACGTGAAAGTGGTATTTTTACAGCGTTCCAAAGGGTATCAGACGCGCAAAACCCTGTCGGTCGCGGAATTAAACCGGATGATCGATTTTGCGCATGCGCACAGCAACGCATTTGTGGTGGTGGACAACTGCTATGGGGAATTCACGGAGATCGAAGAACCGCGCGCCGACCTGTTTGTCGGTTCGCTGATCAAAAATCCCGGCGGCGGCATGGCGGAGACTGGCGCCTATCTTGCGGGAAGCGCCCGCGCGGTGGAACTGGCAAGCTATCGGTTCACCTGCCCCGGCATCGGACTGGAATGCGGTGCGACGCTTGGCTTGAATAAGTCTATGTACAAAGGGTTTTTCTATGCGCCGCACACAGTGGCGCAGGCTTTGAAAACCGCGCATCTCGCGGCATATCTTTTGGAAAAACTGGGGTATGAAGTGGAACCGCGCTATTCGGATGTGCGGCATGACATCATCCAAATGGTGAAATTCGGAACGCCCGAAGGATTGTGCGCGTTCTGCCGCGGTATCCAGTATGCGTCTCCCGTCGATTCTTATGTGACGCCGGAGCCGTGGGCAATGCCGGGATATACCGATGAAGTCATTATGGCGGCGGGTGCTTTTACGCAGGGCTCGTCGATCGAGCTTTCCGCGGACGGACCGCTCCGCCCGCCGTATGCGGCTTATTTCCAGGGCGGACTGACCTATGAAAGCGGCAAATATGCGATCCTTTCCGCCTGTGCGGAGCTTTCCGCGGGCGCATTGTCATGAGCTATCCGATTTTGGATTCTTTGCACACCGAGGCGGATTTCCGCGCACTTCCCGACGCGGTTATGCCGGAGCTTGCAAAGGAATTGCGGGCGTTTTTGATCGAACATGTGCAAAAGACCGGCGGGCATTTGGCATCCAATCTCGGCGTGGTGGAATTGACGCTGGCGCTGCATAAGTGTCTGGATCTG
>DLLB01000032.1:0-9239 GCA_002477905.1 Clostridiales bacterium UBA7573 | reverse complement strand
TGATTTTTGATGTGGGGCATCAAAGTTATGTGCATAAGATCTTAAGCGGCAGAAAAGACGCGTTCGACACCTTGCGCACAGGAGAGGGACTTTCCGGTTTTACCAAGCGTTCGGAAAGCCCTTACGACGCTTTCGGCGCAGGGCACAGTTCCACCTCCCTTTCCGCCGCGCTCGGTTTTGCTGCCGCAGATGCGTTAAAAGGGGAAGCACACTACACGGTCTGCGTCATCGGAGACGGTGCGTTTACCGGCGGTATGATTCATGAGGCATTGAACAACTGTCCCAAGAAATCGCATCTGATCCTGATTCTGAATGAAAACGAAATGTCGATCTCCCGAAATATCGGGCGCTATGCGTTGCACCTTGCCAAGCTCCGCGCAAGCCGGGGCTATCTGCGTACCAAAAACGCGACCAAAAGCGTGGTGGAACGGATTCCGCTTCTCGGAAAACCGCTGTTTTACGCTTTGCGTGCAGTCAAGCAGGCGGTGAAAAATCTGCTTTACCGCAGTAACTATTTTGAGGAAATGGGCATTTTCTATCTCGGACCTGCGGACGGAAGCGATTATGCACAGTTGAAACGGTTGATCGAAGAAGCCAAACATACGGGGCAAACAACGGTAATCCATGTGCGCACCCAAAAAGGGTGCGGTTATGCGCCCGCTATGGAAGCGCCCAATACCTATCACGGAATCCCGCCTGCCGGGGAAGCGGTTTTGACAAAAACCTTTTCCACGCGTTTCGGGCAAACGCTGACCGATATGGCGCGGGAGAATCCCGCCATTTGTGCGGTGACGGCGGCAATGGGGGAAGGAACGGGATTATCGCCGTTCTGCGCGGCGCATCCACAGCGGTATTATGACGTGGGGATCGCGGAGGAGCATGCCATGACGTTTTGCGCGGGACTTGCCGCGGCGGGCATGCGTCCGGTATTTGCTGTGTATTCCACGTTTTTTCAGCGCGCCTACGATCAGCTTTTACATGATGTGGCACTCCAAAAGTTGCCGGTAACGGTCGTACTCGACCGTGCCGGATTGAATCTGCATGACGGCGCGACGCATCATGGGATTTTTGACGTTTCTTTGATTTTGGGGATCCCCGGCGTGTCGCTGTACGCGCCTGTAACCTATGCCGCGTTAGACGCGGCACTGCGCACGGCGCTTTCCGCCGACGCGCCCTGCGCGATCCGCTATGCGCATGCGCAGGAATCGGAAGCGATCGTCCACGCGTTTTACACAAATGCTGCCGGCGCTTCCGGCGCGGCACTGCTCGCACCGCGTCTGGACGAAAACGCGCGCCAAGGCGCACCGTATCTGATTGTGACTTATGGACGGATCGTAGCGGAAGCTTTGCGGGCAAAAGAACTGCTTTTGGCGCAGGGCATTTCCTGCGGTGTGGTGCTACTCACCGATCTGCGCCAATCCCAACCGTTGCCGCCGGAGTTGACGGAAGCCGTCTGCGCGGCAAAGCATTTGTTGTTTTTGGAGGAGGGGATCCGTCTTGGCGGCGCGGGGATGCGTTTTTACGATCATCTGAAACAGGCGGGATTGCTCTGCGATTGCACATGGGATCTGCTTGCGATTGACAACAGCTTTGTGGAAACCATGCCGCAGGGGGAGATTTACCGTGCCGCCGGTATTCGTGCAGAGGACGCGGCGCGTTGCCTCGCACTGTATCGGCAGACCGAACGGGTATCATCTGCTGGCACACGTTCTTCGGATTTTTGAATTTGATTGTGGTGCCGAAACCGGCACGGAGGAACAAAATGCAATTTACAGGACTTCCAATCTTATATGGGCTCAGCGATATTCCCGCTTCTGCCAGCACTTCCGCGCAGGCACAGCGAAATATCCGCGCGTTTGCGTGTGCGGGTATCGGATTTGTTTGTGCGGATACGGAACTTAGATTGGGTTGGCACAAACACACCCCGTTTGATGCAGACGCTTTGATTTCGGAAGTTGCCGGCGTACTTGATGCCAACCCCGAAGCGGGGGTGCTTTTACGGTTGCACGTCAATCCTCCTTACTTTTGGTTGCGCGATCATCCGTCGGAATTGGTACGCTACCGTGAAGCGGACGGTACCGACCGCGACGGGATCGACGACGGGGAATCCGACCGTCTCATTCGGGATGATTTCAGTCATCATATGCGTGTGAGCCTTGCTTCTGAGGTATGGCTTGCTGAAGCAGGTGAGAAACTCCGCGCGTTTTGCCGCGCGATCGCTGATACCCCGGAGGGAAACGCGCTCATCGGCATTCAGATCGCCTGCGGCGGCTATGGGGAATGGCATCAGTGGGGAACGGATTGCGGAGAAGCCATGCAGGCGCGCTTTGTGCGGTATCTGCAAGAAACTTACGGTACCGTTGAAGCGTTGCGCCGTGCGTGGCACGATGAAACTGTGACTTTTGAAACGGCGCGGTTCTTGCCGCAGACTTGGCAACCGGCAGACGACGGTGCGTTCCGCGATCCGAGAAACTCCCAACCCACGATAGATTCCCAGCGTTGCCTGCAACTGTGCGCACCGCGCGCAATCCTGCATTTTTGCCGCATTGTCAAAGAAGAACTCCCCAAGGTTCTTGCCGGATGCTTTTATGGCTATTACACCGGACTTTGTAAGGAAAGTGCGCCGATTGTCGGGCATCTGTATCCGCAGAAGTTACTTGCTGCACGCGGTACGGTGGATTTTCTGTGCGGACCGCTTCCTTACATGGAGAATCGGAAAGTGGAAGGCGTGGCACTCTCGCGCGGATTGTTGGAATCCTGCCGCTTAAACGGGATTTTGTGGCTGACGGAAATGGATCAGCATCCGGAGGGAACGGAAGCGTTTATCGGCGGTGATCCTGCCAAATTGCCGCAAACGGTGGCATTGCTACGCCGTAATACCCTGCAACCGCTCCTTGCGGGCATGGGATTTTGGTATTACGATCATCGGATCATTCCGTCGCTGGTCGCGCCGGGCAGTGAGAACAGCACGGCGGGTAGTTTATACCGTAAGCATGGATGGTGGGAAAATCCCGCACTGATGGCGGAGATTGCACGGCAAAAAGAGTTGGTTACCCCGTATTTTGCAAAGCCGTATTCCCCCGCGGCAGATGTGCTGATCGTGTATGATACCGACAGCTTTTTCTACCGTGCAAAACTTACTGATCCGGAATATATGTTTTTAGAGGCAGTGGCGCGCACGGGGGCGGCATATGACGCCGTTTATTTGTCCGATCTGCCCAAAGCCGAATTGTCCCGTTACCGATGTGTGCTGTTTCCAAACGCTTACGCGCTCTCTGACGAACAACTTTCCACGATCCACACCTTGTGCAAAGACCATACGGTACTCTTTTTCTACGCAACGGGCTTCTGCGATCAATCGGCGCTTTGCGACGCGCGGATTTCCGAAAGCGTCGGCATGCGGGTAATGCGTTGCGCAAAGCAATCTGCGGTGACCGCCAAAGCCGGTTATGGAGGGAAAACCTATCCGGTCGGTGCGGACGTTGCTCCGATGTTTGCCGTTGCCGATGCAGAAGCCGAACCGATTGCCGTTTATGCCGGAACGGATCTGATCGCGGCGGCGCAAAAAGGCAATCGGGTGTATTTTGCCGCTCCCGTTTGCGCAGAAGCTCTGCTGACGCCCATTTTTGCAAAAGCCGGGGTTCATCGGTATCTCACCGATGGCAGTACGGTGCTGGCAGGCGCGGGATTGCTTGCGGTGTGTACTTATGCAGATGGCGCGCATAGGATACGGTTTCGAAACGGGCTTACCCGTATCGTCTCCCTTCCCGCTTTTTCCACGACATTGTTTGACGTACAAACCGGCGAAATGCTGGAAGAAAACGCCGCGCCGTAAGGCGATACAGAAAAAGGGAGCCTTTTTGTAAAAAGGCTCCCTTTCCCCATCCACAACCTCTCAGCGGTTTTGTTGCCGCTTGCGGATGCGTTCCTGCAGGGCACGGACTTCTTCCAGACGGCGGTCCCGTTCCGCATCATCCCGTCCGGTGACGACCACATTACCGTTTTTCAGCTCTGCGGTCAGAATATCGGATGGCTTTACATCAAAGCCGATGTCGGCTTTGGTCAGCAGATATTCCTGCTCATCGTCATCATAGCAGACATAGTAAATTCCCTCGATTCGGTCGATTGCCAAAAACATCAGAATCCCTCCCTTCCAAATCCGTCTTTCTTTTGCTATTGTAACAGAAACGGAACGAAAAGTCAAGTAAAAAAGGAGCACGCACATGGAACGCAGCATCGGTACTTATACAGAACACACCCTGCATGCTATGCTCAAACGGCATATTACAAACGATTCTACCTGCTATGAGATCCCGCTCGGACGCTTTATTGCGGATGTGTTCCAAGCCGGACAAGTTTATGAGATCCAAACACGGCAGTTTGCGCGGCTTTGTGATAAGCTGGACGCGTTTTTGCCGGAATATGACGTTACGGTTGTGCATCCGGTGATCGCGCGCGCTTATGTCAACTGGGTGGACGCGCATAGTGGAGAGATTGTTTCCCGCCGCGTGGTGCCGCGCAAGCGCGGTATACAGGACGTATTTTTGGAGTTGTACGCCATCCGGCGGTATCTGACGCATCCGCATCTGCATTTTCGGTTTTTGCTGGTGGAAACGGAAGATTATAAACGAATGGGCGGCGCGGACGGCAGACAGAAGCGCGGTGCAAAGCGAATGGATCGCGTGCCGACCAAGATCTTGTCCGAGGTGCGGATTCATTGCGCCAAAGAGCTTGTATCGCTTTTACCGCCGCTTCCGGCGCAACCGTTTACTTCAGCGGATTACGCGAAAAGCACAGGATGTGCCCGCGCGGTTGCCACCGCGGCACTGGGGGTGCTGTATGAAACCGGTATGGTAGCACGCACAGGAAAAATGGGGAATGCATATGTATATACGGTCAAAAAGGAGGAAACCGGCATATGCTGAAAACGGAAGCGAAAGTCGGCAGGCGGGAGAAAGAACAAAGAGAGGAGAGATTCCTCTCTCCTCTCGTATTTCCCGCAAAATTTACAGCGCGGCGCTTTCCGGCTCCGGCTGTTGCAGCGCTTCTTCCGCTTCTCTTGCAAGTGCCGCGTCATATTCCGCAAGGATCTGTTCCTCCAAGGTTGCGCGGAACTGCGCGTTGATCGGGTGTACAATATCCCGATAAGTTCCGTCCGGATTCTTCCGGCTGGGCATGACAATGAAGAACTTGTCCCGTGCATAGATCACTTTAATGTCGTGCACTGCCAGCTGATTGTCGAACGTGACGGATACGATGGCTTTCATGGGACTCTCGTCGTGAAATAATTTGCGGACTTTGATATCTGTGATTTCCATTGTTTTTTCCTCCATTGTGTTACATTGTGTAGTTGCAGAGAACTTAGTTTTATTATACTGGGGAATTATGAAGATTATGCATTGGAAAACAAAAACTTTTTTTGAATATTCCTCAGTTTTTCTCGCAAAATATTCATAAATCCGGCAATTTTAGCCGGATCATGTACAAAACATGAATACAATGCCCCGCTTTATGGAAGAATATACATTTTCGTGTAGAACACAAAGCGGGTGCAGACAGAAAGGCACGGTTGATTATGACAGATGATAAACAGACGGAACCGATGCAATATCAACGATACTATTTTTTGGGGATCGGCGGCGTGAATATGTCCGCACTGGCAGTGCTGGCGCAGGCGGAGGGGAAAAAAATCCGCGGCAGTGATCGGGATACGGACAGCGCGGTGGTGCGGAAACTGCGTGAACTCGGTATTCCGGTGGATGCGGAGGACGCGGTGTTTCCAATCGCGCAAACGGAAGCGGTCGTATACACTGCCGCGATTTCAGAGGATCATCCTCAGCTCTGCGCGGCGCGCAAAGCCGGAATCCCCTGTTATTCCCGCGCGGAATTTTTAGGTGCGCTGATGTGTGCTTACCGGTCGCGGATCGGGGTTGCGGGAATGCACGGGAAAAGTACGACGACCGCAATGCTGACCGCGATCTTCAATGCGGCGGGACTGCATCCGGCGGTTGCCGGCGGCGCACCGATGGCAGGGCAGGACGGTGCATGGCAAATCGGAGCGGATGCGCAGGGAAACGACGCACACACAGAACCGTTTTTGTTTGAGGCTTGTGAATATCGGGATTCGTTTTTGTCTTTTTATCCGACGGTTGCGGTACTGCTGAATATTGATATGGATCATGTGGATTATTTCCATTCCTACGCGCAGATCGAAGCTTCTTTTGCCGCTTACGCGCAAAAGGCGCAGATGGTGGTGGCTTATCAGCCGGATATGCATCTCGCAAACGCGTTATGCGGCTATACCGGAACGCTTGTGACGTTTTCCGACTGTACGGACGCGGATTATACCGCACAAGAGCTCCGTCTGCACGAGGGATTTGCGACCTTTGCCGTTTACCGGCAGAAAACCATGCTCGGCACGGTGCGCCTGCGGGTACCCGGAGCGCACCACGTTCGCAATGCGCTTGCCGCGCTTGCTGTGGCGCAGGAAAGCGGTGTGCCGTTTGCCACTTCTGCACAGGCGTTGGCTGCTTTCACCGGCGCCGGACGAAGAATGGAGCAGATCGCAGAACCGAACGGCGTACCGGTTTATCTGGATTATGCGCATCATCCGACGGAACTGCGCGCGTCGATTGCCACTGCGAAAGCGATGACGCATGGCAGGGTGCTTTGCGCTTTTCAATCGCATACCTATTCCCGCACGGCAGTGTTGCTTTCGGAGTTTGCCGCGGCATTGCGGGAAGCGGATTTTGTACTGATCGCGCCGATTTATGCGGCGCGGGAACAAAACAAATACGGCGTTACGCCGCAAATGTTGGCAGAAGCCACCGGTGCCCATGCGCAGGCTTGTCTGGATGTGACGCAGATTCTTCCCAAGCTGACCGCGCAGGCGCGTCCGGGGGATCTGATTCTGATTCTGGGGGCGGGGGATCTGGCGCTTCAAATCAAAGCGGCGGTACAGAATCCGTTGGGAAACGGGCAATTTGCGCACAGCGAACCGTAAAAGCAGATTTTCCTTCTGAAAAATCAAAAAACACTTTACTTTGCAAAAGAAATCGCGTATAATAGAAGCAGAACACGGGCAGGAGGAAAAAGATGAGTAAATTAAAGGATGAGCGGGTGGATTTTTTGTTCCGCGCGATCCTGTCGTTAAAAGATGAGGAAGAATGCTATCGCTTTTTTGAAGATCTTTGTACGTTAACCGAAGTACGGGAAATGGCAAAGCGGATGCATGCGGCGCGGATGTTATATCATGGGGAAATTTATACTGCGGTCGGAGAAGCCACGGGACTCAGCACGGCAACCATCAGCCGCGTCAGCCGGTGTATCAAAGACGGCAACGACGGGTATACCGCGGTATTGGCGCGGTTGGAAGCCGAAGAACAGGGAAAAACAGACAATGGCTAACGGACAGTATACGGCGCTTGCGGCGTTTTACGACCGTCTCAACGGCGCGGATTATAAGCGGTATGCACAGGCGCTTTGTCAGACGCTTGCACGCTATGGGGTGCGCCCCGGACATCTGGTGCTGGATCTTGCCTGCGGTACAGGACAGATCACCGCGCGCCTTGCCAAAGCGGGCTATGATATGATCGGAGTGGATCTGTCGGAGGAGATGTTGGCGGTTGCCATGAATCGCCCGCATGGAGAAAAGCCGGTGCTGTACTTAAAACAGGATATGCGTGCGTTTGAATTATATGGCACGGTTGCGGCAACGGTCTGTTGCTTAGACAGTCTCAATTATCTTTGTACGGAGGCAGATCTTGCCGCTTGCTTTGCGTGTGTCCATAATTACCTGGATCCGAACGGGATTTTTGCCTTTGATATGAATACGCCTTATCAGTTTGAAAACGGGTATGGAAAACACGATTATGTTATGGAAGCGGACGGGGTATTGCTTGCATGGCGCAGTTGCTATCACAAAGCCAGCCGTCTGTGCGATTTCCATTTGTCGCTGTTTTCCCGCACTGCGGACGGGCACTATACGCGCACAGAGGAATTGCAGACGGAGCGGGCGTTTTCCATGCGTACCGTGCGCACGCTTCTGACACGCGCAGGATTTGAAATATTAGAAGAAAACGGCTCGTATCAGGGAGACGCACTGCAAGCGGAGGATGCCAAACGCTTCTTCGTCTGCCGTTGCGTCAAAGCAGGGTATGAACAGATGCCGTTGCCACAGCCGGTGGAATCCGGCGGATTGGAAAATCGGAAAGGAATTTGCAAATGAACGAAAATTTATTGCGCGGAATGACGCGCGATGGCAGTGCGCGGATCTTGGTCCTGAATGCGACGGAGATGGTGCAGAACGCAATGCGGATCCATCACACCGCGCCTACCGCGTCCGCGGCACTTGGCAGAGTGTTGATCGCGGCTTCCCTGATGGGATGCATGCTGAAAGACAAGGAGAATTCCCTGACACTTCGGTTTCAGGGAGACGGCGACGCCGGTACGGTGCTTGCAGTATCGGATTATATGGGAAATGTAAAAGGGACTATCGGGAATCCGGACGCAGACGCGCCGCGGAAATCGAATGGGAAGCTGGATGTGCGTGCCGTGGTCGGTCACGGCGATCTCTATGTGATACGGGATACGGGAGAAAAGAAACCGTATGTCGGCATAACCAAGATCGTCAGCGGGGAGATCGCAGAGGATATTGCCAATTATTTTGCGGAGAGCGAGCAGATTCCGACCGTATGCGCATTGGGCGTATTGGTTGGTGCGGAAGAAAGCTGTGTTGCCGCAGGCGGCGTGATGATTCAGCTTTTGCCGTATGCCGCGGAAGAAACGGTGGCGAAGCTGGAGAAGAATGCGGAGAAACTGGCGAATGTGTCCGATCTGTTCCATCAGGGGTTGACCAATGCACAGATTGCAGAGATTGCTTGCGCAGGGGTAGAATTTGATGTGTTCGATGCGCTTCACGCGGAATATCATTGCGATTGTTCGAAGGAGCGTATGGCGCGCGCCTTGCTGACGTTGCCGCCGAAGGAACTGTTTGATCTTTTGGTGAAGGACGGTAAAATCGAGACGCGGTGTCATTTTTGTAACCGGACGTATACCTTTACGGGTGCGGATATTGAGGAAGCGCGGAAAAAGGCAGGCAGGACGCAACCCACGGAAAAAAAGTGAAAAAAATTGTAAAAAGGTATTGACAAATGAAGATGGATATGCTATAATAGCAAACGTCGCAGGGCAGACGCCCGCCGCGACGGGAACGGGAGCATAGCTCAGCTGGGAGAGCA
>DLLB01000011.1:3985-4804 GCA_002477905.1 Clostridiales bacterium UBA7573 | reverse complement strand
ATGCTTCTCGTACAAACAGCCCGTTGTCGCCCGGACTTGCGGGGATCACGCTCAGGCACAGATCGCCGACAAGCATTAAGAAAGCGCCAAGCGCACCGAGCAGAGAATCCCGTTTGTAAATCTTCCACTTCTTTGTATCCATCTTTCCTAACCTCCAGGGAGCACCGGTTAGGGTATGCTAACCGACATGCTTTTGAAAAGCCGCCAACGCGGCGGCTCTCCGCTTTTCAGGAAAACAATTCCACGCAGGCGCCATGCACCAATAAATCCAGCACCTGCGGATAAAGCGAACCGATCTGCTCCTGATGGGAGATCGTTAAAATCAGACCTCGCACGGTGGCGGTCGCCAGTTCCGCTCCGCCGTTTGGGGAGAGGGAGTTTGCTTCAAGCAAAGCACGAATATGCGTTTCATCATCGTGATAATGTTCTGACTTGATATGCGCGGGAAGTCTTTGCAGAAGCGATGTCACATCATTTTCAATAAAGGGCATCACGCCTGTATCCGACATTCGCTTACAAACGGCGAGAATGGCTTTCTCCGCACGTTTTGCCGGCGGCAAGCCGGCATTCTCGTGAAGCACCCTGTTAGCAACACCGTAAAGCTCCGTATGAATATCTTCAAGAACTGTGAAAAACAGCAGCTCTTTGGAGTCATAAAATTTATAAAAGGAGCCTTTTGAGATACCAACTGCCCGTGTCAGCTGGTCAACGGAGGTTTTTCGCATTCCCAGTGTGGTGGCACAACGTCGTGTTTCTTTGAGTAAAGCCTTGCGGATTTGCTCGGTTTCAAAATTGGAAAAAGCCAAATCGATGCCTCCT
>DLLB01000011.1:1170-3940 GCA_002477905.1 Clostridiales bacterium UBA7573 | reverse complement strand
ATGCCTCCTGTAAAAATGACCGAAATCGTTTATACAGTCATATTATAGCACATATAGGTTTGTTTTTCAATAGTAAAAACGAAATTTTCGCGATATTTTTGTTATAAAAAATGGGGAAAACAGGTTTGCGCAGGATCACATCCCACTGGAACCTTAATATATCCGATGGGAAGCCTCTTTTCAGGCATAAAAAGAAAAGTGGTTCGTATGACATTCCTGACACGAACCCTCAGACAGACACGAATACTTTACAAATAAAACTACGAAAAAGGGCAGAAGGTGCGTCAAATCATCGCACTTCCTGCCCTCCAAAACGGGGACTGTAATAGGGTTTGAAGCCGTTTTTTTGAAATGTATCTTTTCCACTTCGCGATATGGTTTGTTGCACTGATTTAGAGATCGCTCAAACCTGAACCGGTTTCCATGCGAACGGAAGTAGATCTTGGATAGCAACCTTTATGATATTGTGGTTTTCATCATTTAATATAACTTTAATATCCGGGCAGTATTCAATCAGCATTTGACGGCAGTTGCCACAGGGGGCGACCAAGCAATTGGGGGCTTTCTCGTGAACCGCAACAATCGTGTCGAAATTTTTTTCACCTGCAGAAATCGCCATCCCGATTGTAATGTATTCTGCGCAAGAACCGTGAATCCCGTCACAGTTTACACCGCTGTAAATTTTACCGCTTTGACAACTCAGCGCTGCACCGACCGTGTGACGGTAAATTCCATCATCAAAATTCTTTTGTAATGTTTTCAGAGCAACTTTGATAAGTTCTTTATCTTGTTTCGTAATTTCGTAAAATTTCATCTGATTGTCCCCTTGGCAATGTGGAGGAAAGCCACAAGCATTGCACGCAACCCGGTGCAAATTTATTTCATGTTTTTAAATTGGCTGTCGCTATGAAATAAATCCATCAACGCCGTAGGCATTTCACAAATTCCAATGGATTTATGTCGTAAAAAAGCACTTAGCATTACACTAAGTGCTTTTTTATGGTTGCGGGGGTGGGATTTGAACCTCACGACCTCCGGGTTATGAGCCCGACGAGCTACCAGGCTGCTCTACCCCGCGATACTGGTGCCGATGACCGGACTTGAACCGGTACGGGATTTTCATCCCAACGGATTTTAAGTCCGTGGCGTCTGCCGATTCCGCCACATCGGCTTTTCATGCTTGCTTATTATAACACACCTTCCTCGGTTTGTCAAGGGTTTTTCAGAACTTTTCTTCATTTTTTATCTTACTTTATCCGCGCTGATCCGACAAACCGGGGAAAACCGCGGGCATTACCGTGCGGCGTAAATGTCGCATCCGTTTTCCCGGCTACACAGCTCCCAATGTGTGATGGCAAGCAGCGCTTTCAGAAAATGTTCCATCTTACGCAAAGAGGTCCCCTGCGGTTCGATCAGGATCTGCTCAAATCCTTCCGCGGAAAACGCTAAAAACGCTTCCGAGATCCGCGTGCCGACCATCATGGCACGAATGGCGGAGAGCTTCAGATACAAGGGCTTTGCATTTTCGTTTCCCGCAGACGCATATTCCGAAGTAGAAAAATCCAACAAAATGGCGTCTCCCATCAAGCGGATGGTTGTACCGAGAAATGTGCAGAGATCTGCTTCCGGTGCGCCGTCCGGACGAAAACAGATGGACTGCGCGACAAATTCTTCCATTCCCATTTCCGTGGCGGAAATTTCTGTTTCCGCGCGCAGGGCGGTGCCTTCCCGAAGGACTTCTTCTGATTGGTACAGTTCTGCTTTTTCTTCTGTCATAGCGACTGACTCCTTTATCTGACGGGGATCGTCAGTTTTTTCTTTTCAAATTTCGGCTCGGATGTTACCTGAATACCCAAGGTTTTGTAGAGTTTTTCGTCTACTGCGGAAAGCGCAACCGAGAAATGGGCGTCACATCCACGCAGTTTGGTGAGTTGCGCCAAAGCCTTTTTTGCCGCGTCGTTGCGCAGAGAGCTTGTGCTGAGCGCAATCAGTACTTCGTCGGAATGTAAGCGCGGGTTGTGATGATGTAAATATTTGATTTTTAATTCGCAGATCGGTTTCAGAGCCTCCGGACTGATAATATCTTCTTCCTGCGGAATGTCTGCAAGCCGTTTGAGCGCATTCAGCAACAGGGAGGCGGACGCGCCTAAGAGCAGAGAAGTTTTTCCGGTGACAATCCTGCCGTCTGGTAATTCCATGGCGCCTGCGGCGCCGCCGATTTCCTCTGCGCGGGCAAGAGAAGCCGCTACGACCGGCAATGCCGCAGTGGTAACGCCTGCCTGCTTCATAAGCAGTTCGATTTTAGCGGTCTGCCGTTCTTCTACGTCGGCACGCCGCTCCGTGACTGCCGTCCGGTAATACCGCCGCAGAATTTCCGCCTTTGCCGCTTCTCGTACGGCGTCGTCATCGTAAATGCAGAATCCTGCCATATTCACGCCCATGTCGGTCGGAGAAGCATAGGGCGATTCTCCTTGGATATGCTCCAGCATGGCTTTGAGTACCGGGAAAATTGCGATGTCGCGGTTGTAATTTACGGTGGTTTCCCCGTGCGCTTCCAAATGGAACGGATCAATCATGTTCACATCGTCAAGATCGGCGGTTGCCGCTTCATAAGCGATGTTGACGGGATGCTTGAGCGGCAGATTCCAGACAGGAAACGTTTCGAATTTCGCGTATCCGGCTTTGACGCCGCGTTTGTATTCATGATATAACTGGGAAAGACAAGTCGCCATTTTTCCACTGCCGGGACCTGGTGCGGTTACCACGACCA
>DLLB01000011.1:0-1135 GCA_002477905.1 Clostridiales bacterium UBA7573 | reverse complement strand
ACTGTTTCGATATAGTCGTTTTTTCCATATCCCTCATCACTGACGATATGTGCTACATCCGACGGATACCCTGCGATCGGATAATGCAGATAACTGCGGATATGGATTTGTGCCAGCTTGCGCCGGAATGCGTCCGCGGCTGGTTGACCGGTATATTGCGTCAGGACAACGCTTCCCACATAGAATCCGAGGCTTTGGAACACGTCGATCAACCGCAAGACTTCCTCATCATAAGGGATCCCCAGGTCGGCACGGATTTTATTTTTTTCAATATCTGCTGCACAGATGGCAAAAATAATCTCCGCGTCGTTGCTTAAATTCTGGAGCATCCGCAGTTTGCTGTCCGGCTCAAATCCGGGCAGAACCCGGGATGCGTGGTAGTCGTCAAACAATTTTCCGCCGAACTCCAAGTACAGCTTTCCGCCGAATTTCGCAATCCGCTCCCGAATCCGTTCCGATTGCAGTGCGATATATTTGTCGTTGTCAAAACCCTTTCGCATAAAACAGTAGCCTCACTTTTCAAAATACGGTTTATTATAGCATAGTCCGACTGAAAATGCAACCGGTTTTCCAAAAAAGCAATGGAAAAATCGAAAAATGAAATTTTTAGAAAAAGATTTCGGAAAAATTTCAAAAATATAGATTTATTTTGACTAAAATATGAAAAAGCACTTGACAACGGACGAAAAATATGCTATATTTTCATATTAGAATATAATATTATAAATAGGAAGATTTCGGCTCTAAAAGTAAGCCGCAAACAAAGACAGAAAAAAGGATGACTATGTGTATTAGAAAGATCATCGGAGATAATGTACGGTACAGACGGTTGAAACTGCATCTGACGCAGACAGAACTTGCACGGAAGATCGGGACAACGCAAAAGACGATTTGCCGGATTGAAACCTATTGTCAAAATACAACGGCGGATATGCTCAGCCGATTAAGCGTGGCACTTTGTGTGCCGGCATACACGCTTGCAATCGAACTGGATCCGGAAAATCTGGCAGAATTGCGCCGATTGGAAGAAATGTAACGGGCATACGAAGAACCGGATAGCATCCGAATTTTGCGGAGCAGAGAACAATTTATGAAAGAAGAAAGGAGGAACGCATGCACTGCCCCAAATTGTACG
>DLLB01000046.1:19745-25211 GCA_002477905.1 Clostridiales bacterium UBA7573 | reverse complement strand
CCGCCGTGAAAATCCAAAAATTTCCGCATAGCAATCACATCTTCCTTGCACCGCACAAAAGAAGCCGCGACAAAATCCACGTCCATTTCAATGCCAAACAGTAAATCCGCTTTGTCCTGCTCGCTTAAGTAAGGCATATTCAAATGGATATACGGGACGTTGATACTCTTTTTGCTTCGAAGCATGCCTCCGCTTTCCACGGTGCAAAGGATCTCTTTCTGACTGCACTGCTCTACGATCAGGGACAGTTTTCCGTCATCAATCAGGATCCGGTTCCCACGGGAAAGCTGACTTGGCAGATCCCCATAGGTGATACTCGCATGCGTCTCATCCCCCATCCCATCTTCCGTTGTCAGGGTAAACGGATCGCCCGCATGCAACATCACACCGTTGTCATGCACTTCTTTGATCCGGATCTCCGGTCCTTTGGTATCCAGCATCACCGCAGCGGCTACTCCGAGCCGATCGCGGACACTGCGAAACATTTCAATCATTTTCCGATGCGTTTCATGACTGCCGTGGGAAAAATTCAGTCGCGCGACATTCATTCCGCTTTTTAATAAATCTTCCATCACCTGCGGTGTACCGCTGGCGGGACCTAAGGTGCAGACAATCTTTGTTTTTCTCATTTTATCTTCCAAAATCCTTTCTGAATTTTTATTTTCCGTAAAAAACCAAAATCAAGTTTAGTATAGCATATTTTCTGTAAATTTGCAATAGATTTTGCAAAAAAATCTACCGAATTAAATATATATAGTTTTCATCGGCAAAACAAAAAAAAACAAAAAGCATCGATCTGTGTTTCTCACCAAAACGCAGATCGATGCCGGGCTTTCTTTTTTGATTTTTATTTGTCGGACGCAGAAGGCAGATGTGCCGCATCCCACAGAATGGTCTTTAGAATTTCCGTCACCGTTGCCATATCTTCTACCGGAATAAATTCAAATCGGGAATGAAAATTTCCGCCGCCGGTGCAAAGATTCGGACACGGCAAGCCCAAAAATGAAAGCGCCGCGCCATCCGTGCCGCCACGGATCGGCTCCATACGCGGCACAACGCCGCACTTTTCCATCGCGGCTTTTGCACGCGTGACGGTATAGGGAGCGCGGTCGATCGCTTCTTTCATATTGCGATAGGAGTCCCGTATCACAAGTTCTACACTCCCCTGTCCGTATCTGCGGGCAAGCTCTGCCGCACAATCCTGCATTTTCTGCTTGCGCGCCTCAAATTTCGCACGGTCATGATCCCGAATGAGATACGACATAGTTGCCGTCTCCACCTCGCCCCGCATATCGCACAGATGATAGAAGCCCTCATATCCTTCCGTTGTGGCAGGCGTTTCGTCTGCCGGAAGCAGCGCCTGATACTCCATTGCCATCAACAGCGCATTTTTCATTTTTCCTTTGGCAGAACCCGGATGGATCGACACTCCGTGAAAGGTAAGTTTGGCAGAAGCGGCATGAAAGCATTCACATTCCAGACTGCCTAAAAAGCCGCCGTCCACCGTATAGGCATAATCCGCGCCAAAATGCGCAAGATCAAAGTGTGCCGTGCCGCGTCCGATTTCCTCATCCGGCGTAAACGCAACGCATACTTTTCCATGCGGCGCATCGGAATGCTGTAAATCCTCCAATGCGGTCATAATTTCCGCGATTCCCGCTTTATCATCCGCACCGAGTAGTGTCGTGCCGTCTGTCACAATCAAGTGCTTGCCCGCAAAATCCGCAAGATAAGGATAGTCCGTCAATGTCATGGCGATCTGCTTTTCGGTGTTGAGCAAAAGATCCCCACCCGCATACAGAACGACGGCGGGATGAATATCGGTATCGCTTGCCGCATCAGAGGTATCCACATGGGAAATCAGTCCGATCGCGGGAACCGGCGCATCCGTATTGGCAGGTAAGGTGGCATAGACATAGCCATATTCGTCAAGACGTGCGTCTGTCAAGCCGATTTCCTGCAATTCTCTGACCAAAGCCGCAGAAAGCGCAAGTTGTTTTGCAGTGCTGGGAGAGGTTTCGGAGGACTCGTCCGACATGGTGGGAAACGCAACATAGCGCAAAAAACGCTCTGAAAGGCGACGTTGTGCCTCGGTAAGTGGTGTATGCATGAATTCCAAACTCCTTTTCGTCAAACATCCTTTTCTTTCAGTATAGCACGGCGCCACTGCCTTGTCAAGCAAAAACAAAGCGGAGCGCGCAGACAGGTTTTGCGTTTGGACAAGGCAGATTCTCTTACAGGTTTTTGACAAAGAACGGATCTGTTTGTACCACAATGGTTGCGCTTTCCGCATACCCGTTTTTCCGGTAAAACGTCTGCGCATCCGGAACGGCACTTAACACGACCTGTTTTACGCCGCGCTTGACAAACTCCGCTTCTGCCGCCTGCAAAAGTCCGCTTCCGTTTCCGTGTTTTCGAAACGCGGGATCCACCCACAATTCCCGTATATAGCCCAGTCTTTCGGAAAAGAACAGGCATTTCGGCTCCACCTCACAAAACAGGACAAACCCGACCACTGTTTCCCCGTCCAGGCGCAGGAGCGCTTTGGTCGTCTCTTTTTCCGCGTTCATTTGGCGAAACAGCATCTGCCAGTTCCGATCGGCGGTACTGATCTCTGCAAAATACTTTTTGAATGCCGTCGTAAACTGCTCCGCTTCAAAATCTTCCACAAAAAGATCTTTCATTGTAAATTCCTTTCTGTCTTTTTCTTTTTTTTAGTATAGCATATCCGAAAAGAAAATACAAGAACTTTCCGGCACCCCTTGACAAACGACATCGGATATGCTATACTCTGTGTGTCTCATTTGAGACAGTTTTTTCAAAAAAGCAGGAGGAATCCGATGGAACTGCGTGATCCGCAAAAAGAATCCCTGCGCGGCTGTGTTCTGCTGTCAGAGCTACCGTCGGACGCAGAAACGGCATTGCTTACGTTACCGGAGGTCACCGTAGAATCCTATCCTGCCGGAAGCTGGTGTATGCAAAGCCTTCCCACCGCGCCACGGCTTGGGATTCTGCTTTCCGGAAGTGCCGTCGCGCAAAAAAACGGCGGAAAACATCCGGTGTTTCTGCGGGTGTTCGGTGCGGGGGAATTGCTCGGTGTTGCGTCGCTCTATGCCGGATCACAGGCATATGTTGCACAGATTCGGGCAAAATCTGATTGCACCGTGCTGTGGATCCCGCAACCGGCGCTGGAGATCTTTTTCACCGTCTATCCTGCCGCCGCGCGCAATTATATCGCGTTTTTAAGCGGACGCATCCGCTATCTGAACACGCGCATCGACGCGTTTACTGCGGGCAACGCGGAGGAAAAACTCCGGTATTATCTCCTTTCCGTAAGTTCGCAAACCCAGCCGCAAAAGCAAACCTTGACTGTGTCTTTTGCCAAGCTTGCACAGGCACTGCACATCGGACGCGCTTCGCTCTACCGCGCAATGGACGCGCTGTGTGAAAAAGGGATGCTGGAAAAGCAAGGAGATACGCTCCGTCTGCTTCCCCCGTTGTTTGCATCAAGCGGCACTTTTTCTGTTGTGTAAAATTCCGGAATTTTCCGGCAAAAATAAGAAAGAAGGTATTTTTATGAAACTCCATTCCCACACAAACGCGATCCGGTGGATCGCTCTGTTGCTTGCCTGCCTGTGCGTCTGCTTTGCAGTCGCCTGCCAAAGCGATGCGCCGGAAAATTCCACCGTTTCCACTACAACATCCACACCCTCCACACCGGATACGCCGAAAGATAAAACCTCCTTGCGCCTGATCGGTCTGAAAGGTCCGACCGGTATGGGTATGACCGAGCTGGTCAGCAGTGGAAGCGCACATTTCGATCTGAAATTCACCCTCTGTGCCAAGCCTACCGACGTCACGCCGTTGATCGTCAAGGGGGATTATGACATCGCTGCCGTTCCGGTCAATCTTGCGCCCACCCTGTATACCAAAACCAACGGCGCGCTGGAGATCATCGCGGTCAACTCGCTCGGCGTACTTTATGTGATGGAAAACGGCAACACCATACAAAGTTTTGCCGACCTTGCCGGAAAAGATATCTATTATTTCGGGCAAGGCTCCACGCCGGAATATGTCCTGCGGTATCTTTTGTCCAAAAATCAAGTGGAAGCCAATCTGATTGCAGTCACCGACCAGGAAGAACTGGTTACCAAGCTCGCCGCAAATCAGACTGCAATCGGCGTTTTACCGGAGCCGAGCGTCACCTCGGCGCTTTTGAATGCACAGAAATCTGAAAACGCCGCGTTGCGCGTTGCGTTGAATCTAACCGCGGAATGGGATAAAGTTGCCGACAACGGCTCCCGTTTGGTACAGGGATGCCTCGTGGTACGCAAGGGATTTTTGGAAAGCGTGGGAGCGGAAGTCATTGCCCAATTCTTGACCGAATACGCGGCTTCTGTAGAATACGTCACCAGTCATATCGATGAAGCGGCAGGCAAGATGGAAACGCTCGGCATTGTACCGAAAGCCGCCGTTGCCAAAAAAGCACTGACCAATCTCGGCGGCAGTATCTGCGCTTACACCGGAACGGAAATGAAGGCGATGCTCGCGCCGATGTTCACCATTCTCCACACGGCAAATCCCGCTTCGATCGGGGGAAAATTACCGGATGACTCCATCTATTTTATCCCGGCTGAAAAAGCCGCTGCTTGACGTTTTATCCGTCTGCTTTTGGATTCTGCTGTGGGCGTTTGCCGCGTATCGCATCGGACTGGAAATCATTCTTCCCACCCCGCTTGCGGTCGGCAAACGCTTGATACAGCTTTGCCAAAGCGCCGTCTTCTGGCAAAGCATCGGCGGATCGATTGCACGCATTTTTCTTGGGTTTGCGCTCGGATGCGTACTCGGATGCGTACTTGCGTTTCTCATGCACTTTATTCCTTTTTTTGCACACCTTTTCGCCCCGCCTCTCAGCATTATAAGGGCAACGCCGGTCGCTTCCTTTATCATTCTGCTCTTGGTGTTTTTGCAGGACGACCGCATTCCGATCCTCATTTCCTTTCTGATGGTCTTACCGCTGATGACAGAAAATGTCCGTACCGGACTTGCCAACGCGCCGCGCGCGCTGGCAGAGGTCGCGGATTTATATGGGGTTTCCAGACGGTTTCGTTTTCTGTATTATGATCTTCCGGCGGCGTTGCCGCTCTTTGCATCCGGCGCACGAAACGGATTCGGGCTTGCCTGGAAAGCCGGCGTTGCCGCGGAAGTTTTATGCGCGGCTTATGTACCGCTTTCCGTCGGGGCAAAGATCTATGAATCCAAGATTTATTTGGAAACAGCGGATCTATTCGCATGGACGGCGGTTCTGATTCTGTGCAGTTTCCTGCTCGCGGCAATTCCGAAAGGAATCTTACACTTAAAAAAACGCTTGCATAGGAGGGCTTTTCATGGAAACCATCCGCTTTGAACAAGTGGGAAAAACGTTTGGCACGCATGAGATCTTCCGTGATCTGACCTTCTCCATCC
>DLLB01000046.1:18370-19710 GCA_002477905.1 Clostridiales bacterium UBA7573 | reverse complement strand
CCCAAAAAGTGACGGCGCTTTGTGCACCGTCCGGCTTTGGCAAAACCACCCTGCTCCGGATGCTGTGCGGATTGGAAGAACCGACCGCAGGGACGATCACGGGCAGGTGTCCGGAGGGAACTGCCTGCGTGTTTCAGGAAAACCGATTGTTTCCCTGTGCGGCATGGCAAAACATTGCCTGCGTTTGTAAAGGCACTGCCACGGAGCGAAAAGCGCTTGCTTTGACGTGGCTTTCCCGCGTCGGACTCGCGCAGGAAGCGACAAAAAAACCATCTGCCCTTTCAGGCGGACAACAACGGCGGGTTGCATTGGCACAGGCACTGGCGTCCGAGCGACCGCTGTTGCTTTTGGATGAACCGTTTTCCGGAATTGACGCGGCACGACGATCGGAATTGCTCACCTTGCTCAAAACAGTGTGTTTGGGGAAAACAACCGTCTTGGTCAGTCACGCGGTCGAAGAAGTGACCGCGCTTGCGGATGTGTGCTATGATCTCTCCTTTTCCGGCGCGGCTTTACGCGCCATTTCCCGATAGATCATCCATAACTAAGCACAGGGCTTTTGGCATTGCAGAATCTGCATGCCAAAAGCCCTGTCTTGATTTTTTACTCAGGGAACGAAAAGCACTGTTTCACTGTCATTTCAAGAATCCGCATATTTCCGGATCCAAACCGCCATATCGGTTTCTCCGCGATTTGCAAAGGCAAAGTAAGGCAGGAACGTAGCAGAAAGCGCTTTCGGCTTTTCGGCGGGAACGCCGAAATACAATTCTGACGTCTCTGCCTCCCGATAGGCGGGCATCGTAATCCGCCGTAGTCCGCTCAATGGATCGGCTTCGACGGTCGCATGTGCAAGATCGGATGGATCGACGGAAAGCTGAAAGAGATTTTCGCCGTTGTCGATTCCTTCCATGCACATCACCAACGGTCCATACGTCAGTGCAACTTTTCCGGCATCTGCCCGTACCCGCGGATTGGCTGCAACGAAAACCGGTCGGATACCAAAATCCAGCGCGAGTTCAAACGCAGACGTAACCGGAACATACGCATATCCGTCACACACTTCGGGCGTAACCGGAATCCCGTTTTGCGTTGCGGTCAGGGAGGCGGACCAGGCGGGAATGCGCAGACAGATCTGACTTGCGTGATAATCGTCCGAGCGGACAATCACCGTGCCCTCGGTTGCGTACTGCTCTGAAACCTGCACCGTACCATATGCGGAGTGAATAGTGGCGCCGACATACTGCTCCAACGTCAGATGCCCATCCTCCTCCAGCGCAAGAAAACGTCCGAACTGCCCGAAAAAGCGATTGATATTAGGCGGACAGCAAGAGCATCCAAAC
>DLLB01000046.1:0-18331 GCA_002477905.1 Clostridiales bacterium UBA7573 | reverse complement strand
TCCCGACGTTGCGTCAGCGGCAGGTGTTCCCGACTTTTATTCGGCACGCTCACTTCGCGTCCATACTCTGCAAGGGTAATTTCCAACGGATTTTCATAAAAGAAGGATTTCCCGTCCAAAGACGTGGAAGAAAGAAGCGCATTGTACAAAACCCGTTCCACGACTGCGCCATACCGCGCGTCTGCGTCCATTTCCCGCATCCGGCAGGCGAACAGAATCAACGCGATGGCGGCGCAGCTTTCGTTATATGCCGTCCGGTTCGGCAGATCGTAAGCAACTGTAAAGCTCTCGGTACGATAGGTGGAACCGACACCGCCGGTCAGATACATTTTACGTGTGGAAATATCCGTAAACACGGATTGCAGATTGGCAAGAAGTTGTGCATCCTGCGTTTCGGCGGCAAGATCCGCAATTCCGGAATAGAAGTACAACGCCCGCACGCAATGTCCGTTTGCGTCGTGCAAATGCCAAATATCCGTATCATCCTGCGAACCGAAGCGGTTTCCCTCATAAATATATTGCTCCTCCGGATGGGTGCCGCGCTGTTCCAAAAAGAATTTTGCCATTTCCAGATAAACAGGCTTTTTCGTATGACGATAAAGCGCGATCAGCGCCAGTTCGATCTCCTCATGTCCCGGCGTGATAAATGCAGCGGTCTTTTCCGAAAGGAACGCACGGTAGATGCAATCGCAATAGCGTTCCACGATATGCAAAAACCGGTCTTTTCCGGTTGCCTTATGATAAGCGATCGCCGCCTCGATCAAATGTCCTGCGCAATACAATTCATGATTGTTCCGCACTTGAAAAATCAGTTCGGGTGTGATCTGCTGGTGGGTGGAATTCAAATAACCGTCGGGGCGTTGCGCTTTCTCCATGCAGTCAATGAGTTCTTCACAGAGTGCAAGATGCTCGCGCATGGACGCGGGATCTTTTGCCGCAAGATAAGCAACGGCTTCCATCCATTTTGCGGCATCGGAATCCAAAAAGATCTGTGGACGTCTGCCGGTCTTCAGAAAATTGAACCGGAGTGCATCAAACCGCCCGCTTTCTTCAAACCGTTTTCGCACATTCTGCATGGAAACCGTTTTGTTCAATTCATATCGATCCTGCCAGAATCCGTGATTCAAATCCACTTGCTCAAAAGGAATAAATCTGTTTGTTTTCAAAAAAATCGCCTCCATCTATTGATTTTTCAATTCTAAGTATAGTATAATGAAACAAGAAATGCAATGAAAAAAACAGCGGAAAGGTGAAAAAATCCGATATGATTCAAGTGGATACTTCTTTGGAACTTCATTTCTTCAACATGGGGCTGTTTGCAACCGATGCCCCCTGGTCGCATCCGGTGATCGCCGTGAATTCCTATGAAATCATTTATGTTTTGGAGGGAGAGGTGCGCATTTATGAGGGCGAAAATCGCTATTGTCTCCGTGCGGGAGACATGATCTTATTGGATCCCGAAACCGAGCATGGCGGATATGGGGGAAAAACCACCGGCAGAACCTCCTTTTACTGGCTGCATTTTCAAACCAAAGACATCACGGCATGGCATCCGGTAAAAGTGCAAAAACCGCCGCAGGATACCGAACGGGAGTTGCGCGCTCTCATGCACGACGCGCAAACAGATTCCCGCATGGCAGAGCTCCGGCTGTGCCTGCTGTTGCTCGGACTCAGCAAAGGACGGGAATATCGGAACCGACAGGTTTATGAAACGGAGGAATACTTACGCCTGCACGCAAACGAGCCGTTGACGGTAGCGGCGGTTGCAGAGCGGTTCGGCTATTCGCCGGATCATCTTTCCCGTCTTTATAAAAAAGAGTTCGGCTGGGATCTGAAAACCGGAATTACCCGGCAGCGGTTAGCTTTTATGGAAGCGCGGTTGGCAAATACCAACGATCCCTTGACGAAATTGGCAGAGCAATGCGGATTTCCGGATGAAAACGCTTTTGTGAAATTTTTCAAATATCACGCCGGCATCTCCCCTACCACCTACCGAAACCGGTTTTTCCGCATTCACCGAAATGAAAAATAACCCTCGATAAAAAGCACATGCTGCATATCCGTCTGCATACCATTTGCAAGGTAAAACAGGTTTTGAGGACCGCATGACGGAAAACAGAATTTTGAAATCCGGTGACCAGCAAAGCAAAACCGGTATTGATCCTGCATTTTCAGAATTGTAAAAGAATTTATATACATCGTTTTTCATATATCAGTTATGCACTTTTTATATATGCAAATGATCTATTATGCAAAAGTATTCGTATAAATATTCCGCAAGAAACATTTTGACGAAAAAATTTCGTTTTCAAGCAGATTTTTTATTGTTTCTGAAGACTTGTATTTTTCAAAATGCTTTCCTATAATAAAATTGTGAAATTTGCTGACAACCATCGAAAGGAAACGTTTTTACCGAATTCTTCTCCGAAAGAGTCGAATTCCAATCACGCATCATCTCCCTGCAAGCCAACAATTTTTACGGACGTCATCCACCCTACACAGCAGGATTTCCCCGCCGTATTGAAAGAAAGGACCTTGCAATGCTTCACTTCGGACAAACCTTTACCCACGCACTCATAAAAGCAAACGAACGACAATTTTCCAAGAACGCAGTCACGTACTTAAGTCGTCGGAAACCAAAGCTCCACACGGAGCATACGTTACGGCTGCAACTGAAAAACCGAAGCGGAAAAACGTCTCGTGCGCTCTCCCGTCCTTCTGATGATGCACCGCCGGTAATCCTAGATTCGCAAACAAAACGCGATATGCTACGGCATCGCACTTTACTTCAAGAATTTTTGAAAGAAAACCGATTCCATAATTACTATTGAATTGCCTGTCATGCGGAAAATGGATCGAAAACGATTCTCCTGTGCTTTTCCCTCTGTATACCGGTCGCAAAGATCGCTTCTCCGCTCCCGCTATTTTCGCAAAAAGAATGCCGCCGTTTGAAAACGGCGGCACACACCAGAAAAATCATGAATGTTCTATCGCGGATCCTTCCCCGACTAACTTTACGGGACGGTAAGTATGTCCCACGGCAGGCAGGAATTTTTCGGTCAGATCCCGCACCTTCATCCTGAAACTGGCGGTGTTGATGCACGGGTGACAACCGAACCATTCGGCAGCTAACACATCTTCGTCAATCAATAGTTGCACCCGATGCTCCCGATCGTTCATCAGTCCCATCACGCTGACCGAGCCCGGCGTGAGGTTCAGAAATTCCTCCATATACGATTCCGGTGCAAAAGACAATCGGGCGCTCTGAATCTGCGCGGACAGTTCTTTGGTTTTGAATTTTTTATCTTCCCGAATCATCAGCAAGTAAAAATTTGTTTTCTGTGCGTTGCACAAAAGCAGATTCTTACAGATCACGGCAGGCGCCAGCACAGCGTCTACTGCCGCGCAGGCTTCCATTGTAAATGCCGCCTCATGATCCACCCGCTGATACGGGATCTGCAAATCATCCAACAGGTCATACACCGCGATTTCTTTGGCAAGTCTCCCCGTAAGATCTGCCGGCCGTCCGTTCACCAGTTCCAACATCTCGATCTCCTTGTTTGTGTGTTTTTTGTTTTGATTGTAACACAAACAACGGATTTTGTCAATTCCCAAAAGAAAAACGCCGCCCCTCTCAGGGCGGCGTTTTTTTCAGACAAGGACGCGGATGTTTTCGCGGTTACTTTCCGCAACCGCAACCTCTTTGCGGGAACGGCGGCGGCGCAAATTCCCCGACCGGGAAATCCATGCGACGGAATACCGCACACGGATCGTCCGTAGTCATGACACATTCTTTTTCGGGAATGCTGTTTTCCACCGCATTGACCAGATACTGTCCGGGGCGTTCAATCCGTACCACCGAGAAGAATCCCAACGTCGCGACCAGATGCTTGCCTTCTTCATAATCCACAAGCGAACCGTTGACATGATCGCTGATGCGGTCCGGAATTTCTTCCATGCAACAGCAGCAGCAACACGGATGCGTGTATTCCACCACTTTCAGATCCAGCACCACGGGAGAGGCAACTTCGCAAACTGCGATCGGCAGATTGCTTCCTTTTTCCTCACCATAAGGCGGTACGGCGCAGAATCCGCTCTCGTTGGGATCGCTCTTAAACACGCTGACATTGCCTTCGCTTCCGTACAGAATGACTTTCTTTTCGCAAACTGCGATTCCTTCAAATTCCTGCGGTTTTCCAAGGCATGCGCACGCCTCACAGTACAGTTTTGTATAATAGCGGATGGTCACCTGATAGAATCCACCGTTGAACGGCACATCGTTGACCGCGATCTGCGCCCATTCGATTTTCGCGTCTTTTACGCGGATATTGTTGGTTTTTTCGATTAAATCCTGACCGCAATCGGTCAGATACACCCTTGTATTTTCAAAGCAGTCCTTATCCCGGCAACTATCCAGAACCCGGTTGCAATCAATACAAACCGGATCACGCGGGTTGCTGCAGGATGCATTTCTGTCTGTCATGCGTATTCTCCTCTCAAGTCAAATCCAAAAGACGTGAAGTCCGCACGAACCTCTGCGTCTTCCGTTATCATCCTATGCGTAAAAGCCATCTTCTGTGCATACAGACAAAAAGGGGACTGCGATAAAATACGCAGTCCCCCAAAGGAACAATCTGAAAAACAAAAACTGATGTTACCGGATCAATAAACCAGATACTTCTTTGCTTCATCCGGAAGCGTGCCGCCCTCACAGGAAGCGGTCACAAAGATCTGGATGTTATGCTTTGCGGCAAGTACCCCCGTTTTGGTCATAAACGAACCAAACGCTTTCATATCGCCACCGCAGATCTTCAGTGCGGAATCCACGAAAATATGCGTCACGTCATGGTTGCTTGCATAAGTGCCGACCAAAAGCCCGTACAAGGCATCTGCGCCACATACACCGTATTCGTCCGTATCGACCAGTCTTGCCTGATACTTGATCTCATGCATCAGTTTCGGTCCCTGTTCAATGACGACGACGCAGCCCTTTGTCGTGTCTACCGCTTGATTGGCTCTCTCAACCAGTAATTTGGTTTTTCCGCTGCCTTTCAGTCCTGCAATGAGTGTTAACATGGGTTTGTACCTCCGTCATAATAAAATTTGATCTATGCAAAACCGGCACTGTGCCGGAATTGACCGTTTTTTACATTCTGGCTTTCAGCTTGGCGCCCAGTTCCTCATAACCGGGCTTGCCGAGCAATGCGTACATATTATTTTTATAGCCTTCCACACCCGGTTGATTGAACGGATTCACACCCAGCACATAGCCGGAGATCGCGCAGGCAAGTTCAAAGAAATACACCAAATAACCGAAATCCGAGGCACTTCTGGAATCCAGTTCCAAAATGATATTCGGTACGCCGCCGTCCGTATGGGAAATGGCGGTTGCCGCATATGCCATCTGATTGACATAATGCATGGATTTCCCCGCAAGGAAGTTCAAGCCGTCCGGATTCTTTTCATCAAACGGGATCAAAGTCTCCGCTTTGGTGGTCTTTAAGTCGATCACCGTCTCAAAGAGATTGCGCGTACCATCCTGAATAAACTGTCCCATGGAGTGCAGATCCGTAGAGAAAATGACAGATGCCGGGAAAATGCCCTTGTGATCTTTGCCCTCGCTCTCGCCGTACAGCTGTTTCCACCACTCGTTGGTCATGGTAAGGGCGGGTTCATATCCGACCAAAAGCTCAATCGCTTTTCCCTTGCGATACAAAATGTTGCGGATCGCGGCGTATTTATACGCGTCGTTCTCCTCCAGTTTTACGGACGTCAACGCCGCGCGGGCAATGCGGGCGCCCTCCATCATTTCATCAATATCAATTCCCGCAACGGCAATCGGAAGCAAACCGACTGCGGTCAGAACGGAATAACGTCCTCCGACATCATCCGGTACAACAAACGTTTCGTATCCCTTTTCCGTGGAGAGCGCTTTCAGCGTTCCCTTTGCGCGGTCGGTGGTGACAAAGATTCGTTCTTTTGCTTCCTCTGTGCCGTATTTCTGTTCGATAAGATCGCGGAAAATCCGGAATGCGATCGCCGGTTCCGTGGTGGTGCCGGATTTGGAAATGACATTGATGCAGACATCTTTGCCCTCACAGATGGAAAGCAACTCCGCCATATAGGTCGCACTGATCGTGTTACCGGCAAAATAAATATCCGGCGTATCTTTCTTCAAATTGTTGTAGATCGGAGACTGAACGAATTCGATTGCGGCACGTGCGCCAAGATAAGAGCCGCCGATGCCGATGACGATAAACACATCGCAGGAGTTCTGAATCTTCTTTGCCGCCGCCTTGATGCGTGCAAATTCCGCTTTATCATAATCGATCGGCAGATCCACCCATCCGAGGAAATCGGAACCTGCTCCGCTCTTGTCGCGGAGCTGTTTATCTGCCGCCGCAATCTCCGGTGCGATATTCTGAAGATCGTCGTTTGTGACGTAAGTTTTTACATATTTATCTGAAAGTCTGAGTGCCATGGTTTGATTCCTCCGTGATTTTTATCCAAAACTTCTTTCACTTTTATTGTACTACGTTTTTTCGGATTTTGCAAGCCTATTCTTTGATTTTTTTAAAATCCGTCATTTCATACAAAAAAAGTGCCGCAAAATTTCCGAAAACAACCCGAAGAAAGAAACGCGCTCCACACTTTGCGCAGCACAGACGGGGACGGTGCCAAGCACGGTGCCATCCGCGGCAGTATAAGTCAGCGTACCGACCTGTTGCCCCAGCGCAATGGGCGCCGTCAGTTTTTCCGGTAGTTCCAATGTTTGCTTCACCCCCGGCAGATCTCCTTTTTCCAGCACAGCGGAAAATGCGTCGTACTGAAGCGGGCAGGCATCCGTCAGACTTCCTTCTACCGGAATCGGATCCAAGGTTCCCGCCTCGTAAGTGGCATACGCATAATTGGCAAACCCGAAATCCAAAAGATCCTTTGCCACCTGATTGCGCGTATCCCGCGTGGGAGAGCCCATAATCACCGCAATCAGTTGCAGTCCATCCCGCTTGGCAGATGCACTGATGCAGAATTTCGCGCGGGAGGTGGAGCCGGTCTTTAATCCGTTTGCACCGTGGTAAAACCGGATCAGACGATTGGTATTGGTCAGTCCGAATGCGCCGGCGCGGATGGTATCCATCCAAATAGACGAATAGGTGAGGATTTTCGGGTGCTTTTCAATCAACTCCGCTGACATAATGGCAATGTCCCGCGCGGTCGTCAGATGGTTTTGCGTGGTGTCGTCCAGTCCATTGGTATTTTCAAAGGTCGTATTGACCATGCCCAGTTCTTTTGCACGGGCATTCATTGCGGCGACGAAGCTCTCCTCACTGCCCGAAATATGCTCTGCCAACGCCACTGCCGCATCATTGGCACTGCAAACCACAACGGATTTGAGAAGGTCCTCCACCGTCATGGTTTCCCCCACCTTCAGATAGATCTGGGAGCCGCCCATGGTCGCGGCATGCTCGCTTGCGCTTACAAGGTCGGTCAGGGCAATTTTTCCGGAGTCGATCGCTTCCATGGTCAACAGCATCGTCATCACTTTCGTCACGGACGCGGGCGGGAGCTTTTCATCCGCGTTTTTTTCATACAAAACCTTTCCGGTCGAGGCTTCTATCAAGATCACACTGATGGCGTCCGTCTCTTTGGAAAAAGTGGCGGCAGACGCCGTTCCCGTCATCCACATCGTAAAAAATCCGAATAACAATAGCAGGCAGATCATCCGTTTCATATCTGTTTCCCTCCGTTCTGTTCTGTACAGAACCTATGCAACACGACGCACGTTTATGCAAAAAAGCAGAAAAGGCGCGGGGGAAAAACGCGTCTTTTCTAGTTGTATCTTTCAATTGTATCTTTTCTTTCAATTGTATCTTTCAAAAAACAAAAAATCCCCGCAAATCTTTGCGAAGATCTTGTTGGAAGTGCGGATACTTCAGAAATCAGGCAATGATAAACGGTGCAAGGTCGGCAAACAACGCGTCGGTGTTCTCACCCTGTGCCGTCAACGTAATCGGCTTCATCAGATCAAGGCTGAAAATGCCCATAATGGACTTGGCGTCCACCACATAGCGTCCCTCCGAGAGATCGACTTCCATATCGTAACGGGTTACGATGTCCACGAATTTACGTACATCCTGAATGGATTCCAAACGGATCTGTGCGGTTCTCATAGTTTTTTCCTCCCATTTCTCAGATTGTGTTCAGTATAACATATCCGGCTTCTTTTGTCAATCATTTTTCAAAAAATCCATCGGTGAAAAATCCATTTTTCCGGCAATATTCACGAAATCTCTGATTTTTTTGCAATTTTGCTTTGCGGATTTGGCAATGGGACTTGCTTTTCCGGCACGGCTATGTTATAATTTCAGTGGAGATTGTCCGCAGTCTCCATGCTACAAGATACGCCGCAGTCCCATTCCGTAGGCAAAAGAAAAACGTCGGCGCAACGCCGCCGTAGCGCGTTCTTCCGCACGTTCAGCCTTTCTTTTGCTTGCGCAAAAATATACGCCAATCTACAAAGGAACCAATCATGATAGACTCGCCAAGCAAAACCGATCTTTTATCCCTCACTCCCGCGGAATTGACCGCGTTTTTTCAGGCACACGGCGAACCGGCTTTCCGCGCCGGGCAGGTATTTTCCTGGTTTCACCGCGGGATCGGATTTGCCGGCATGACCAATCTGCCCCGCGCGTTACGCGAAAAACTGAATGACTGCGCCTATGCGCCGTTTCCCACAGTCGAAAAGAAACTGGTCAGCAAGATCGACGGCACCATCAAATATCTGTTCACGTTACACGACGGAGAAAGTGTGGAAAGTGTGGTGATGCAGTATCATCACGGCAATACGATCTGCGTATCCAGTCAGGTCGGGTGCCGGATGGGCTGCCGTTTTTGCGCGTCCACACTCGGCGGAAAAATCCGCGATCTTGCCGCTTCTGAAATTTTAGGGCAGGTGCTGATCGCGCAAAATGACAGTGGACTTCGTATTTCCAACATTGTCATGATGGGCATTGGAGAACCATTGGACAATTATGACAATGTGATCCGTTTTCTACGACTGGTCGGCGATCCTGCCGGCATTCAAATCGGCTATCGCCACATCTCCCTTTCCACCTGCGGCGTTGTCAACCGCATTTACGATCTTGCCAAAGAACAGTTTCCCATTACGCTTTCTATTTCTCTGCACGCCGCAACGGATGCGGAACGCGGCGCACTGATGCCGATCAATCAGAAATGGAACATCGCACAATTACTCACTGCCTGCCGTGCCTATTTTGAAGCAACCGGTCGGCGGATTTCCTTTGAATATACCCTGATCGCCGGAAAGAACGACACCATCCGACAGGCAAATATCCTGGCAGACACACTGCATCGGTATCTGCCGTCCACCATGCCGCTTCATGTCAATCTCATTCCCTTGAATGAAGTGGCAGAGCGTCCTTTTTCCCACAGTGACGCAAAGCAGGTAGAAGCATTCGCGCAAGCGCTCTCCGCACGGAAAATCAACGCCACCGTAAGGCGGCGGCTTGGTCCGGATATCAATGCCTCCTGCGGACAGCTTCGGCGGGCACAAATGCAAACGCCGCACGCAGATGCTGATTCCGGCGTGCCAACCGAACCATTCCCGTCTGAGAACGGGAACCCCAAGGAGAACAAGACGCATGCGCTTAGATAAATTTTTGGTTCACGCGGGCATCGCAACCCGCAAGGAAGCGGCAAAACTCATTCGCGGCGGACACGTTACGGTGTCCGGCGTCTGCGTCAAGCGTCCGGAAAGCATGTTATGTCCGGAGACGGATCCCGTCGCGGTAAACGGGGAATCCGTGTGCTACCGCGCTTATACTTACCTGATGCTGAACAAGCCTGCCGGACTGATCAGTGCAACGGATGATCCGCGTCAACGCACAGTGCTGGAGCTGTTGCCGCAACCTTTACAGCGGATCGGGCTGTTTCCGTGCGGGCGACTGGATAAAGATACGGTCGGGCTGTTGATCCTGACCAACGACGGCGCACTTGCGCACCGGCTGCTTTCTCCGAAGCATCACGCGGAAAAATCCTATCGTTTTGAGACAGACGCACCGATTTCCGATCCCGACGCCTTGCGGCGCGGAGTTGATCTCGGAGATTTTATCACCCTACCCTGCACACTGACTTTGGATACACCGCAAAGCGGTTTGATCACCCTGACCGAAGGAAAATATCATCAGATCAAACGCATGACCGAAACGCAAGGCGCGCAGATTACCTTTTTGGAGCGCGTTTCCTTTGCGGGCATTCCCTTGGATGCTTCGCTTGCTCGCGGGGCTTGGCGGTATCTCTCCGACGAAGAAATTGCAAAGCTACAAGCGCAGACGTAAGTCCCGACATCTGCCGGTTGCGGGCGTTGCTTTTGATTTCTTATTTTTTCAATTCCCGTTTTTCCCTCATTTGATTTTTATTCAGAAAGGATTTTTTGAATTATGCTTGATCTCATTGCCATTCTCAGCGAAGAATTACAAATTCCCGCAGACCGGTTGGAAAAAACCATCGCCCTCATCGACGAAGGCAACACCATCCCGTTTATCGCGCGTTACCGGAAAGAAGTGACGGGCTCCCTTGACGATACCGTTCTGCGCAAACTGGACGACCGCCTCAAATATTTGCGGAATCTGGAAACAAGAAAAGAAGAAGTCCGCGCCGCAATCGAGGGACAGGGGAAACTCACCGATGAAATCGTTGCCGCGCTGGAAGCTGCAAAAATCCTCACGGAAGTAGAGGACATTTACCGTCCGTTCAAGCAAAAACGCAAAACGCGCGCTTCTGTTGCGCGGGAAAAGGGATTGGAGCCGCTGGCGCAGCTGTTGCTTTCGCAAAAACCTACCTATGAAGCGCCCCTGGAAACGATCGCCGCGTCCTATCTTGACGAAGAAAAAGGCGTCGCCACGGTGCAGGAGGCGCTGGACGGCGCGTGTGACATTCTTGCAGAGGATATTTCCGATCATGCGGATTACCGCAAAGCTCTCCGCGCCCTGACTTTCCAGCATGGAATCCTCATCTCCAAGCAGGCAAAAGAAGAATCCTCTGTCTATGATAAGTATTATGACTACAAAGAAGCGGTGCGCACCATTCCACAGCATCGGGTACTTGCGCTGAATCGCGGAGAAGCAGAGGAATTTTTGAAAGTCACCCTGGAAATCGACACCGCAATCCCGCTCAACTATCTCTACGGACAGATCATTGCAAAGCAGGATTCTCCTGCACGCGTTTATGTCGTGCGCGCTATGACAGACAGCTATGACCGGTTGATCGCGCCGTCTATCGAGCGGGAGATCCGCACACAGCTGACCGACGACGCAGGAGAAGGCGCAATCAAGCTCTTTGCGGAAAATCTGCGGCATCTGTTAATGCAGGCACCGGTACATGGCAAAACTGTGTTGGGACTGGATCCGGGTTTCCGCACCGGATGCAAGCTGGCGGTCGTGGACAAAACCGGCAAGGTACTGGACACAGCCGTGATTTTCATGACCATTCCCAACGATTCCCGTGCACCGAAAGCCAAGGAGATCGTTTGCCATCTGGTCAACCAATATAAAGTGGATCTGATCGCCATCGGCAACGGCACCGCTTCGCGGGAAAGTGAAGCGTTTATCGCCGCACTAATCAAAGAACGCGCCCTTCCGGTACAATACGCGATCGTCAGCGAAGCAGGCGCTTCCGTCTACTCCGCGTCCGAGCTTGGCGCAGATGAATTTCCGGACTTTGACGTAACGCAACGCTCCGCCGTTTCCATCGCGCGCCGTTTGCAGGATCCGCTTGCAGAACTGGTGAAAATTGATCCGAAAGCCATCGGTGTAGGGCAATATCAGCATGATATGAAACAAAACCGATTGGACGAAGCGCTGACCGGCGTCGTGGAGGATTGTGTGAACAGCGTCGGCGTGGACGTCAACACCGCTTCCCATTCCCTGCTCTCTTATATTGCGGGAATCAATATGACCAGCGCCAAAAATATCGTCCGCTATCGGGAGGAAAACGGCGAATTTACTTCCCGTGCGCAAATTCTGAAAGTGCCGCGGATCGGTGCGAAAGCCTATGAGCAATGCGCCGGATTTTTACGCGTCAGCGGTTCCGACGAGATTCTGGATCATACCGGCGTACATCCGGAATCTTATGCGGCGGCGCATCAGCTGCTTGCGCACTTCTCCTACACGGAGGACGATGTCCGGCAAAACCACCTGCAAACATTACGGAAGCAGGCAGAAAGCGCGGGATTATCCAAACTGGCTGCCGAGCTTGGCATCGGGGTTCCGACTTTGAACGATATGATCGCGGAGCTGGAAAAACCCGGACGTGATGTCCGCGATACGCTCCCGCCGCCGGCACTGCGTGACGACGTGATGAGCATGGAAGATCTGAAAGAGGGGATGGAACTGACCGGAACCGTCCGCAACGTCATCGATTTCGGCGCATTTGTAGACATTGGGGTGCATCAGGACGGGTTGGTCCACATTTCGCAGATTTCCGACCGGTACATCAAGCATCCGAGTGAAGTGCTCGCGGTCGGGGACATTGTGAAAGTCAAGGTGCTGTCCGTGGATCTTGCCAAAAAACGGATCGCACTGACCATGAAAGGGCTTTAAGCAGCTCTCATAAATTAGAAAAAGTTTTTCCATTTTTTGAACTGTTTTTAACCCATTGATTTCGCATTGTGCATTATCCACAAACAAAGCAAAAAAAATTCGGAAGTTTGACACTTCCATTCTCGGATTTTTTCTGTTATAATAGTAGTGTGCCGTAGTGTGGTTATTCCCGCATCTGGTATATTAAATTCAAGGAGGATTTCATCCAAATGGCAAGCCTTTCGCTCAAGCACATTTATAAAAAATATCCGGGCGGCGTCACCGCCGTATCCGACTTCAATCTTGAAATCAAGGACAAGGAATTCATCATCCTTGTCGGACCTTCCGGTTGCGGTAAATCCACGACCTTGCGTATGATCGCGGGATTGGAAGAAATCACCGAAGGCGAATTGTTCATCGGTCCGAATCTGGTCAATGACATTGCACCGAAGGACAGAGACATTGCCATGGTGTTCCAGAACTACGCACTGTATCCGCATATGACCGTGTTTGACAACATGGCATTCGGTCTGAAGCTCCGGAAAACCCCGAAGGAAGAAATCAAACGCCGCGTGGAAGAAGCTGCACGGATTTTGGATATTACGCACTTGCTTGACAGACGTCCGAAGGCGTTGTCCGGCGGTCAGAAACAGCGTGTGGCGCTCGGTCGTGCAATCGTCCGGGAACCTGCCGTATTCTTACTTGACGAGCCGCTTTCCAACTTGGACGCAAAGCTCCGTGCCGCAATGAGAACCGAATTGACCAAATTGCATAAGAAATTGCAGACAACTTTCATCTACGTTACGCATGACCAGGTCGAAGCTATGACCATGGCTTCCCGTATCGTGGTAATGAAAGACGGTTTGATTCAGCAGGTGGACACGCCGCAGAATCTGTACGATCTGCCGGTCAACATGTTCGTTGCAGGATTTATCGGCACACCGCAGATGAACTTCATCGACTGCATGCTGAAAAAGGACGGGGACGATCTGTTCTGCGTCTTTGGACAGAACAAGCTGAAAGTCCCGAAGGGAAAAGCCGACAAGGAAGAACTCAAACCGTATATCGGCAAAGAAGTGGTCATCGGTATCCGTCCGGAATGCATTTTCGACGATCCGCAGCACATCAGCACCATGCCGGATTCTACCTTTGATGTTTCCATTGAAGTTACGGAATTGATGGGCGCTGAAATCTATCTCTATTTGGTTTCGGAAGAACAGAACCTGGTTGCCCGCGTTTCTCCGCGTTCCACCGCAAAAGCAGGCGACACCATTCAGGTGGCAGTTGATATGAATCGCGTCCACATCTTCGATAAGGACACAGAGCGCTGCATCATCCACTGAGTTTTTTCCATTAAAGTAAAAAACCAAGAGCCGCAGAATTCAGAAAATTCTGCGGCTCTTTTTGTATCAAAAAGCAGAAACCGTGCTGAAATCGCACGGTTTCTGCTTTTATTTTTTCAAATCAAATGTTACCAAAGCGCGGAAAAAGGCAAGATGCTGTTCATACCGCACGGTTGCATTTTTCTGATTCTTCACCGCGTTTGCCGTCGGATACCGCCGCATACACAGCACGGTATCTTCCGGAAGTCCGGCAAAAGTCTCGGAAAAATAGGTTCCGAATGCGGTATCTTTCAAGCGAATGGCATAAGCGTCCATTGCGCCCTCCGGCGTGTACCCAAGCGATTCTTCCCACGGCAAAAACGCGCCGGTTTCCTGGTATTGTGCATACCAAGCAGGATCCAACAGGCAAATCAAAGTTTCTCCGTCAAACAGATACATCCCTAATTGCTGGCGACTATTGTACATGGCGTCGGAGGAAACTGCGCCGCCTCGGTCGGTCAACTCCTTGATCTGTGCATCAGTCATCACAAAAATAGAAGAAAGATTCACCAGTTTCTTTCCGTCACCGTTATAATCCTCGGCAAGCAAAGAAGCAAACGCATTGGAAAAAGATTGCGCTGTATCCTGATCCGGCACAACCGGACCGGCATACAGGATCTGAATATCCGCGTCTTCTTTTGCACAGAACTGCGGGATGGTGACCGCCAATACCACAACAAAAAACAATACGACAATGGTATGCCATTTGTAGTGGTACCAGTAGTTTTCAAGCCAGCTTCCGACTTTTCCCATACTCATGCAAGCGGTTTCATCGTCGGGAACAGCAGTACATCCCGAATGGACGCGCTATCGGTGAGCAACATCACCAAACGATCCAGTCCGAACCCAAGTCCGCCGGTGGGAGGCATACCGTATTCCAAGGCATTGACGAAATCTTCATCCACCTGTGCGTTATTTCCGCCCAAAGCACGGCGTGCGGCAACCTGTTTTTCAAAGCGCTCCCGCTGATCGATCGGATCGTTCAATTCCGAGAATGCATTTCCCATTTCTCTTGCATAAATGAAAAATTCAAACCGTTCGGTGAATGCCGGATCAGAAGCCTTGCGCTTGGCAAGCGGGGAAATTTCCACGGGGTAATCATAGATAAAGGTCGGCTGAATCAACTGATCTTCTACATAAGCGTCGAAGAACGCCGCAAGTACGTCACCTTTTTTCGCGGTCTTCTCCACTTCCACATGATGCGCTTCTGCGCAAGCGCGCGCGGCTTCGTCATCTGCCCAATCGCCGTACCGGACGCCGGCATACTTCTCTACGGATTCTGCCATCGTCATTCGTGCCCAAGGTCCGCCCATTTCAATTTCCGTTCCCTGATAGGTGATTTTGGTAGAACCGCAGACTTTCTCTGCCAGCATGATATAAAGCTCCTCTACCAGATCCATCATCCCGTGATAATCCGTATACGCCTGATAAAGTTCAATCGAAGTAAACTCCGGATTGTGCTTGACATCCATTCCTTCATTGCGAAAAATTCTGCCGACTTCATACACCCGGTCAAAGCCGCCCACAATCAGCCGCTTGAGATACAGCTCCGTCTCAATACGCAGATACATATCCAGATCCAACGCGTTATGATGCGTAACAAACGGTCTTGCCGCCGCACCGATCTCCAACGTATGCAGTACCGGCGTATCGACTTCCAAAAAGCCCTTACCATCCAGATACTGCCGGATGAGGGTGGTGATCTTCGACCGCTTGATGAAGGTATCCCGTACCTCCGGATTCACAATCAAATCTACATACCGTTGCCGATAGCGGATGTCAGTATCCTTTAAACCGTGCCACTTTTCCGGCAATGGTTGCAGAGATTTGGAAAGAAGCGTGATACTGTCCGCATGGATGGAAATCTCGCCCATCTTAGTACGGAACATTTTTCCGCTGATGCCGACAATATCTCCGATGTCCCACTTTTTAAAGCCGTCATTATACAGTTCTTCGCCGACTTCATCCCGTCGGATGTATGCCTGCATTCTGCCGCTTCCGTCCTGAATATCCGCAAAGCTGGCTTTTCCCATGATCCGGCGGCTCATCATTCTGCCCGCGATACGCACATGCATTTCCACGCTTTCGCCTTCGGCACACTTTGCCTCCGCCGCTTCAAAATCCGCACGGAGCTTTGCGCATTCTCCGCTGACATCGTATTTGGTGATCTGATAAGGATCTTTGCCGGCAGCCTGTAATGCCGCCAGTTTTTCCCGCCGGATCCGGCAGATTTCATTAAAGTCCTGTTCCGGCTGCTCTGCCGGGGACTGCTTGACTTGTTCATCCATGTTGCTGTATATCCTTTCTTTGTCCTGCGGCAACGTTCCAGTTCCCGCCGCTTCCGTTTGGCTTACTGCATTTCCAAAACCGTCAGATGCTGCACGCCGGCTTTGGTTTCCACGTCCACCTTATCCCCCGGTTTGTGTCCGATCAACGCCTTGCCGATCGGAGAAAGGTCGGAAATTTTCTTTGCAAGATAATCCGCTTCCGTTGCACCCACGATGGTATAGGTGATCGGACCTGCGGCTTTGCGTTCTTCAATTTCCACCGTCACGACCGAACCCAAATGAATACTGTCGTTATCTTCCGTCGTTTCCACCACATGCACATGTTTGAGCATGGTTTCCAACTCTTGAATTCTGCCCTCGCATTTTGCCTGTTCATTGCGCGCTTCATCATATTCGCTGTTCTCGGACAAATCGCCGAAGCCCTTTGCAATCTTGATCTGCTCGATGATCTCATGTCTGCGGACTTCTTTTAAGAATTTCAGTTCTTCCTCTAATTTCTGCTTACCTTCTAAGGTTAAATTGATTGTCTCTGCCATGACTTTCTCTCCTATTCTATTTGGTCTGTTTGGTTGGATTTCTGTTGATCGGATGGGATATTTGCAAAGTAACCCCACCGCAAAATCGCGGAATGGCGGCTGCGGTGGGTATAAACCATATCATTTTCAGAATTTCACGGGCTTGGAAGTCAGATACTTTTTCACCATCAAGGCAACTTTGAATGTGATCGCGTGTTCAAATTCCCGCAGATCCAATCCTGTCAGCTTTCTGATCTTTTCCAAACGGTAGACCAGCGTGTTCCGGTGAACAAACAATTTCCGGGAGGTTTCGGAAACGTTCAGATTGTTTTCAAAGAAGCACTGAATGGTCATCAGCGTTTCCCGATCCAACGATTCCAAGGATCCTTTTTTGAACACTTCCTGCAAAAACATTTCGCATAGCGTGGTCGGAAGCTGATAGATCAAGCGTCCGATACCGAGATTTTCATAGCTGATGATGTTCTTTTCGGTATCAAATACCTTACCGACTTCCAGTGCCACCTGCGCTTCCTTAAACGAACGCGCAAGATCGCGGATATTATCCACAACCGTCCCGATCCCGATCGAGACGCGGGTATAAAATTCCGAACTGAGCGTATCCGCAATGTTTTTCGCGGTTTTTTCGATCTCTTTCATATTGAACGCGTCTTTGGCACTGCCGGAGACTTTGAGTTCCTTAATCAGCACAATATCATGTTCCCCAACGCTGATGACATAATCCTTGTTCTTATCCGGAAACATATTCTGCACCATGTCATAGGGAATCATTTCGCTTCTGCCCGTGAATTTAATCAAAAATACGATGCGCGGCACTTCATTATCAAAATGCAACTCTTTCGATTTCATATAAATATCACTTGGCAGGATGTTGTCCAGAATGATATTTTTGATAAACGAACCCTTGTCGTACTTTTCATCGTACAGATTTTTAATATTGCTGAGTGCAATGGTGAGAAGCAAAGAGGTCTTTTTCGCCTCCTGATCCTCGCCCTCCACAAATACAACGTATTCCGTTTTCGGACCGTTGCTGATGGGGCGATAGGTGTAGCCGCCCACGGATATGGCGTCGGTGGTATATGCCAGTTCGTCAAAGACCTCCGATTTGGTTTCGCCGATCTTGACAAGCTCGCTACAGGAAATAATGACGCCGTTTTCATCAATGACACCGATCACGCGGTCTACCGCGTCCTTCATTTGATGAATTACACCCTGAAATAATCTGTTCGCCATGAAAGAGTCTCCCTTCAATGCCTTTAATAGGCTTCCTTTTTTAATCGGTATTCCATAGACTTCCCATGAAATTGTGCATAGCAACTATATTTTACACGATTTTTTGTGATTTTTCAATAGGGTATTTCCTGTTTTTTATATGTTTTAACAATTTTTTTACACAAAAATCGGCAAAATGGCAACCGAAAATCCAAAATTGTCCATTTCACCGATCAAACAAGTTTTTTGCAAAGTGATTTTTTTGTTAAGAAAGTTCATATCGCATGGTTAAACACGCAAGCACAAACGGTGCCGCC
>DLLB01000031.1:2530-11238 GCA_002477905.1 Clostridiales bacterium UBA7573 | reverse complement strand
GTTTTTTACGGACTTGTGCACAGTCTGCCTTTCCCTCTTTCTATTCGAAATCTGATCACCGGATGGAAGAATCGCTTGCCAGTGCGCACAAAAAGGCAGTGATTTTTCGCCGCTCCGCGCGCGTCAGCAAATGCTGTTTCGCATATCGCTCCAAATACCGCATGGCAGACAGATCCGGATACATCGGTAAAAGCTGTTCCTTTTCCCATGTAATCAAAATCCCTTCTTCAAAGATCAGCAAAATCACCGGCACATCCCAAAATCCTTCCCGAAATAAGAGCGCCTGCAACCGTTTTTGCCGGGCGTATAATTCCATCCGCGGCAGATTCCAAGTCAACAGGATCACCGCATCCGGTAAGACCGCGGCTCCAAGGCAAGGCATGGCTTCGCTTTCTCCCATTGCCGGATCGGGAATGGAAAAACGCTCCACGAGCGGGCAGGGATCCGCATACAGGCGAAGCATGGCGGCAAGCCGCTGGTTCGGCTTACAATCGGCGGAAAGAATCCGGTTCTTTTGCACCGTCAACCGTAGCCGATAAAACAGATGGGCAAGCAGAACGCATATGCAAAGAATGCTGATAATAGAAATCATAAAACCTGCCGCTTTCATGCTGGTTCCCCCACTTCTTGATTGACACAAAACGGATTGCAAAATGCAACTCTGCACTGTGCAACCCGTTTTCTTTTTGTTTTATTCCGAAATTTTTCAAAACAGCAATCTGCTTTGCATTAGTTTTCGCCGGTTTTCTCGGTCAGATAATCCACAACATTTCCAACGGTTACAAACTGGTGAATATCGTCATCTTTAATTTCAATATCGAATTTTTCTTCACATAAAAGAATCAGATCGGCAAGCTCTAAGGAATTGATGCCGAGATCGTTAATCAGTTCCGCGTCAAGCGTGACATCTTCTTCCGCGACCTGAAGTTCATCCACCAACAGAGCTTTCAATTTTTCGAACATACAATACTTTCCTCCAAACGATGTGATGCACAATTTTCATGGAAATCGCCTTCTATGCATTTACACATGCAATTATAAAATAAAACCGAAGATTTGTCAAGTATATTTTGAAAAAATACTGCCTTTGTGGGGTAAAGAAATCCGTTTTTCGTCATTTTTTGCCGCACTTTGGGGAACGGATGCCGTTTTTTCGTCATTTTTTCTCCAAAAGTCGCCGTGCAAAAACAGATTTTTTCACATCCAAAGTATATGCGCTTACCGAAAACGGCATTCCTGTTTTTCAAAAACGCTGTTTTTATGCAAAAACAAAAATCCCACCGCGATTGCGGCAGGACTTTTTTCGGCTGGAGCTGCTAATCAGAGTCGAACTGATGACCTCATCCTTACCAAGGATGTGCTCTACCAACTGAGCCATAGCAGCAAACAGCTTATGTATTATAGCATAGGCGTCGGAATTTGTCAAGAGTTTTTTTGAAAAAAGTCAATTTTTTTTGAAATCGTATCAGTTTTTAAGCAACCGCAACCCTTTTGGATAGTGATTTTTGAGCCGGCCGCCGCTGACTTTTCCGCCTCCCAACGGCACACCGTGATATAAGACCGCCGTATATCCATCGGCGGCGCCCGGCGCCGGAATTTCTTCCCCCCGCAGATAAGCAAGCAAAAGCGGTTCTTGCGCCGAAAGCTCTATTTGTCGGCGCATTTGCCTGCCGAATGCCATATATAGCGCATGATGCGGCACGATCCGCCCTTTTTGCAAGATGCCGAGCGGAACACCAGCCGCCATCGTTTCCTTTGCGGGAAGCGGAAGCCGGTGCGAGGGTAACAGAAAAAGACGCTCTGCAAGGCAAAACGGTTCCATTGCAATGGATTCCGAAAACAGATCCTGCAAAAAGGATTGTAACAGCCCTACGGTGCCACGATCCGGCTTTTCCAGCGCGTCTTTTCTGCTTGCATGAGGGTTTTCCCCGTCTCCCGCTTCCCCCGTCCGTTGCAGAACCGCGATAAATTGCCCTTCTCCGGCGCAAAGATGCGGATAGAACCGCCGCGTTTGCAAAAGTGCCTGCGCATGCGGACCGGGCAAGGCAATCCCATCTGCAGTATGGCTCCGCACTGCGTCCGTGACAGGACGCAGAATAAAATCCGGATGCGCATGCAGAAACGCGTCCACCTGCGCCTCATCCTCCTCCACCGCAAATGTGCAGGTGGAATAGATCAAATAGCCGCCGGCCTTCACGGTTTTCGCGGCATCTGCGAGAATCTGTGCCTGCCGTGTTGCACACATCCGTACATTTTCTTCCGACCATTCCGTGCATGCTTGGGGGTATTTCCGGAACATGCCCTCGCCGGAACAGGGGGCGTCCACCAGAACATAATCAAATGTTTCGGGATACCATGCCGCAAGATGCGCGGCGTCGGTGTTGGTCACCGCCGTGTTGGTGCACCCCATCCGTTCCAGATTACCGGCTAAAATGCGGCAACGACCGGCGTGATACTCATTGGACAGTACAAACCCGCGTTCCCCGACCAATGCGGCGAGCTGGGTGGATTTCCCGCCGGGAGCGGCACAAAGATCCAGTACCGTCGCACCCGGCTTTGGCGGGCAAGCGCAAACAGTCGCCATTGCCGACGGATCCTGCATATAAAACATCCCGGCATGATGCGCGGGAAGCGCGCCGACCTTTTCCACTTCGCACAAGAAGCCGTCCGTTGTAAACGGAAGCGGCGTAAGCGGGAATGGACAAATTTTCTGAAAATCCGCTACAGAAATTTTAGCGGTATTCACGCGCAGAGCGCGCACCGGCGGTTGGGAGAGTGCAGATGCGAATGCGGGATAGGATGTGTCCAGCAAGGTTTGCATGCGTGTAACAAAAGGAAGCGGCAGTTCCATAAAATCCTCCGTAAAGATGCTCTGGTTTCATCTAAGAATACCACAAAAGCGAAGAAATTGCAAGCGGTTTCATTCATTTTCCCATTTTGCAGAACCCACAGGTCCCCCTTTTCCCTTTTTTGAGTTCCATGTTTTCCCTGTATAAGCAAGCCCTCCTTTCGGCAATACTGAGAACAGTAAAGAAAACAAAGGCGGGATCGGATGTACTATCAAAAGGTCGAGATCTGCGGGATAAATACCTCCAAGCTGAAAACGCTGAGCGATGAGGAAAAACGCGCATTACTTCTGAAGGTGCGGGCAGGCGACAAGGAAGCAAGAAATGCGCTCATTGACGGGAATCTGCGGTTGGTCCTCAGCGTGATTCAGCGCTTTTCCGGTCGCGGGGAAAATTCCGACGATCTGTTCCAGGTCGGATGTATCGGTTTGATGAAAGCCATCGACAATTTCAATACCGATCTGGATGTCAAATTCTCCACCTACGCGGTTCCGATGATTATTGGCGAAGTGCGGCGGTATTTAAGAGACAACAACGCCATTCGCGTCAGTCGTTCTATCCGGGATCTTGCTTATAAAGCGTTACAGGCAAAAGATCTTTTATCCAAACAATACGGGCGGGAGATCACGGTGGAGGAACTGGTACAGTATTTGGATGCGCATGGAGAGCACTACTCCAAGGAGGACGTTGTAACCGCTTTGGAAGCCATTGTCGAGCCGGTATCTTTGTTTGAACCGGTCTTTCACGACAACAGCGGCGCGGATACAGTGTATGTGATGGATCAGATCCGTGATCCGGAAAGCAATGACGACGCATGGGTAGAGGACATCGCTTTAAGAGAGGCAATGAAATCTTTGGGAGAACGGGAAAAAACCATTATTCAAATGCGTTTTTTCCGCGGAAAAACGCAAATGGAGATCGCGGCGGAGATCGGTATTTCGCAAGCGCAGGTATCCAGGTTGGAAAAGGGCGCACTCGCGCGCATTCGTAAAAATCTTTAAAAAACAGGAAAGAACCGTACCGCGTTTTGCGGTACGGTTCTTTACGATCCCGTAGAAAAAGACCGATTCAATTCCAGAGTTTCGCGGGATAAGTCCCATTATGATGCATGGCGGCAATCGCAGAGGTGACAGTCGCTTTATCTGCCGCATAGGTAATTCCATACCATTTTGCCGCGGTGGGAAGCACTTTGACATCACACAATCCGTCTGCCATGGATTCTTTCACCAAAGTCGGCAGATAATACTCACATTTGGTCAGATCAGCCGCATTTTCCGCAAAAAACGTCTGCATTCCGCTTTCCAACCGCTCAAAGATCTTGGGTGTGAAGCCCCAGAAATTCATCGACACGATGGTATCGTCCGGCAGGGGAATCCATTGATCTCCCTCCGCATAGGCGATCGTTCCATCCGGTTTGCGTTCGATTTTCGTGCGCTCTGTAACATTGGTCAGATAGCCGTTTGCATCTGTTTCACACTGTCCGCGGGAAACTGTTCCGTTTTCCGTCAATGTATTGTGCAGACGATAGCCTGCCATGCAATAGGCTTCTTTGGCACCGCCATGAGGTTGTGCAAGAAAATCATGCACCAGCGCGAAGCTCTCTTTTCCGTAAAAATCATCTGCGTTGATGACCAGAAAAGCATCCTGCACCAAGTGCCGCGCGCAATACAATGCGTGCGCAGTTCCCCACGGTTTTTTCCGTTCCGGCGGGATCACCACACCGGCAGGAACATCCGCAACCTCCTGATACGCATAATCGACCTTTATCTGCTTGGCAAGGCGATCTCCGACTTTTTCCCGAAAGATTGCATCAATTTCTTTCTTGATGATAAATACCACATGGTCGAATCCGGCACGAATAGCATCATACACGGAATAGTCGAGAATGACTTCTCCGTTTTCGCCGACCGGCTCCACCTGTTTGAGTCCGCCAAAACGGCTCCCCATACCTGCTGCCATAATTACCAGTGTCATAAATAATTCCTCCTTTAAGATGGAAAATAATAGATTCTTAGATTCTGTTTATCCGTCGGTTTCCGTTTTTCCGATTGTGATTCCGTAAACCCGCAGAGCGCCGTTTGCAAGAAGCAACACACCGCAGGTTCCGAGTGTTGCGCCGGTGGTCAGCACGTCGTCAAGCAACAGCACCGTTTTCCCTTGGATCGCCTGCACTTGCTTGGGATTGATCTGTTCATGGACCGCAGCTGACAGCATCCGCTCGGACGCAGTGAGCGATTTTTGCGGAGCACCGCCGCCGCGCCGCAGGATCGTCGGAGCAAATGGAACTTCTAACAGTTGCGCGACGCGCTTGGCAAGACGTGCGGACTGATCGTATCCCACCATGCGTCTGGCACGGCGGCTGCGTGGCGCATATGTCACAAGATCGGGGAAAATCCCGCTTTCCGCGACACGCGTAACCATCTCTGTGGCAAGAAATGCAAGCAGTCGTTCCGACATCTGTTCCTTTGCCGTCAGAATCAGTTGTTTACAAAGGCTTTGCGTTCCCGCCTGATAGGTTGCAAGATGGAACATACCGGAAAACGTCGTCTGCAAAAACGACGGCATACACTGACATCGGCTTTGCGGAAAGTGACAACGTCGGCACGGCATTTGTTTCTCCGTTTCCCATTTTGTCCGACAGGTGGCACAGAAAACGCCATCGGAAATACCCATGCCGCAATGCAAACAGGTCGGCGGCGCGATCAGATCCAAAAACAAGGTGCCGAGTTGTCGAAAAAAGCGCGCCGTTTGTCGTTTCTTTTTCATCCTGCTTCATCCATCATCTTCTGCAAGAATGGGCACAGACCGGTATAGCGTTTGGTTTGCCGGTGATTTTGCACCATAGAACCGACAACGCTTGCCTGTCCCACCAAGACAACCATTCGTTGCGCACGGGTAACGGCAGTATACAGAAGATTTCTTGTCAAGAGACGGTCGGTAAACGGATAAACCGGCATCACCACAATGGGATATTCACTTCCCTGACTTTTATGCACTGTAATCGCGTAAGCGTGCTCCAACTCATCCAACATGGAAAAATCATATTCCGCCACACGATCGTCAAACTCAATTTTCATGGATTCCTGTGCAGGCAGAATTTCCAATATCCGTCCGATGTCTCCGTTGAACACGCCGCAACCGTCCGAACCGTTTCGTTTCCACTGCAAATCATAATTATTCCGGATCTGCATGACTTTATCCCCTTCCCGGAAAATCGTCTCTCCGTGCTTTTTCTCTCGTTTATTGGGAGAGGCAGGGTTTAAGTACTTTTGAAGCAACGCATTCAACGCAATCGTTCCGGCTCCGCCTTTTCGGGAGGGAGCAATGACTTGGATCTGCTGTCGCATCTGTTCGCCGTAAGTTTTGGGTAAGCGATTGAGGCAAAGATCGGCAACGGTCAATGCAATTTCCTCCTCCGATTGCCGCGGAACAAAAAAGAAATCATTATCTTTGGCAGTCAGCGTCGGATATTCGCCGGCATTGATCGCATGCGCGTTGGTAATAATTAAACTTTCGCTTGCCTGCCGGAAAATTTCTTTCAAACGCACGGAAGAAAAGCAATCGCTTTCCAAAAGATCGTGTAAAACATTCCCCGCTCCGACAGACGGAAGCTGATCGGAGTCCCCGATCAAAATCAATCGGGAGCCGGGTTTCATGGCTTTCAACAGGGCACATAGTAACAAAGTATCGATCATAGAAGATTCATCTACAATCACCACTTTTTCTTCCAAAAGATTGTTTTCGTCCCGCTGAAACTTTGGATATTCCCCATCGGAGTAGGACATTTCAAGTAACCGATGGATCGTCTTTGCCTCTTGCTGTGTGGCTTCGGACATGCGCTTTGCCGCGCGTCCGGTCGGCGCCGCCAGTACATATTTCAAGCCGAGTCGCTCAAAAATGCGCACGACTGCACGGATAATGGTGGTTTTACCGGTACCTGGCCCACCAGTCAACAACATCACGCCATGGTTGATTGCGGACAGAATCGCCTTTCGCTGCATTTTTGCATAAGTAATGGATTCTTCCGCTTCAATTTGGGAAACGATCCGTTCCGCATCCCGCACTTCTATTTGTTCGCAAGTTTTTTCCAGCAGAAACAGTTTCTTGACGATCCATAATTCCGCGTCAAAATACGGCTTGAGATAGACTGCCGTGCGGGAGCCAATCTTCGCGCATTTCACCGCATCATTCTGTATCAACGTCTTGAGTGCGGATACCGCTTCTTCCTTTTCGGCGCGAAGCATTTGGCATACGCCTTCCAACAGACGGTCTTTGGGCAAATACACATGCCCGTTCCGAATGCCGTTCTCCGAAAGGATAAATTTAATCGCCGCCTGCATGCGTTGTTCCCGATAGGATTCGATTCCAAGTGATTTTGCCACCCGATCGGCACGTTCAAAACCGATCCCATAGAACTCATCGCAAAGGCGATAAGGATTCTGCCGGATGATGTCTACTGCGGCAACGCCCCACTTTTTATAAATGCGCACCGAAGTGGCAGGCCCGAAATAATCCCGACAGAACATCATGACATTCCGCATGCCGAATTGCTTTTGAAATTCCTCGCTGATGTCCATTGCCTTCTGATAAGAAATTCCGGGCAGTTCCGCCAGTTTTTCCGGTTCTTTTTCGATCACATCAAAGGTATCGACACCGAACATTCCGACAATCCGCTGAGCGGTTTTCGGTCCGATCCCATGTAAAATGCCGGAAGAAAGATACTTTAGAATGCTCTCCGAAGTTGCGGGGAGCTGTTTTTCATAATATTCAATTTTAAACTGCTTTCCAAAGGAAGGATGCACAAGGAAGCTCCCCATGGCGCGGATCATCTCACCCGGAGCAATGTATGGCAGGGTTCCGACTGCAGTAATCAAATGTTCCTGTTTCGGATCCCCTGCAAGGTCGGCAGAGGACAACTCGCAAACCGTATATCCGTTTTCTTCATTATGATAAATGATATGCTCTACCACACCATCCAATGCGACCAGTTCGGATTGTCCGGGGCGTGCTTCTATTTCTGCCAATGTGCTTCCTCCCTTCCAAAGGAATTCCGTCCCTGCTTCAGCGTAAAAATTCTTTTGCTAATTCGATAGAAAGGTCAAGATTTTCCCAAGGCGTATGTAAGTCTTCTCTGCCCATATGTCCGTATGCCGCAAGCGCATGATAAATCGGGCGGCGAAGCTGAAAGCGTTCTATGATTGCCGCAGGGCGCAAATCCACCAAACGCATAATTGCCTCGGAAATAGCGTCTTCCTCCACTGTTGCAGTACCAAAAGTCTCCACCATAACCGACACCGGATGTGCGACGCCAATGGCGTATGCAAGTTGGATTTCACAACGCCGTGCAAGTCCTGCCGCTACCACATTTTTCGCGATATACCGCGCCGCATATGCCGCGGAGCGGTCCACCTTTGTCGGATCTTTTCCGGAAAAGGCACCGCCGCCATGACGGGAATACCCGCCATAGGTATCCACAATGATTTTGCGTCCGGTCAGACCGCTGTCTCCGCAAGGTCCACCGACCACAAAACGTCCGGTCGGATTGACAAAAATCTTCATATGTGCCGGGCGAAGCTCCGCAGGAATCACCGGATCTATCACATAACGCACCATATCTTCCCGAATTTGTTTGAGTGCAACTTCCGGTGCATGCTGTGTGGAAATGACCACCGTATCCACAGCTACCGGTCGATCGTTTTCATATTCCACTGTGACCTGCGTTTTTCCATCCGGACGCAGGTACGGCAACGTGCCATCTTTTCGCACCTTGGCAAGCTGTTTTGCCAACTTATGCGCAAGCGAGATCGGCAACGGCATCAATTCCGGCGTTTCATCACAGGCATAGCCAAACATCATGCCCTG
>DLLB01000031.1:1962-2418 GCA_002477905.1 Clostridiales bacterium UBA7573 | reverse complement strand
TATCCGGAGATTGTTCATGAATAGCGTTCACCACAGCGCAGGTATCGGCGTCAAATCCGTATTTGGCACGGTCGTACCCGATTTCCCGCACCGTGCGGCGTACGATCGCCTGATAGTCCACATCTCGTGCGGAAGTTGTAATTTCTCCCATAATCGATACAATTCCGGTGGTTGTAGTCGTTTCGCATGCAACTCGCGCCTGTGGATCGCGCTTCAACAGTTCGTCCAGAATGGCATCGGAAACCAAGTCGCAGAGTTTATCCGGATGCCCTTCGGTTACGGATTCGGAAGTAAAGAGTTTTTTTTGTGCTTCGTACATCATTTTAAATTCCTTTCTCTTTGTTCCGTCATGAAAAAACCCCGGCGAAAAACGCCGGGGCAGAACTGCATACATACGGCGTCTCATCTTTCGGGATTTGGCACCTTACATCACGCAGGTTGCCGTGGCTTCATCGG
>DLLB01000031.1:0-1881 GCA_002477905.1 Clostridiales bacterium UBA7573 | reverse complement strand
CCGCCACTCTCGATAAGACCGATCGATTTTTTCAAACGGTATCTTGTGAATACAGTATAGCATATTTCCGTTTAAAATGCAAGAGCATTTTCGGACTTTTTTTTACAAATTCGGGATACTCTCGCATTTACGCATATTTTCCGAGCCCGATATACGGCAAAAGCTGACGGAAAAATAAACAGATCACACTGACGATCACGCCTGCGCACAAAACGCCAAGCGCAATGGATAGCATGGATTTGCGAAAATTCAGTTTCAAAAGCGACGCCACCAAAGCTCCGGTCCACGCGCCGGTCATCGGCAACGGGATCGCAACGAATAAAAATAATCCGAACGTCTCATACTTCTGTACTTTTCCCTGCCGTTTCAACGCGCGTGTCTCAAAAAAGTCCGCGATCTTGCCAAGAAACTTTTTGCCTTTCATCCATTCGAAAATCTTGTTGATAAACAACAAAATAAACGGTACCGGCAATAAATTTCCGATCACACATAAAGGATATGCCCAAATGAGCGGCATATGATGCACAAACAATGCAAGCGGCAGCGCGCCGCGCAGTTCCAGTACAGGGAGCATCGCGCATCCCAGTACAGTCAGATAAATCCACAAAATCATGCTCTCCTTTTTTGATACACAAACAATTTTCACAGATCCTGTGATTTCGGATCCGATTCTTGTAATGAGAACGCTCTGCCGAACGCTTTTTTCCCGGCAAGATACAATAATAACGCGATTGTACCGTTACCACCGGCTTTGAGTAAATTAAACAACAGAATCCACGGCATCAATCCGAGTACCACACTACGGGAAACACCCATATAGAGCGGTGTGAACAGTAAGTTCCACAGAAACATGGCGGTGGTGGAAGCAACGGTTCCCACGCTGATCGCAACGATCATTCGCGCAAGAGAACGCTTCGCGTGCCGTAAAATGAGACTCTGGGACAGCACAAAGCTACCGGTTGCCAGTAAATGCATCAGAATACCGATCCATCCGCCGGACGCACTGACCGTCAATCCTTGAACTAAACAGGTCGCAGCGGTCATCAGCAAACTTGCCACCGGTCCTGTGAGCATGGTCATGAAATAAATCGGAATATCTGCGGCATCGTACTCCAAAAAAGGGACTGCCGGAAAGATCGGGAAATGAATCAACCATGCCAGCGCAACGGCAAGTGCACCGAACACGCCTCCCATGGTGATGATTTGCAAAGATTTTTTGCTTTGATTTGCTTGTTTTTTCATAACGCACCCTGCCTTTACAGTGAAAATACAGGGGGAATTTTTTGATCAAGGGTTGCGAAAGCAAAATGTCCCCCACCAAAAGGCAGGGGACACTCCACATTATGCAATCTTTTCTCATCCGGACTTTACCGTCGGTACGGGAATCACACCCGTTCAGCACATGGCCATTGCGCTCGCAGACTGCCGGTGTTGCATGCAATCACACCGATACTGCCGGTATGGAATTTCACCAATCCCCAAAGATTGAATTTTTGTGATAAAATTACTCGATGATCTGGCTTACGACACCGGAACCGACAGTTCTGCCGCCCTCGCGGATAGCAAAACGCAGACCAGTCTCGATTGCGATAGGCGTGATCAACTCAACAGTCATGTTGACGTTGTCACCCGGGCGGCACATCTCAACGCCTTCCGGCAGGGAGATAACACCGGTAACGTCGGTCGTTCTGAAATAGAACTGCGGACGATAGCCTGCGAAGAACGGCTTTTGACGACCGCCTTCTTTTTCGGTCAAAACGTAAACCTGACCGACAAATTTGGTGTGCGGATGCACAGAGCCGGGCTTGCAGAGGACCTGTCCTCTTTCAATCTCGTTCTTCTGGATACCGCGAAGCAGAACACCGATGTTATCGCCGGCTT
>DLLB01000097.1:4841-5815 GCA_002477905.1 Clostridiales bacterium UBA7573 | reverse complement strand
ACCGTTTTTTGTGCCGAAGTATAGTTCTGCGCATAAATCTGTGTAATCGCCACCACTTCTTTTTCCGCCTCCGCATAATGCGAACGGCGGCTTGCCGCAATGCCGAAGAAGAACACCAGCAAAACGGACAGTGTTACCAAAATCAGATTAAAAATTACAATTTTGTTTTTCATTTCAGAAGGTACCCCACACCCCGTATCGTTTGGATCTGTGCTTTCGACGCGCCAAGCGCTTTTCTGAGTTCTGCAATGTGGATATCCAGTGTTCGGGTTTCTCCGTAATTCTCTCCCCACACCGCATCCAGCAGCCGGTCGCGCGCCAGCACAGTTCCGGCATGCTTGATCAGCAACTTCAACAGCTCGTACTGCTTTAAAGTAAGCGAAACCTCTGCATCGCCGACCGTGACCATATGCCGGTCATCGTCTACCGTAAGATCCGCATAAACATATGAATTCTGTGCGCCTTTACATTTTCGTAAATGTGCGCGCACGCGCGCGATCAGCTCCATCACCCCGAAGGGCTTGACCAAATAATCATCCGCGCCCAGATTCAATCCTTTGACTTTATCCATTTCGGAAGTTTTGGCAGATACCATAATGACCGGAATTTCCGCGCATTTTGCATGCGCACGCAAATGCGACAGAATCGTATACCCATCCTCACCGTCCAACATAATATCCAGAAGAAACAGATCGGGCAGTTTCCGTTCCAACGCCTGATACAACTCCGCGGCACAGGAAAAACATACCACCGTAAAACCGGCGCCCTCCAGTGCATATTGATAAACCTCCCGGATCGGCGCTTCGTCGTCCACCGCGTAAATCAGTCCCTGTTGTACCATTTCTGTCCCTCTGTTCTTTCCGGCGCATCTGATTATCCGGGCTTATGGAATCCCGTCGCCGCGTATTCCACCCATTCCCCGATATTTACCGCATGATCTCCGATGCGCTCCAAATATTTTGCAATCATCATAA
>DLLB01000097.1:4527-4791 GCA_002477905.1 Clostridiales bacterium UBA7573 | reverse complement strand
TAAACAAAATCGCCTGATCGGCATTTTCCGGATTCTGCCGGATCAACGTCACCAAATCGGTCTTCACCGTTTCAAACAATTCATCCACCCGATCATCCCGCCGATCCAATCCGCGCGCCGTCTCCAAATCCCGATTGATATAACTCTGCACGCCGTCCTTGACCATGCCGATCACCAGTTTTGCCATCATTTCAATGTGTTCCGGCTCTTTGATAAACGCCTGATTGCCGAATTGCAGGGAAATCTCCGAAATATCCGCCGCCT
>DLLB01000097.1:4030-4498 GCA_002477905.1 Clostridiales bacterium UBA7573 | reverse complement strand
CGGTAATCATCTTCAGCGCCGCCGAGACATCCCGGAAATCGCTTGCCACCGGATGCTCCATCAGCAGGATCTTTAAGCAATCCTGTTCGATTTCCCGCTCCAAATTGTCAATGCTCTGGTCCTCCGCCATCACCTCTTTTGCCAGCACTTCATCCCGCTGTTTCAAAGCGTTGATGGATTTTTCAATCGCAAGCTCCGTGTTATGGCACATGAAAACCAATTTGCGGAATACCAGTCCCAGTTCCGCTTCATATTTATTCCGGATACTCATATTATACCGCATTCCTTTCTTTTTTGCAAGAATTTACAGAATTTTTTAACCGAATCTGCCGGTGATATAATTTTCCGTGCGCCGGTCTTGCGGAGCGGAAAAGATCTGTTCGGTGTCACCGTATTCCACCAGTTCTCCGAGCAGAAAGAACGCCGTCTTATCCGCGATCCGCGTGGCTTGCTGCATATTGTGCGTCA
>DLLB01000097.1:313-3923 GCA_002477905.1 Clostridiales bacterium UBA7573 | reverse complement strand
CGGATCCAGTGCGGAAGTCGGCTCATCCATCAACAGAATATGCGGACTTGCCGCAAGCGCACGCGCAATGCAAAGCCGCTGTTGTTGCCCGCCGCTCATACCAAGCGCGTTTTTCCGTAAGCGGTCCTTCACTTCCTCCCAAATACTGGCTCGACGCAGAGAGGTTTCCACAATCTCGTCCAGTTCGCTCTTTTTACGGATACCAAAGGTACGCGGGGCAAAGGCGATATTATCGTAAATACTCATCGGAAACGGGTTCGGTTTTTGGAACACCATGCCCACGTCTTTCCGTAGCAACGTCACATCCGTATCGGCTGCAAAAATATCTTTTCCCCCGATGTAAAACGCTCCGGTGATCCTGCATCCTTCCACCAAATCATTCATCCGGTTAAAAATTTTCAAGAACGTGGATTTTCCACATCCGGAGGGACCAATGAATGCCGTCACCTGCTTTTCCGGAATCTCGATATTGATTTGTTTCAACGCATGAAAATTTCCGTAATACAGATCACAGTTTTTCACGCGGATGTCGCTTTTCTGCAAATAGTGTTCCATATTATGCCCCTTTCGTTTTCCGGGCAATCCACTTCCCGACAGCGGACGCCAAGAGATTGATGCAAACGACCAATAACATCAGAATCACACTGGTCGCGGCAGCTTCATCCGGATAACCATGACTGCCGAAGTAGTAGATGTCCAGTGCCAGACTGGTTCCCGGGGAAAGTAAGCTGTTCGGCAATTTATCCACAACCATTCCGACCGTCAGAATCAACACCGCGCTTTCGGAAATGACTCTACCGACGGCAAGAATGATTGCACTGACAATTCCGCCGGCACAAGAAGGAAGTACCACGCGAAAAATCGTCCGTACTTTACCGGTACCAAGTGCGTACGCACCCTCCCGCAACCCTTTCGGAACTGCCAGCAGGCTTTCCTCGGTAGAACGGACGATCACCGGCAAGATCATAATTGCCAGCGTCACCGCACCGCCAAGCAACGTATATCCCATACCAAACGTCACGACAAACACCAGATACCCGAACAGACCATATACAATACTCGGAATTCCGGCAAGCGTTTCCGTTGCAAGACGTACAAATTTGACAAACGTTCCTTTTTGATTGGTATACTCGACCAAAAAAATCGCACTGCCAATACCGACCGGAACGGCGATCAAGGCAGAAAGCGCAATCAGCGCAAGTGTACCGAGCATCGCAGGTAAAATGGAAGGTCCGTCCGATCCGTCGCCAAACAAGAGAGAAAACGTGATCTTATCCACACCGTTGAGCAAAACATACAAGATAACGGCAAGCAAAGCCGTCACTGCGAGCGCCGTCATAAAAAGACTGACGATCTTCAGAAAAAAGCAGAATTTTGCGCCTGCACTTTTCCCGGAAATGCGCCGTTTGCACCGACAAAACACGGTAGCCAAAGAGAATCCGCTGTTTGCGCGGTGCAAGTTATTTTTTTCTTTGTCCGGCTCTGTCGCTTGGCTCCATGATTTTTTCGTTCCCATGCGTTATCCTTTCTTTTCCTGTTTTCCTTGTTTCAATAAGGAAAAGCTGATATTCAAAAGCAGAATAAACACGAACAACACTACGCCGGTCGCAATCAGTGCCGTGCGCGTATGGTTATCCAATTCCATGGCTCCCATTGCAATATTAGCGGTCAGCGTCCGCACGCTTTGGAACAGGCTGTTCGGCATTTCCGGACTGCCGCCGATCACCATCACCACCGCCATGGTTTCTCCGATGGCACGACCAACCGACAGCACCGTTCCGGCAAATACGCCGCTTTTTGCCGCAGGCAACATCACCCGAAACACCGCCTGCTCTTTTGTCGCTCCCAAAGCAAGCGCATTTTCATAATATTCTTCCGGAACGCTACGCAGGCTGTCCAGACTCATACTGACGATTGTCGGCAGGATCATCACTGCAAGTACAAGCGACGAGGAAAAGATTCCGTATCCGACGCCGTCCGGCGAGATATAATCCCGCACAAACGGAACAATCACCGTCATGCCAAACAATCCGAAAATAACGGATGGAATTCCGGCAAGCAGATTAATCATCTGCGCGATCGGCGCAACGCATTTTCTCGGTAGAAACCGATACAACGCAATCGCCGTAAACAACCCGATCCCGACTCCCAATATCACGGAAAACGCGGTCACATACAGGGAGGCGACAATAAACGGGAGGATCCCGTAGGAAGGCGTGCTTGCAAGCGGCGCCCAGTTGGTTCCGAATACAAACGAGGAAAAGCCGGTCTTGGCTATAAAGGGAATGCCGTTTGCAAAAAGAAACACCGTAATGGTGGCAAGCGCGAGGATGGAAAACGCCGCGCATGCCACAAATACGATCTTCATGAAGATTTCCCGGCTTTTCAATGGAAATAACCGTTTCCACATGGAAAGTTCCGTCCTTTTTCTGTAAGTTATTTACCGCTGATCTGATCCCATGTCAGCACACTGTTTTCACCGGCATCCGGATCATACAGATTTTTCAGCGCCGCAAGCGTGATATTCTGAATGGGATTTTCTTTATTTACAATTACCGCAATTCCGTCCAGTGCGACTGTATAGGACACGCAATTTTCCGCTTTGCTTTGCGTGAATTTTTCGGAGATCATGCCGAAAGCACTGACATTGTTCTGCGCGTCGTTATAACCGGTACCGCTTCCGCCGCCGCCGACGGTCACGCTCACGCCGCTCTGCAGATTCTCAAATTTCTTGGCAAGCTCCTGCATCAGCGGGCGCAGAGATGTGCTGCCGGTGATGGCAATCGTACCGGAAAGTCCGCTCTGTACCACATAAGCCGGGGCATTCTCCGAGACGGTGACATATCCCTTTTGCGCAATAATCGTCATCGCATCGCTGCTCTGCAAGAACGTTAAGAACGCTTTGTTTAATCCGTCTTTGACGTTTTCTTCCTGATAAACAACCGACAGCGGTCTTGAGATCTTGTAGGTCCCGTTCTTAATCGCCTCCACAGTCGGCGCAACGCCATCCACCGTTATGGTTTTCACTTCATCTGTGACATAGCCAAGGCTGTCAAAGGCAATGGCGTAAGGATTTCCTTTCACTTCTGCCAGCACCGCCGCCGTACTGTTTGCCACAATCACGCCGGACACATCTTTTTTCCCTTTCAGTCCAAGCAACTCCATAAATGCGGATTTGGTGCCGCTTCCATCCTCCCGTGTAACCACGCTGATCTTCTTTCCGGTATAATCTGCCGGTTGGTTACCGCAAGCGGACAACGCAACGACCATCATCACCGCAAGCGCGGTTGCGAGCAATGCCCGCCATACTCTTTTTCCAGTTCTTACTTTTTTCATTTTCTTCCACACTCCTTTCGTTTTTACGCCCTTATCTTAGCACAGGTTGCAAATGTCTGCTATCTGGATTTGGTAAGGCTTGTGTAAAGTCTGTGTAAAGTCGTACAGAATTCTCCGGCAATCGGATTTTTTACACTTTTTTCGGAAAACCCCTTGACAAATCCGTGTAAATGTGCTATTCTATTATGGCATTCAAGTGAAGTGCAAATGCGTCGTTAGCTCAGCTGGATAGAGTGTTTGGCTACGAACCAAAAGGTCGGGGGTTCGAGTCCCT
>DLLB01000097.1:0-267 GCA_002477905.1 Clostridiales bacterium UBA7573 | reverse complement strand
TCGAGTCCCTTACGACGCGCCACACGGGATTCCCAATCGGGAGTCCCGTGTTTTTTCTTTCTCAAAATTACCGTAAAAAAGGAAGCAGATTTCTCTGCTTCCTTTTTAGATATTTGATCAAATTATTTCTTATCGAAACCTTTCGTCATAACGCCGTTTCCGACAACATCCGGTGTAATGCACCGCATGTCATAGCCGTTGATCTGATACAGGCGCATGTAGTCCACTGTGTAAGTGAACAGATTGTCTTTTCCGACAAACAGATCT
>DLLB01000079.1:30796-39248 GCA_002477905.1 Clostridiales bacterium UBA7573 | reverse complement strand
TGGTAGAGCAGCGGTCTCCAAAACCGCGTGTCCAGAGTTCGAATCTTTGTGCCCCTGCCAAAAACCTTCTCGGACGAAGTTCGGGAAGGTTTTTACTTTTTCACTCTTCACTCTTCACTTTTCACTAAATCCGTCCGAGAAGGTTTTTGGAAAGTAATAAATTATAGTGAAAAGTGAAGAAGTGAGGTAGCTTTTCGCTGTGGCGAAAAGCAATTTTTATTATAAAGTTGGAAAAGTAATTAAGTTTATGGTATAATGGAATAAAGTTAAAAAGGAGGACTGGCAATATGTCCGAAAGCCCGTTGATGATAAAATCCAAGGCATTTGCCTTGGAAGTAATACGCGCGTGCAAGATTTTGCGAGAGGCAAAGTGCGAAAGTGCTTTAATCAATCAGTTTTTGCGTTCAGGGACAAGCATTGGTGCGAATATCCGCGAGGCATTTTATGCGCACGGCAAAGCTGATTTTGTAGCAAAGCTACATATTGCTCTTAAGGAATGCTCCGAAACAGAGTATTGGCTTGAGCTTTTGATTGAAAGCGGATATTATTACGACAAAACGATTTTGGATAGATGTGTTGAGGTGAAAAAGATTTTAATCGCCTCAATCAATACGGCGAAGGAGAATACATGAATTCTTACATTATAAGGCCCTTGGCTTAAATCAAAAAGAAGCTTAGTTCAAAAGAAACCCCGCAGAACGTGCGCCGTGTAGGGCGCGGATTTGCAAGTCAAAAGAAATTTCACGGAGTTCTTTACCCACGCCACAAAAAAGCAGGAGCCGCCGGCTCCTGCTTTTTTATATTTACTTTGCTCAAACTGTACTTAACGGGAAAATATCAAATTGCCTTCCGCGTCATATCTCGACCACTTTATCTGATTCCCGTTTGCATCATATTCATAAATAGTATAATATTCAAGCTTCCCATCGGCATCATAATTTGAATCCTTTATCTTTTTTCCGTTTTCGTCATATTCAAAAATCCAATATTCTTTAAGCTCTCCATCGGCATCATAGCTATAGGTTAATTGTTTTGTAACTTTTCCGTTATCGTATTCAAAAACGTTCGTGAGCTTTCCGTCGGCATCATAGCTCGACGATTTTATCACGTTCCCGTTTGTGTCATATTCATAAACACTATAATTTTTAAGCTTTCCGTCGGTATCATAGCTCGACCATTTTATACATTTTCCGTTTGCATCATATTCAGAAACACTATAATATTTAAGCTTTCCGTTGGTATCATAGCTCGACGATTTTATCTCGTTCCCATTTTCGTCATATTCAGAAACACTCGTGAGCTTTCCGTCGGCATCATATCTTGACGATTTTATCTCGTTCCCGTTTTCGTCATTTTCATAAACGTAATAGAACTGTAGCTTTCCGTCTAAATCATAATAGGAGTCTTTTATTAAGTACCCATTGGCATCATAGCTCGACCATTTTATACGGTTCCCGTTTTCGTCATATCCGTTTTCGTCATATTCAGAAACATATTCAGAAACACTATAATATTCAAGCTTCCCATTGGCATCATAGCTATAGGTTAATTGCTTTGTAACTTTTCCGTTTGCATCGCATTCGAGAACTATGGTGGGCTTCCCGTCAGCATTATATCTTGAATGCTTTACATTCCCATTTGCATCATCTTCCCAAACGTCATAGTTGGCAAGTTTCCCATCGGCATCATAATTTGAATCCTTTATCTTTTTTCCGTTTTCGTCGAATTCAAGAACTCTCGTGAGTTTCCCATCGGCATCATAGCTATAGGTTAATTGTTTTGTAACTTTTCCGTTATCGTATTCAAAAACGTTCGTGAGCTTTCCATCGGCATTGTAGATTGACCGTTTTATCTGATTTCCATTTGCGTCATATTCATAAACACTATAATCTTCAAGCTTTCCGTCTGCATCATAGCTCGACGACTTTATCACGTTCCCATTTCCGTCAAATTCAGAAACACCATAATATTTAAGCTTTCCGTTGGTATCATAGTTATAGAATAATTGCTTTGTAACTTTTTCGTTATCGTATTCAGAAGCGCTCGTGAGCTTCCCATCGGCATTATAGATCGATGATTTTATCATGTTTCCGTTTGCGTCATATTCAGAAACACTATAATATTCAAGCTTTCCATCGGCATCATAGCTTGACGATTTTATCTTGTTCCCGTTTGCGTCATATTCAGCAATCTCATAGCCTATAAGCTTTCCATCGGCATCATAAATCGACGATTTTATCTGATTTCCGTTTGCGTCATATTCAGGAATCACATAGCCCATAAACTTCCCGTCAGCGTCATAGCCTGATAACTTTACCACGTTCCCGTTTTCATCATTTTCATAAACGTAATAGAACTGTAGCTTTCCGCCTAAACCATAATAGGAGTCTTTTATTAAGTACCCTTTGGCGTCATAATCCGATGATTTTATCACGTTTCCGTTTTGATCATATTCGTAAACGGTTTTCGGCTCGCCCTTGTCTTCTGCGTCTGTTGTGTCGTTTTGATTATCTCCGTAAACAGTTTTCGGCTCGTCCTTCCCTTCTGCGTCTGTGTTTCCGCACGATACCATGACAAACAATATTGCGACCGCCATGCATAGGGATAAAATAAGAGAGAGTGCCTTTTTCATTGTGTTTTTCCTCCAAATGAATGAAATTGAAAATAAAAAAAGTGCGCGGCTGAAAGCCACGCACAAAAAACGTAGGCTCCAAGCCGCGACGCAATCATTTTATAGCAAAGGTCATGAACATAAGCGTACAAAATGGGAGCATACATTTTTATCAAAAGATAAAAATGCACACTTATACCCATAACCCTTTTGCTTCTATTCTATTGCGTCGCAAGCAAAGTATATCACATGTGCCGCAACTTGTCAAGCGTTTTATCTATTTTCTTTGATTTTGTTACGTTGCCGTTTCCTGCGCAAAATGTGGGGGGATGATTGACAAACGGAAGGATTTGTGGTATCCTAAAACAAACAAAGTCGGAATTTACCGGAGGATCCATTCCTATGAAAAAACAGTTAAAAGGCATCGCGTTGCTTTTGGTTGCGATTCTCTTGATGATTGGATATGGTGAAAACGCGTTCTTTGATTTGAGTTTCAACTGGTCTGTAATATTCACAATTATGGGGATTGCAGGCGCTGTAATCGTATTTTTGCCTGACAAAAAAGAAAAATGAATTTCTGTCTGTCCACGCGAATCCTCTACATAGCAAAACGCTGCGGGACCGAGCGGTTTGCATGATTTGCATTGTTCAAAATTGGGGATTTGCACCGGCAAATCCCCAAGTGGTTTTATGAAAAATGCCCTTTGCATTTTTCTTTTGCAAGTGTTATAATAAAAATAGTTGCGTAGCAGAAATGCGTAAGTCCGAACGTGCGGGCTTACGCATTATTTTTTTACGGAGGTATCCGCCATGGAACAATCTCAAAATTTTCTCGCCACCGAAAAGGTGGGCAAGCTCATGCAAAAGTATGCCGTCCCCTGCGTCATATCCTTGCTCGTCGGGGCGCTGTATAACATTGTTGACCAGATTTTTATTGCAAACGCAAGTTATCTCGGTTCTTACGGCAACGCCGCCAACACCGTGGTGTTTCCTCTGACCGTGATAGCGCTTGGTATTGCGGTTTGCTTTGGCGACGGGTGCTGTGCCATGGTCAGCGGGCTGCTCGGAGAGGGAAAGCAAGAAGAAGCGAAGTATTCTGTCGGAAACGCGATGTTCTTTACCATCGCCGCAGGCTGTGTGCTGACCGCCCTGTATCTTATTTTTGACGATGCGTTGATTTCTGTTTTTGGCGGTCGCGTCAATGCCGAAACCTTTGCCTTGTCTAAAGAGTATTTCTTTTTTATCACGCTCGGCATTCCGTTTTATATGTTCGGACAGGCGATGAATCCGGTCATTCGCGCTGATGGAAGCCCGAAATTTGCGATGCTCTCCACGCTTGCGGGGGCGGTCGCGAACATTTTGCTCGATCCCATTTTCATTTTTGCTTTCCGATGGGGAATGATGGGCGCGGCGGTTGCTACGGTTATCGGGCAGGTGCTGACTGCGGGGTTGGCGGTCTGGTATTTGCTTCATCCCAAAAGCGTAAAGTTGGACAAAGCTGCATGGATTCCGAAAAAGAACGTCATCCGGCGAATCCTTTCACTGGGACTTTGCAGTTTCCTTGCACAGATTTCTCTTGTCGCGGCGATGGCGGCAATCAACAATATGCTTCGCAAATACGGCGCACAGGATCCCATATTCGGGCAGGAACCGTATGCGCAGATCCCCATGGCAGTGGTCGGAATCGTCATGAAGTTCTTCCAGATCGTGATCTCCGTCGTCATCGGGATGGCGGCGGGGTGTATCCCGATCGTCGGATTCAATATGGGGGCAAACCACCCACAGCGTGTAAAGAAGTTATTCACCACGCTGTTGCTTTCCGAAGCCGTTCTCGGCGCGGTCATGCTTTTGATCGTGGAATGCTTTCCGCAGGCGCTGATCGGCATTTTCGGCGCAAAGAAGGAAAGCGTGTATTATACGGAATTCGCGGTTCGGGCATTCCGCATTTATCTTTGTATGCTGATTCTTGCCTGCGTCAATAAAGCCACTTTTATTTTCTTGCAGGCAATGGGCAAAGCTGTGGCATCCACCCTACTTTCCATGGTGCGGGAGATTGTGTTCGGTGTGGGGCTTGCCTTGCTTCTGCCGCGGTTTTTCGGGCTGGACGGCGTACTTTATTCCATGCCAGCGGCGGATATTCTGACTGCCGTTCTGTCGGCATGGATCCTTTGGAAAACCGTTCAGGATCTGAACCGGATTTCCCAATGCGGATGAACGAATGAAATCAGAATTTCGCGCTAATTAAAATCAGCCAAACACCGGAAAACGGTGTTTGGCTGATTTTTTTGAATTCAGAAGAAGCGCGTAAGGAGCGTGAATCCTGCAAGCGGATGTTCCCGCCGCATTATACCTGACCGCCGGGAGCGGTTACGGTCAGCGTACCGTCTTCGGCAATGGCGGTGATGAGATTGGCGCCCGGCACATCTGCTGCCGTGCCTTCAAAGAAGATCATGGTTACGCCGTCCTCGTCGAAAGACAGGAGAAGCGCAGTATCTTGGGTAACGCTGTAAACATAGGGAAGCGCGAGCGCGGGATCCGGTTCTTCTTTGCTCATCTCGGATAGAACATAAGCCTGGAAAGCGTCTGCGGCAGTCTTGATCTTTGCCATGTTTTCCTCATAGACGGCGACGAAATCTGCCGTTTTTTTGTCCAGTCCCTGGAAAGTTTCGGGAAGGGTGTTGCAGTAGAGCAGGATGGTTGCGGTTTTTGCCGTGTCTGTTTCGCTTTCTTTTAAGGAAACGGTGATGGAGGTCTGTCCTTGTGCTACGGTTTGGGAAGTGATAGAAAGTGCATAGTATTCCTTGCAATCCATCATGTCTCGTACCCAGTCGGAAGGAAGTTCTTTTATTTCGTCTTCACTCAGGACGGTTCCTTTGTCGTTTAGAGTCCGGACGAACGTGATGTTGTCCGTCTTGACGAGGACAGAGCATGTTTTGAGGACGGTGGCATCCGCTTTTCCTATGGCTGTCAGATCAAGGTCAATATCGGCAATCAAGGTCTGATCGGCGTAAGCGGAGACGGAGCCTTCGTCTTTGCCGACTTCGACGATCGTACTGCCAAGGCTATGCTTTCCGGTATAGTTTGCCGTGAAACGGAAGGCTGTTTCAGTCAAAAGAAGCGAGAAAGTACCGTTGCCAAACGTATCGCCTGCAAGCGTAAGATCCACGGACACCTTTTCCGGCTTTTCGCCTGCGGCGTCAGCCAGAATTTCCACAGTCGCGGTGATTTTGTCGTCGGGCGTGAGCTGAACCAGCGCCGCAAAGTCCTTGTTGCTGTCTATGGAGAGTTTTACGCCGTTGATCTGATCGCCGGAGGGGTGCAGTTCCAGCTTCAAACCCAAGTTGGTCAGCATGCCGCCGATTAAGGTTTTCGCCGCGGCAAGCCCTTGTGCCATCTCAGGGTTTTGGGCAAGGACTTCTTCGGGGATCGCGTCCAGTATTGCCTTCAGGCAAGCTTCCACATAGGTGTTGGATACGATGTAATAGCCGTTTTCGCTCTCGGTCAGCATGGATTCTTCCAGCGTCGGGAGATGCAGTGTAACTTCGGTCAGCTCCATCTGCTTTAAGTATTTTTTCAATGTTTCCGTGTTTAGGAACGAGCCAAGCGTGCCGGTGAGCGGCTGAAGCATCAGTGCGTTGCCGTTTTCCGCTACGGCGCCTGCGGCAGGGAAAGACAGATAATTTCCGACGAGGACAAAATAAGACAGCTGATCGCCGCCCATATCATAGGCGAAAACATTTCCGTCCTTGTACGCGGAAAAAGAGCCTGGCAGAGAAGGAATGCCGTTGTTTGTCATATGCACGCCAAGCTTCTTTGGCAGGATGGAAAGCAGGGATTCCGGTGTGCCCTGTGCGGCAATCACATCCATCAGTTCTTCCAGCTTCAAGGTGTTGTTGGCGGCAGCGACTGCCTTTCCGACTTCGTTTACAATGGTTTTCTTCCCGTCTGTCTGCGGAACATCCGGGGTATTCGTGTCTTTCGTGGTTACCGGCGTTGTACTGCCCGGCTCCGGTTTTCCTTCCATGCCACAGGAAGTCAGCACCAGGGACAGACAGAAAACGAGAACCAGGAAAAGAGATAAAAACTTTTTCATAAGTAAAGGATCCTTTCTTTCTTCTTTCTTCAATGGGAAAACTTCAGAATTTGTACTGATTTTATTGTACATCAAAACCCCATTTTTGTCAAGGTTCGCGCGGGAAAGAAAGGTTGGAAATTTGCCGAATTTTTTGTATTTTGGTCTGGCAAATTTATAATTTCTGATAGACTTGCAAGGAATAAAAAAGGGCGCAAGGCGTGGGAATCATGGGTACGAAAGCGATGTTTTCGTTTGTTGCAGTTGCAAAGAATCCGCATTTATGGTAAAATGGATACAAATAAATTGCAAATTGGGAGGTTGCGATGCAGAATACCAATCGTTTTGACGGAAAAGGCGCGCTTTATGCAAAGGCAAGACCGAAATATGCCACCGCCTTTTTGGATTATTTGAAAAATACGCGTCATATCGCGGCAGGGCGTGTGTTTGCGGATGTCGGTTCGGGGACGGGGATATTTACCGCGCAATTGTTGCATTGCGGATACAAAGTTTTTGCGGTGGAGCCAAACGACGATATGCGTAGAAAAGCAGAAGAAAAGCTTTCCCAAAATCCAAATTTCGTTTCCGTAAACGGCAGCGACGGCAATCTGACGCTTCCTAGCCAAAGCGTTGATTTTGTCACTGCCGCGCAGGCGTTTCACTGGTTTGACGCCGAAGCGTTCCGAAGGGAGTGCAGACGGGTTCTAAAACCGGGGGGAAACGTGATTCTTCTTTATAATGCGCGGGATGAGCGCGCAGACTGTACGAAAGCGCTTGCGGCACTGCGCCGCCGTTACAATCCGGAATTTCACGGATTTTCCAATGGGATCAGCGCACAAGCCTGTACGGATTTCTTCGCCGGCAAGTGCGAGATCTTCCGCGCCGACAATGCGCAGATTTACGATCGGCAAGGGTATATCGACCGGGTGCTGTCCTCCTCGTATTCTTTGCGGGAGAGCGATGTGCGATATGCGGAATACCTGCATGGAATAGAAGAAATTTTTGATCGGTTTTCCGATGGACATCGGATGGTGGTGCCGACGGAAACGATTGCGTATATCGGAAACGTATAAAAAATCACAAAAAAGGTTGCTTTTTACTGAAATTTATAGTATAATAAACCCATCAGAACCCATTTCGACATGCAAGTGAAAAACATAAAGAGGCTTTCTATTTTTATGAAAATTGAACCGATCTCCAAAATTTGTTCCGGACAGGACGGCGCGATCTTCCGGGATTTTTTATTCCGGTTTGACGGCGCGGGCGTTTGTCATGTTTATCGGATGACGGATATTCTTGCGGGAGAGGATCCGGCGAAAGACCGGACGCCGATTGATATTTTTACCTTGGATCAGACCGAACGGCTCTGCCCGCACAGCAATTCTGTGATGTTCGGCTGTGCGTATGGATCCCCGACAGATGAATTTCCGGTTTTGTATACCAATATTTATACGACCTATCAGAAAGAAGCAAACAAGCGAAAGGGTATGTGCGCCGTATACCGGATCACAAGAAACGGAACGCGGTTTTCCTCGGAACTGATACAGGTTTTGCGCATTGGCTTTACGGAAGATCCGATGTTGTGGCATTCTTCCGAGGCACGCAAGGATGTCCGCCCGTACGGAAATTTTGCGTTGGATCCCGGCAAAGAGATCCTGTACGCCTTTACCATGCGGGACGAGTCGCACACAACCCGCTATTTTGCTTTCCGCGTGCCGAAACTCACGGATGGCGTCATATCTGCGGATTATGGGGTACGCGAGGTGGTG
>DLLB01000079.1:26777-30739 GCA_002477905.1 Clostridiales bacterium UBA7573 | reverse complement strand
TATTCTGATGAAGTTTGATTGCCCCTATCACCATTTTCTGCAAGGCGCATGTTTTCACGACGGAAAGATCTATTCGGTGGAGGGATTTTGCAACGATCCGGTCAATCCGCCCGCCGTGCGGATTTTGGATCCGGCGCAAAAACGGCAGATTTTCTACGGAGATTTTACAAAGCTCGGCTATTTCGACGAAGCCGAACTGATTGATTTTCACGGCGATACCTGTTACTATTCCGATATTGCGGGCAATTTCTTTCGCTTGACTTTCTCGGAATAATTCCCCTGCCAAACGATATACTGCCCATCCGCAAGGAAATTTGGCTCCGACTGCGAAACGATCCTTGTGCAGGGCAGAGACGGAGGATTTTTATATGAAAAATATGCGAAGGTACCTTCCCGCTTACGGACTTGCGCTTCTTTGTGCCTGCGCGGGGTTTGCGTGGGATCTGTTGCAACCCGACAACCGCGCAATTCTGCCGGTTGCGGTGCTGTCTGCCCTGCCGCTCCTGTTGTTGTTGCTCAACTATGTGGTTGCCAAACGCTATGCGGCAAAGCTCCGGCAGACCAAAATTGCCGACGGGCAGGCGTATCTGCTGCGCCACGCGCGGCATGTGGAAATCTCCCGCCGGCAAGTTATTGTTACAGAAGATCGGGGAATATGCACAGATTGAAGGCATGAAGGAATACAAGCATTTCACCGGAAAGCTGTTCCTCTTTTATATGCTGATTCGCTGAGCGGTTTCGGCGGGATTTCCTTGCGAAATCCCGCCAATTTGTCAAATAGGAGGAACCGATAAAAATGTTACAGATGGTGCTTCCCCGTCCATGCCATCGGGAAGATGTGCAGCCTTTCGGTGTGTGCAGTCTGATTTTTCTGGATACGCCATCGGTGGCGCATGCCTCCCACCGGTTTTATGAAAGAGCCGGATTTCGCAAAATCGATGCCGGACAGTTGCCTGTTGCCTATTCTTATCCCGATCGGGATTCTTTGCTTTATCTGTTGGATCTGTAAACCGCCTTCGGGCGGTTTTTCGGTAGGGGGAAACCATTTTGCGACATTGGAATGCCAAAAAGAAAAATCTGAAAATCGACACAAAGTGCGATTTGTGTCGTTGTGTTTTCACTTACACCGAAAAGTGTGAAACAGGCTTGTTATATGCCGCGACGCAGATCGCGCGGCGCTTTGCCGGTCAACTTCCGGAACAGACGCGAAAAGTAATTCTGATCCGCAAATCCGACCGCTTCCGCGATCTCCCGCACCGAAAGATCGGTGGCAAGCAACAATTCCCGCGCCCGATCAATGCGCATGGCTTGCGTGAACGCGAGGACGGATTTTCCGGTGACTTCCCGGAATAAATGGGTGAAGCGGCTGACGCTCAGGCAACATTCGGCGGCAAGCGTTTCCGTGGAGGGCGGCGTCGGAAGCCCCTCGTAGATCCGGACGCAGGCAGCGTTGATCCGCTGCTGGGCGCTGCGGCTGATGCTGTGGGATTGCATGGCGTGCCGGCGCCCGATCAAGGCGAGCAGTTCATACAGATACGCTGCACAGAAATGCGGATACAACTGTCGTTTCATGGTGAATTCCCGCACCATCTTTTCGGAGATTTCTTCGTAAGTCCCGCTGATCCCCAGATCAAATACGTCGAGCGTTTCCAATCCCAGCTTTTGCAAAAGCGTTTCCACCCCGCGACCGGTAAAATGAATGTAATGGGAGATGGAATTTTCCCCCGCGAGATACCGGTATTCCTGCGGTTCGCCCGGACGAAACAGAATGATATGTCCGGCGGGGACGCTTTGTTCCCTCCCTTGCCGCCGCAAATGGCAGACGCCTTGCGCAACATACAGAATATGATAGTCCACCCGTCCGCATTTACGGACGCTCCCGCGCTCCCGCTCGTTGATTTTCTGAATTCCGCAGCTGTTCACGCACAGATATTCGTCGGACAGCCGTTCGGTGGAAATGGCAGTCAGATCAATCGGCTCCATAAAATCACCCCCAACACAGATTATACGCCGGATCTGTCCGTCTGTCAATGGCGATTTTATGCTAATTTCCGGCGGCGTGGTGTATATACATCTCCGGCTTTTTCTGCTATAATGGCGATAACGGCGGATCCCGCCTGAAAAATGAGAGAAAAAGGAGCATGATTATGGATATCAACCGGATTCCGGAATCGGAACTTGGAAAAGGCAGCGGCATCAAGCTGTCCGTCTGCGACAAAGAACACGATCTCTATTGGAGAATGGCAATTGAAATGCTGGAGGTCATCACCGCAAACAACCAAAAAGGCGAGGATACCATAATGGTCATTCCCTATGGACCGCTCGGTCCGTACAGCCGGATTGTATATCTGGTCAACAAATATCGCATCAGCCTGAAGCGTTGCACGTTTATCAACATGGACGAATATCTGACAGACGCGCATACTTATCTCGACAAAGCCGATCCGCTGTCCTTCCGCGGCGGTATGGAGCGTATTTTTTACAGTCAGATCGATGAAGAACTGAACGTTCTGCCGGAAAACCGGCATTTCCCGATTCCGGGAGAGGAGGAACGCGTTGCAGAGCTGATTCAAAAAGCCGGAAAACTGGATATGGCATGGGGCGGCGTCGGTATCAACGGACATTTTGCATTCAATGAGCCGCCGGAACCCGGCGAAGCCTGCACGCCGGAGGAATTTCTGAACCGTCCGACACGGGTACTCCGTATCTCACGGGAGACAAAGACCATCAATGCCTATATGAACTGCGGAGGCGATCTTGCCGGCATCCCGCCGTACTGCATTACGGTTGGGATGAAGGAAATGTTCGGTGCAAAGCGCGTCAGAATGTGCATGCCGCGCGACTGGAATGCGGGCGCGCTCCGCAAGATTCTGCACGGACCGCAGACTGCCGCAGTGCCTTGCTCGCTGTTCAACCGGCATCCGGACGCAGTGTTGTATGCCGCGCGTGTCGCGCTTGCCTCTCCGGTGCCAGAGATCCGCGTGTATAATAAGTAATGGCACGGACGCTTTTCCGCGGACAGATCGTCCGCGCAGAGAAGGTGGAAGCCGGCGCGATGCTTGTGGAGGACGGCAAGATCCTGTGCGCGGATTATCGGGGAGAAGCGCCGGAATCTGCCGAAATCGTGGATTTCGGCAAGCGGTACCTTCTGCCCGGCTTTGTGGAATTGCACGCGCACGGGGGCGGCGGAGAGGATTTCGGGGATTGTGATGCCGATGCGTTTTCGCGCATTTGCGCGCTCCATTTGTCTCACGGCGTCACGCGGATCTGTCCGACGCTTACCGCCTGCGCGTGGGAGCGCACGCTTGCGTTTTTGCGGCTTTGCGAGAGGATGCGGACGCATCCGATGTTTGCCGGCGCTCATCTGGAAGGACCGTTTCTTTCTCCGCAGATGTGCGGCGCACAGAACACTGCCTGCCTGCTCCGTCCCACTGCCTCCTACGCGGCACAGCTGTGCGATCATCGGGTGGTCATAAGCCGGATGACGCTGGCGCCGGAGTTACCCGATGCCGATGCGTTTGCACAACAGCTATGGAAAGCGGGCATCGCGCTTTCCGTAGGGCACAGCGACGCGGATGCCGAAACGGTGCGCCGCGCCGTCTCGCTTGGCTATACGCAGGTGACGCATTTGTTTTGCAGTACCTCTGCGCGTAAAAAGCGGGGAAGTTATGTCATCGGCGGCGTGGCGGAAGCGGCTTTGACGGAGGATGCATTGACGGTGGAACTCATCGGAGACGGGCATCATATCTGTCGGGAGAGCTTTTTGCTGACTTTGCGGTGTAAGGGAACGGACGGAGTGTGTGTGGTTTCCGATGCCATGCGCGCCGCCGGACAAACGGGCGTGACCGAAAGTTTCCTTGGTGCAAAGCTTCCGGAAAATCGGGTGATCGTGGAGGATGGCGTGGCAAAATTGCCGGATCGCTCCAGCTTTGCGGGGAGCGTCGCCGTCGGAGATACCATGG
>DLLB01000079.1:15415-26747 GCA_002477905.1 Clostridiales bacterium UBA7573 | reverse complement strand
TGGCGGCGCTTTGCGGGCGGTATGGATTGCCGCTTTGGACGGTTTCCGCGATGATGAGCCGCGTGCCGGCGCGTTTATTGTACGGCGCAAACCGATATGGCGAGTTAAAGGACGGCTTTGCCGCCGATCTCGCCGTTCTTGACGCGGATTACCGCACGCACGCGGTGTATCTTGCGGGCAAACGGGTGTATTGAAAATTTTGAAAAAACAAAACGGCTATCCGTGCTTCAAGCACGGATAGCCGTTTTTGCGCTCTCTTTGCAGAAAAATTATAACGTGGCTTTATATGCGGTGATAATGGTTTGAATCGATTGCCCTTTTCGTAAATTATAGTAGGTTTGTGTGGTGCGCCAGTTATCGGTCGTGAAAGAATCGGGCGTACCGTACCAAGTGCCGTCGTACTTTACGATGGGTGCCTCCCCCGCATAAAGCTCACCGAGTTGTTCCCATTTTCCGGTTGTTGTGTTTTGTGTGAACACGATTGCATATACGGTGATATAGGTCCCTATGCGTCCGGAAATGGTTTCCGGCGTCATATAGAGCGTCATTTCATCGCCGCTGATGCCATCGACGTCTTCCCGCTTGATAATAACGGTGACATTTGTCTTTTTCCCGTTAATCTCCAAATGCAGAAAGTTTTCTCCTTCTATCGTAAATAAGTCGTTGATGACTTGAGAATCTTCGCCGGAACTACCGATGACGTTCCCGATATAGGTCGTGGAACCGGGGCGGGTGGAAGGTCTTGCGGCATTGGTGTGATTCATGGCGTCGATCAGCGCTTCATAGTGCGTTTCGTCGTTGATAATCTGTTCAAAGCGTTGCATGGCATTATCCACCGCGACTTCCGGAATATATTCTGTGCCAAGGACAAATTGGAAATTGATGACGGAGTTTAAGACGGAAGAATCGCTGATTCCGTTTTTATAAGTAAAGGTTGCCGTGAATGTGGTGGTTGCGCCACTGTCCAACTTGGTTCCCTTCGCGATGTTTGCTTTGACCGCGATTCCCGAATTATCGAAGGTCTGCTCACCGATCTGATAGACAGTCTGATTGAATACATATCCGTAGGGGGTGTTATTCTTTACGGTCAACTGCACGGTGGCAGAAGCGGTGGCGGTCGTACCTAAAATGACTGTGCTGGAGAGGACGGTTTCGGAATATCCCTTAATCTGCACCGTACCGCTGATTACGCTTGCGTCTGTGATATACACACTTTGCGGAGGCGTTGCCTGTGCATTTCCTTCCACGTGCAGGGAATCGGTAACGGTGGCATATCCCAGTCCGGTTGCAACGATTGCCAAAGAAAGACACAGCACCAATCCCGCGAAAATGGCTTTTTTCATGCTGTTCTCTCCTTCTGCTTTTTATTTGTGAAACTGCGCCGGGCACCGCTCGTGAGAGAACGATTCGGGATCCTCCACACGGATTTTGAACACGTACAGCAACCGTTCCGGTGTGGGAATGAAAAATTCCGTGCAGGTTTTATCTTCATTTTCGTACATTAAAATCGGGGATTGTATGGTATCCCGAATCTCCAGTAAAGCTGAAAAGTCCGCAAGGAAAAGTGCCCGATAGTCGCTTGCGTCAAACGGATTGCAGATTTTCTGAATGTAGGAACGATAGTTGGATAAGATCTTTTGCAGTTTCCTTGCGTAGTCAATGTGTTTATCCCGTGTAAGGACGGTAAAGAGCATCGTGGCTCCGATCATCAGAAAGGTCAGTGTGCCGCAAACGATCATCAGAATGCGAAAAACGGTCATGGCAGGTGCGGCGTATATCAGAATTTTTTCTTCCGCAGTCGGCACAGAGGCGCTTACCTGTGGGGAAACGGTTGGAACTAACAACGGTACGGTCAACTCTATGGTATATCGGTTAGAAGTATCCGATACGAATGCTTCGCTTTCCTTGGCGACTTCCACATACATTCTGACAAGTAATGCGCCGCTCACATCGTTTAACCCGTAGGTATCCACAAATTTTTGGGCAAGCGCCTGATAACGGTTGTAGTCTAAGATCACCGTATCCCGAATACAGAGCGCCGTCTCTGCGGACGATTGATACGTCTGCGGCAACAGAAGTTCGGTCGGATTGTAGATTGCCATACCGGAACTTTTATCTTTGATTTCCAAAGTGGCTTCCACGCAATAGGAATAGCGGTAATGGACTTGGCTTGCTTCCATTTTGAGATCGTATTGAAAGTCTGCCGTCATGAGATCTATAAGGGATGCCACATAAGCGTGGCTGCCGTTCAGATATTCCTGTTCGTAAAATTCATTTTCCGCAAGATATGCTTTATATATAACAGTGCCTTTTTCTTCATAAGCAACATAGGTATTCTTGTTTAGAATGGTAAATGCGACAGTTGCAAATACGGTCATCAGAGCAAGCAACGATACGACGACGGAAAAAAGCAGAATACGCCTTTTCCTGCGCTTCTGATAAGTATCCCGTTGTTCTTTTTCTAATTCGGACATCGGTGTTTCTTCCCCTTAAGTTCTTTTTCTGTTTGATGAAAAGAGATGAAAAGTATTTGGAATGTTGGATTTTAAGTTAAGAAAATAACGATCGGAGCGCAATGGTTGGAATGCCGATATATCGGAGCCTGATCCGAACGATCCCGATCAGGTCGCCGGAACTGACATACCAAGGATCCATGGCTTCGTTTGCGTCTCCTTTGGTATAATAGCGCAATTCTCCGTTGAGATTGCGAATGTCGGTCACACGGTGTACGATGGTGGTCTGATTTTTTGTGAATACGATAATATCCCCGATTTGAACGGTTTCTCCGTGATAGGCTTCATAAAGGATGCCATCGCCTGTATGAATGGTTTCGCTCATACTGCCGGAGCCGATAATCAGCAATCCGTAGTGAAAACGGCAGGAAATCAGCATAATCAGCGCGGTCATAACACCGGCAAATCCGCAAAATACGGCAAAACGTCTGCGCGTTTGCCGTCGGGGGCGTACATGGGTTTGCTTTTCAAAAATCAAATGAATGCCTGCGAAAACGAGCAATGGAAAGATCATTTTGAAAAAAGCGTAAAACAAATCCGGTGTGTTGGGCTGCACGGGCAGCAAATAGGGGGACAGCGTGAGAATCAGTCGATAAACAAGATTGGGCAAAGCGCCGTAGCGGGTTGCGATAAAATGAAACAACACGTTTGCGGAAACGGCAGGGAACAGAGTCATTCCGACAAATTCCCGAAAGGAGTGGAATCGCGTCAAAATCCCCTGCCGAGACAGCATCACGCAGTCTAACAGTACCAATGCGAAAAATGTGTAAATGCGAAGAAAGTTGCGATTGCGGGAAAGGAGAATGCGTCGGATATTCTCGGCAGAAATCAATATCACCGTATAAGGGAGGATGTATTTCCAGACATATACGACAGCAAACGGATTTTTCAGAAAGCCAAAGGACAATCCCGTCAAAAAGTGCAAGGTGACCGCCAAGACTGCCGCTACGGACAAAAGCAGAAGCACCAAACGACGTTCCAAACGAAGAAGGGTGCGCTTTTTCAGCATCTGCGCGCAAAGAATTGCATATATCATGCAAAACAAGGCGAGCAGAGGGTTTTTCACTTTGTCCGGTAAGAAAAGGAACGGGGCGACAAATAGCGGAAACAAGATTGTCAGAAGAACGTGCTTTTTCACATCGGATGGCATTTGTCCCCCTCCTTTTTTGAACGGATGAAATCAGATTGACTTATGCGCCTGCGGTTGCGGTCAATTCCACAGTAAAGGTTCCGCTGATCGTATCGGTTGGCGTTTTCAGCAGTTTTACCGTGACGGTGATGGTTTCGGTTGTACCGGCGGCAATCGTTTTTGCGGCTGTCCAGTCGGTGGTGCAGGAGAAATAGGTTTCGTTGGAGTTGGATGCGATTTTCGGCGTCACCACCGCGTCCAGGTCCCCGTCGTTCCGAATGGTGAAAGTAAACGTAACTTCGTCGTTTTGCCCTTTTAATGTACTTGCGGTAAAGGTTGCTTTATCCTTGTTTTCGGCTGTGACAGCGGCGGTATTTCCGGTTTGATTTGCAACTGCGGCTGAGAAATAAATGTCTTCGTCAAACGCTTCCTCCGCAGCGGTATTCCCGACTCCTGCGGAACCTTGGATGTCCAAAGTATCCGTAAGGACTGCAAAGCCGATGCCGACGCATAATACGGCTACCAATAAAAAAGAAAGAATCACTACCTTTTTGTTTTTCATATTTGTCCTCCTAAGACAAAAGAATTATAGAAGCCGACGTGCCGAGTGCGCCGGATACTATTTTGGATGATTGGGGGGCAGAGAAAAAGGAATTTGTGAATTGTGCCGAATTCTCCATAAAAATTGTAACAAAAAACGACAAGTTTTGTCAATGGCAGAAAAATACAAAAATACGGGTGCAAATGATGCGAATGGCTACAAAATGCACAAAAAAAAAAAAAAAAATAAAATTTTTTGGCTAATATTTCTCTGTTTCAAAAAATCATCACAACTATACGTCGCTGATTTTGTACAAACATTACAAAGCGGGGCGTTTCGGAAACGGACGCAGTGCTTTCCCAAGGGGCGGATACAGGAATATTTGGGCAAACCAAACAAAAAAGCAATTCTTCCCGACTGCCGGATTCCGGCATTCGGGAAGAATTGCTTTTGGAGGGGAAAATCAAGATCAGTTGCGGTGCTTACGGTTCTTTCCGCAAAAAGACGGTGTATTCGTCCTGCGCGGGAGACAGGCTTCCCGCGCTTGCGTAGTCGATAAGGTGCAGGTTCCCGATGCGTTCATGAACCAGACAGTCTGTACCGGGAGGATCGGATTGCACCGGTGCGTTTGGTTGCACCGGATCGGTCAGGCGGTTGCCGAAATGCGTATCCAGCGCCAGCAGAAGCGGACCGCGCGAAAAGCTGACATAGGGGGTGCCGTCGATGATGCAATCCTGCCGTTCCAGGGGCATGGCGAATCGGAGACTGACGGCGGTTTTCCCCTTTGGCAGGGGAAGGGATAAAAAACCTGCGCTGGGAGAAAGCGATACGGGCGTTTGATTGATCTGCAGGGTGTAGGAGCGGCACCATGCGGGGAGAAATAAGCGAAGCGTGTGCGGGGTTTGACAGATTGCGGTGAAGGAAACGGTGTCCGTGCGCGGATAATCGGTTTCTTGCGTTAAGGTGAGCGCGTCGGAGGTGTAAACGGACGGCGTATAAAGCAATGGCGTGATGGTCGTGCCATCCGTATGATAAAGGTAGCTTTTCAGGTAGCTGAAGATGGTGAATCCGCGGTAGCGGCAGCAGCGGTAGGCGCCCTTTTCTGTCTGAAAGATCTTTTTTCCGTAATTGCCCTGATAATAGGCGAAATCCTTGCCTTCCCGATCGAAGGAGCCGAGTAGGTGGTTGTACAGCGTTTTTTCCAATGCGCAAAGGAACTGCGCGTTCGGCTCGGCAAAAAACAGCGCCAGTGCCAGCTCCATAAATCCGACCGCCACACAGGTTTCGTTCGGCTTTTCTTCTGTCGGTAGAAAACGGGGCGCGTTGCCGTTTTCCGTGAAAAATTCCCCGATGGTGGCGTTTCCCGTATTGCGGATCTGTGTCTGATCGACCTGCGTAAAATAGCGGCGTGCGGCAGAGATCGCGCGCGCGTCGTTTGTCTGTACGCCAAACGCAAGCACGCCGAGGTAGATCACCAGCATTTCGATCCCCTTTTTGGAACGCAGATGCAGGATGTCGTCAAACGACAGTAAATTCATGTTTGTGGTTTCGCAATAGGCAAGGATGCGCCGGATGTAATCGGCATAGGCGGGATTCTGCGTGACGCGGTGCAGATACGCCATGGCGAAGATGGAGCAGAGGTGCTGACTGCCTTGGTTCAAAGCGCAGAGAATATCCGGCTCCGCGCAGTTTGCAAATGTGTGCAGCAGCCAATCCGCTGCTTTTTCCGCCGCTGTAAGGAGGGCGCGGTCGTGTGTGGCTTCGTACATCCGCGTCAGTCCGTAGAGGGTGAAGCTGTGATTCCATACGGAGAAATTTACCCGTTCCATGCCCGGCGCAAGGCATCCGAGATACCCGTCCGCGCGCTGATGGGACAGAATCGCGGCAGTGACGATCTGTCCGTTTGCAAGTGCCTGTGCATTTTGCTCACTCTGCGCGTAATAAGCGCACAGATCCAGATATTTTCCGGCAAATTCCGGTTCTGCATACCATTTTTGATCGGTGGTGCGGTAAGCGGCGGCGTGGATGTGCGGATCAATCTGCGTATAAAAGTGGCGGCGCACTTTCTGAAAGCATTCGTACAGAATGCCGTGATCCTGTGTGACGGTCGGTTCCATTGTATCCCTCCTGTATTTTGCTTTTTAGAGATCCTTTGTCCTATTTATATCATATCCGGATGACAGAATGCAATAGCAAAAATGCGATTTTGCAGGATTTTTTGATTGATCCCTTGACTTTTTGTATCAAAAATGGTATGCTGATTTTGCTATTTTTGATTTTTGGGGGAGGGAAGCAGATGCTGTCATCGTTTTTTGCGGAACTGTCTTATGAAAAGGAGCACGCCTCCAAAGCAAACCGCAGGATCGCGCGGTTTCTTTTGGAGCATACGGAACGGGTGGAGACGCACAGTTTGTCAGAGCTTGCGGAGGAAACGCAAACCAGTTATGCCACGGTCAGCCGCTTTTTCAGAAGATGGGGCGGATATAAGACGTTCCGGGTACAGATGCGCGGGAAACGGCAGGAGGAGACGCTTTCGGCAAACGCGTATGAGCCGAAGCTGTCGGAGGACGCGCCGTATGAGGTCATCGCGCGGCAGATCCACGCGTTTACTTCCGCGGTGATTTTGGGGGCGAAAACGGATCGGGCGGCATTGCAGAAAGCGGTCGAACTGCTTTGCGAAGCGCAGGCGGTGTGCGTGGCGGGGCTGGGGACCTCCGCGGTGGCGGCGCACTATGCCTATATTCGGTTTTCGCGGTTGGATATTTTGTGTCAGTTTGATACGGATATGATTTTAACGAAGATGCGGGCGGCGCTGTTGCGGGAAAAACAGGTGTTGTTCGCGATTTCCTCGTCCGGCAGGATGCAGCCGATTGTCGAGGCGGCAAAGCTGGCGAAAGCAAACGGTGCTTCGGTGATTGCGCTTTGCGATTTTGCGAACACGCCGCTTGCCGGCGTGGCAGATGTGGCGTTCTGCACGACGCCGCGGGAAGCGTGCGGCTATGTGGATCCGGACGCGCCGCTGTTGCAGGAGCAATTGACGCTTCTGGATGTGTTGGACGCGTGTTTGCGAAAGGAGAAGGGCGCCTTTTCGTTCTGGAAAACCAAGCACGCGGTCGTCACGGACAGACCTCTGTAAGCGCGTCCTCCACTACGTCCCGCAGATGGATGGGGGAAAGTCCGCAGGCGGTACAACGGCGCGCAAGCGCGGAAACGAACGCAAGAGAGGTGCTGATGTCCGGCACGGCATATTGCGGATAGCCGTGCGGCAGAATGCCGTAGGTAGGGATCAGTGCGCCGGTTTCGGGGTGACGCACTTGCGTCTGTGTGACCTCGTAAAGCACAGACGGTTCCGTAGGGGTGGTACGATCTTCAAAATCTGTCATGTCGAATCTCCTTGTGAAGCAAAATGCCTGTTCATTGTACCGCGAAAGATGCCGATGTGCAAGGACGTGGAGGGAATAATCCGGAAAAAGACGATTTACAGAGAAATGCACACGCTTTCCGTGTCGGAATGCGTGTGCATTTTGTTTGGAAAAGGTTTTGCGGGAGCCCCGAGGAATTTTTTTCAAAAAGTCAAACGGAAGTTTCCTTTGGAACCGGAACCGGTTTTCACCGGAACTGATAGGAATACAACTCCTTGTACAGCCCGTCTTTTGCAAGCAGTTGTTCGTGTGTGCCGCGCTCGGCAACGCCCTTGTCCGTGACGACGATGATTTCATCGGCATTTTTCACCGTGGATAACCGATGCGCCACAACCAATACCGTGCGCCCGTGCGCCAGCTCCTCCAAGGCAGACTGGATCTGCATTTCGGTGGCGTTGTCCAGCGCGCTGGTCGCTTCGTCTAAAATCAGAACGGCGGGATTTTTCAAAAATACCCGCGCAATGGAAATCCGTTGCTTCTGTCCGCCGGATAACTTCACACCGCGCTCCCCGACGTCGGTATCATAACCGTGCGGCAGGGTTTCGATCAATTCGTGAATCCGGGCTTTTTTTGCCGCCGCAATAATTTCTTCGTCGGTTGCGTCCGGTTTGCCGTAAGCGATGTTTTCCCGCACGGTGCCGTGAAACAGAAAGACATCCTGGGACACCATGCCGATCTGTTCCCGCAAAGAACGGCGGGTGAAAGACGTGATGTCCTGCCCATCCAGGCGGATGGTGCCCGCCGACAGCTCATAAAAACGCGGGATGAGGTTGCACAGCGTTGTTTTTCCGCCGCCGGACGGACCGACCAACGCGACAGTCTTGCCTTTGGGGACCAAAAGCGACAGATCGCGCAGAACCAGCCGCTTTTCCCCATCCTCGGCGCGGTAGCCGAAAGAAACATGATCGAACGCGATTTCCCCTTGGACGTCAGTCAGTTCCTTTGCATTCGGCGTTTCCGCCTCCACGGGTGTCTGCATGATTTCCCAAAAGCGTTTGAATCCGGTCATGCCCTCCTGCATCTGCTCAAAGAGGGAAACAAACCGGTTGATGGGGTTTAAGAACATGTGAATGTACAGTAAGTAGGCGGTAAAGCCGCCGATGTCGATCTTTCCGTAGAAGAAGAACAGACCGCCCGCCACCAGCACGATCAGATACAGAAGATCGGTGAAAAAGGTCATGCCGGAGTGGAAAATCCCCATAAACCGGTAGGAATCGGAACGCACGGCTTTGAACCGCTCATTTTCCCGATCGAATTTTTCCTGTTCCTTTTCTTCCGCCGTGTAGGCGCGGGAAACGCGGATACCGGAAATGGCGGTTTCAATGTTTGCATTGACTTCTGCGATCTGCTCGCGGTTGCGTTTGAACGCCGCGTCCATGCGTCCGCGCATTTTGACCGCAAAAAAGACGATGAACGGCACAACGGCGAAAATAATCAGCGTCAGCGGCAGAGAGATGGTGGAAAGAATGAGAAATGAGCCGACAAACATTACCACTGACAGAAACAGATCCTCCGGACCGTGATGCGCAAGCTCGGATACTTCAAACAGATCGTTTACCAAGCGCGACATGATCGCGCCGGACTTGTTTTCGTCATAAAAAGAGAAGGGGAGCTTTTGCAGATGGGCAAACAGGTCACGCCGCATATCCGCCTGCATCCGCACGCCGACGGTATGCCCGTAGTAGGTGATGATGTAGTTGAGTCCCATTTTGACAAGATAGATCACGCCGAGCCAAGCGGCAAACCAAAGCAGGCGTCTCAGATTGTGATTGGGAATGTAGTCATTGATCATCTCTTTGGCAAGTAGCGGATAGAGCAGGTCCGCCGCGGCGACGAGAAGCGCACAGAACAGGTCGAGAAAAAACAGCTTGCGGTGCGGACGGTAATACGCGATAAACGCGCGAAACAGTTTCATGCGAAAACCTCCTTTGGGAAAACAAACGGAAACCGCTTGCAAAATCCGGCGCGATATGGTATACTGTGTATAGGAAACCCGGAAAGCAGACGGTTTGAAACGTTCGTTTAGTTATAGCTTGAATGATATAAATATGGTCTAAACAGTATAACAGAAAGATTCGCAAAATGCAAGACTTTTCCGCTTGAAAAAGAGGAAAAGCCGAAAAACACAAAAACACAGAGGAAAACACAGAAAGGATGAGAGCGATGCCGCTGGTACGATTGGAACAGGTCGGGAAGACCTATCGCACGGGTGAGGTCAGTGTGCGGGCACTGCACGATGTCAGTTTTGAAATTGCAGAAGGAGAAGTCTGCGTCATTGTCGGCGCGTCCGGCGCCGGAAAAACCACGCTGCTGAATCTGCTCGGCGGGATGGATACCATCACGGAGGGACATATCTATTTTGACGGCAAGGACCTTGCCGCCGCTTCCGATCGGGAGCGCACGCGCTATCGGCGGCAGAAGATCGGGTTTGTGTTTCAGTTTTATAATCTGATCCCGAACCTCAGCGCACTGGAAAATGTGGAGCTTGCCGCGTCGCTCGGCGAACATCCGCTTTCTCCCGAACAGGTGTTAAAGGATGTGGGGCTGGGCGACCGGATGGATCATTTTCCCGCGCGGCTTTCCGGCGGGGAACAGCAGCGGGTGGCAATCGCCCGCGCGCTGGCGAAGAACCCGCGGCTTCTTTTGTGCGACGAGCCGACCGGCGCCTTGGATTATCAGACCGGCAAAGCGATTTTACAGCTTTTGCAGGATACCAGCCGCAAAACCGGCATGACCGTGGTCATCATCACGCATAACCAGGCGCTTTGCGGGATGGCGGATCGCGTGGTGCATGTGCAGAGCGGCACAGTCACGGCGATCGAGCAAAATCCTGCGCCTATGCCGGTGCAGCAGATTGAGTGGTAACACGCACGCAAAAAAGATTCTGAATTTTTTTGTACACCCCCTTGACAAACACAAATAAGTGTGCTATACTCTTTTACAAATTCAAAACCGATGAAAAAGACGAGTACCTTCGAGTGCGTCATGCACAGAGAGCCGCGGATGGTGAAATGCGGAGATGAAGCGCGAAGCGAATGGACTTTTGAGGGCGGATCGAACGCGCCGTGTGCGTCAGTAGTGTCCGACGGCAACCGTAGCCGTTACCAAACGGGGTGCAAAACGGAGGCTTTTGTAAAGCGAACCGTGTGCATACAAAGAGGGCGCGAAAGCGTCAATTTGGGTGGTACCGCGAAGTGATTTCGTCCCAAGTGTCCTGTGACACTTGGGCTTTTTTATTTGAAAACGACAGGAGGTGTGACGTGTGAGAAACGAACAGGTGGTGTTCCGATGGCGTGATGCAGAATCTCATCGACCGAAACAACCGCAAACAAATTTATTACAAAAGAAAGAGGAATGTATCATGAAAAAACTGGTTGCCATTTGCCTTGCCGCACTGCTGTTCTGCGCGTCTGTATTTGCCTGTGTGTCCTGCGGGGACACGGAAAAATCCCTTGCCGAAAAAGTGAAAGCCGGAGAAACGGTAAAGATCGGCGTGATTCAATATCTCAACCATCCGTCGCTGGATAACTGCTATGCCGGCGTCAAAGCCGCGCTGGACGAATCCGGCATTGCCTGCGAGATCACCTACAAGGTCGGTTCCAATACGACCGCCGAAAACGATTGCACCGCGTTTGCACAGGATATGGCAAGCAGCGGCTATGATCTGATTATCGCCATCGCAACGCCCGCCGCAGTCAAAGTTTATGCCGCGACCGCCGATACCAAG
>DLLB01000079.1:560-15389 GCA_002477905.1 Clostridiales bacterium UBA7573 | reverse complement strand
GATACCAAGATCCCGGTGATCTTCTGCGCCGTTTCCGATCCCGTCGCGGCAAATCTGGTACGGGATATGCAGAATCCGGGCGATCTCTGCACCGGAACCAGCGATGTGCTGGATCTGGAAGCGCAAGTCGATCTGATCCAAAGTATGCAGCCGGATGTCAAAACCATCGGGATTCTGTACACTTCTTCCGAGCCAAACTCCTTGACGAACCTTGCGAATTTCCGCAAAATCTGTGAGGCGCGGAATATTCGGGTGGAAGCCGCCGCGGTCCAGAGCGCGTCCGACGTTCCCGCCGCCGCAGAAGCGGTTGCCGCAAAATCCGATTGTATCAACAATTTTACTGATAATAATGTCGTCGATAACCTGACGGTCGTGCTGGAAGCTGCCGACAGACACAAGATTCCGGTTTACGGCTCGGAGATCGAGCAGGTGAAAAACGGTTGTCTTGCCGCCGTTTCCATTGAATATGTCGCACTTGGCAGAGTGACCGGACAGATGGCGGTGGACGTGATGCGCGGCGCAGATCCCGCAACCATGGCAGTCAAGACCATCACCGACGCAACGCCGGTCATCAACACCGATGTGCTGAAGAAGTTAAACCTGACTTTGCCGGAAAAATATCAGTCGGCAGAGACGGTCACCACCGCGAAATAAAACGCATACACCGATACAAAGGAAGCCGTCCTCGGCTCCCTTTGTAGATTTGGAAAGGATCATCGGAATTCTATGATAGGATTGATTGAAGTTGCGCTGAAGAACGGACTGGTTTTCTCCCTGCTTGCCATGGGATATTATGTTTCGTTCACCATTCTGGACTTTCCCGACCTGACGGTGGAAGGAACTTTTTTAAGCGGCGGCGTGACCTTCGGCATTTTGGTGCGGCACGGATGCAATCCGTGGATCGCACTGCTTGCGGCATTTTTCGTCGGTTGCCTGTTCGGGGCTTTGACCGGCGTATTGCATGTAAAACTGCATATCCGTCCGCTGTTGTGCGGTATTTTGGTTTCCACCGCGCTCATTACGGTGAATCTGATCGCGACTTCTGCCGGCGTCACCGGAAATTTCCGCGGCGAGGGCAGTTCCATCCTCACCTATGGCAGGGACGTGGAGACTCTGCATTCCGCATTCCCGTTCCGCTTTTTGCCTGCTAAAGCCGGCGGCTTCAGCCTGCGGGATATTGTGCTGTTTTTATTCCTTGCAGTCGTCTGTAAGATCCTGTTGGATCTGTTCTTAAAGACGCGGCGGGGGCTGTTGCTCCGTGCGACCGGAAACAATGCGCAGTTTGTGATGACGCTTGCCAAGGACGCGGGGGACAATAAGATTCTGGGACTTGCAATCGGCAATGGATTTGCCGCGCTCTCCGGCGCGTTGTACACGCATATTGCGGGCGGCGCCAACCAATCCATGGGGATCGGTACGGTTGTCATCGGACTGGCGTCGCTTATCATCGGGCTTTCTGTATTTCATCGGGTGCGGCACTTGTCGGACACCACAAAAGTTATTTTCGGCGCGGTGATTTATCAGGCATGCCTTGCGGCGGTAAATAAGCTTGGCGTGCCCACCGCGTACAATAAATTGATTATGGCGGTGTTGTTTGTCGCGGCGCTGATTTTAAGCGATCGGATCAAACGCGGCGCCAAGCTCGGAAAACCGGCGGGGGAGGGAAGCGGACGTGCTTGAACTTTCACAGATCACCAAAATCTATCATCCCGGACAGATCACGGAAACGCGGGTGTTTGAGGATTTTTCCTTAAAAATCAACGACGGGGAATTTGTATCCGTCGTCGGCTCCAACGGCAGCGGTAAGACCACCCTGCTCAATATCATCTGCGGCACGCTCCCTATTGAACGCGGCGAGATTCTCCTGGATGGAAAAGATTTCTCCCATCTGAAGGAATATGAGCGCTACCGGAGCATCGGGCGCGTCTATCAGAATCCGTCGATGGGAAGCTGCCCGGAATTGACCATTGCGGAGAATATGGCGCTGGCAGAGCAAAAAGGCGGCAGGTTCGGACTTTCGCGCGGCGTCAACCGTAAGCGCATCGACAGCTACCGCGAGCAGCTTGCCACGCTCGGCTTGGGTTTGGAAAATAAAATGGACGTGCGCGTCGGACTGCTTTCCGGCGGTCAGCGACAGGCAATGTCGCTTTTGATGGCGACGATGGTGCCGCTTCGTTTTTTGATTCTGGACGAACACACGGCGGCGCTGGATCCCAAAACCGCAGAGTTGATTATGCAACTCACCGACACGGTGGTGAAGCAAAAGAAATTGACCGCTATCATGGTTACGCACAATTTAGGCTATGCCGTGGAATACGGCAGTCGGATCCTGATGATGCACAAAGGGCAGATCGTTCTTGACCGCGCGGGAGAAGAAAAGGCACAGACGCAAGTGAAAGACCTGCTTTCGTTATTCAACGCCATCAGCGTGGAATGCGGAAACTGATCTATAAACAAAGTAAGGAAGTACACAGTATGAGTAATCAGTTAAAAGCAAAGTACGGACTCGTCACCGCCATCGCCATGGTGGTGGGCATCGTCATCGGCAGCGGCGTGTTCTTCAAAGCGGAGAAGATTCTGCAAGCCACCGGCGGCAATCTGCCGCTCGGTATTTTAGCATGGGGCATCGGCGGCGTGATCATGATGATCTGCGCCTACACATTCTCGGTGCTTGCCACCCGTTACAGCCATGTCAACGGCATTGTGGACTATGCGGAAGCCACCATCGGCGGCGGTTACGCCTATTTCGTCGCGCATTTTTCCACGTTTATCTACTATCCTGCCATGACGTCCGTTCTGGCATGGGTATCCGCGCGGTATTTCTGCGTGATTTTGGGGTGGGACATCACCGGAGGTCCCTGCATGGTCATCACCTGCCTGTTTTTGGTCGGCAGTTATGCGATCAACGCGCTTTCCCCGGTCCTTGCGGGCAAGTTCCAGGTCGCAACGACGGTGATTAAACTGATTCCGCTGTTTTTAATGGCGATTGTCGGTACGATCGTCGGACTTTACAACGGCATGACGGTGGAAAACTTTACAACGGTCGTTTCCCACGATATTTCCACGGGCGGCGCACTGTTTACCGCAGTCGTCGCAACGGCGTTTGCCTATGAAGGCTGGATCATCGCAACCAGTATCAATGCGGAACTGAAAAACGCGAAGCGCAATCTTCCCATTGCGCTCACCATCGGCACTTTTATCATCCTGCTGACTTACACCCTGTACTATGTCGGGCTTGCCGGCGGCGTCACCAACGCGGAACTGATGCAAAGCGGTGAAGCCGGTGCGCAGATTGCATTCGGCAGTATTTTCGGCAAGGTCGGCGGCACGCTGTTGTTTGTTTTTGTCGTGATCTCCTGCCTCGGCACCCTGAACGGGTTGATGCTTGCCTCCACCCGCGGTATGTACGCGATCTCCGCGCGCGGGCACGGCTATAAGCCGGCAACCTTTGCGGATGTTTCCGCACATACCAATATGCCGACCAATTCCTCGATTGTGGGACTGGTAATGTGTACCTTGTGGCTGGTGTATTTCTATGGCGCCAATCTGGTGGAGAAGCCGTGGTTCGGACCGATCGTGTTCGATTCGTCCGAGCTTCCGATCATCACCATCTACGGCATTTATATTCCGATTATGATCGCGATGATGATCAAAGAAAAGGATCTGCATCCGGTCAAGCGGTTTGTATTCCCTGCCCTGACCGTGCTCAGCAGTATTTTCATGATGGTTGCGGCAGTATTCTCCCATGGTATGGGCGTGGTGTGGTACCTGATTGTGTTCGTCCTCATCATGGCGCTTGGCATGTTATTCTATAAAAGACCGTGCTGCAAAGATGCGGTGCAAACGGAGCCGATTCCGGAGGAAAAACCGGAAACGGCGCCGGCTGAAAAATAAAAAATCGGAAATTTTGCAAAAAAGACTTGACAAGATCCAAAATGTATGCTATAATGCGCATAACATTTTTCTAAAACCGAATAAGTTAAGGTAGAGGCGCGGTGTTGAAAAGTAGCACGAAACAGGGGTTCCCGCTCCCGTGTGAAAGGAAACACTGCCGAGGGTATACGGTACGGAGTTTGCCGTATATACCGGTATTGCAGAGAAGATCTGCCGTACTGTCACTTAGGTGGAGAGCTATCGCAGACTGTTGTTTTTTCGTTACGATTTGTCGCGGTGATGCTTTATCACCGCGACTTTTTCTGTTTGAAAAATGAAAAAATCAAAATCAAAGGAGAACACGACATGAAAAGAGTAGTATGCTTGCTTTTGACACTGGCACTGATGCTTGGAATGGCAATTTCCATGACATCCTGCGGAGAGTCCGGCGCGAAGGACTTGGAGGAAGTCAAAGCCAAAGGGAAGATCGTAGTCGGCATGGAATGCGATTACGCACCGTACAACTGGGCGCAGGCAAAGGCAAACGATTATACGGTACCGCTTTCCAACGGCATGTACGCGGACGGCTTTGACGTACAGATTGCAAAGCGCATTGCAGAATCGCTCGGCGTAGCACTGGAAATTATTCCGATCGGATGGGACGGACTGATCCCCGCCGTGGAAAGCAAACAGATCGACCTCATCATCGCCGGCATGAGCCCCACCGAGGAACGCAAGCTCAGCATCGACTTTACCGACGTTTATCTGAACAGCAATCTGGTCATGGTCGTGCGCAAGGATTCCGCTTATGCAAACGCGACGAAGATCGCGGATTTCGCAGGCGCGAAGATCACCGGACAGCTCAATACCTTCCACTACAAAGTCATTGACCAGATCGCGGGCGTGAACAAACAGCCGGAGCTGGAGGGTTTCCCCGCTCTGATCCAGTCGCTGGCAGGCGGTGCGATCGACGGATATGTCTGTGAGAAACCCGGCGCCATTTCCGCAGTCGCGTCCAATCCGGAATTTACTTATATTGAGTTCAGCGCCGGCAACGGCTTTACCTACGATCCGGCAGAGGCGTCCATTGCGGTCGGTCTGCGCAAAGGCAGCTCCCTGACTGCGGAGATCAATAAACTGCTTGCGACCATTCCCCAAAGCGAACGGGAAGCGATGATGGCAGACGCAATCAGCCGTCAGCCCGCAGGCGAAGAATAAACAGGAAAGCGGAATCGGAACATGTCATTTTGGGATTGGATTGTAAAAATTATTTCGGAATACTGGCAGAGTTTTCTGCGCGGTACCGGCTATACGCTCGTCATGGCGATCACCGGCACGATCGCGGGCTTTCTGATCGGCTTGTTGATTGCGATCATCAAGACCATTCCGGTCAAGAAAACGGATCCGATGGTGAAAAAAGGACTGTTCCGCGTGATAAACGCGGTGCTTGCCGCTTACGTGGAGATCATCCGCGGTACGCCGATGATGGTACAGGCGCTGATTATCCATTACAGCTTGTTTGTGCCGCTTGGGATCAAGGCGCTTCCGTCTGCCATTATCATCATCTCGGTCAACACCGGCGCTTATATGGCAGAGATCGTGCGCGGCGGGATCATTTCTGTGGAAAAAGGACAGTTTGAGGGAGCGCACGCGCTGGGCATGTCGCATTTCAAGACGATGTTCTACGTCATTCTGCCGCAGGCGGTGCGCAACATCATGCCGTCGATCGGCAACGAGTTTGTGGTCAATATCAAGGACAGTTCGGTGCTGATGGTTATTTCCATTACGGAATTGATGTTTGCGGCAAAGCAGGCGGGCGGCGCGTATGCGAAGTTCTTGCCGGCGTATGTCATTTGCGCAACGATCTACTTTATTCTGACCTTTACGGTGACGCGGTTGTTGCGTTATGCCGAAAAGAAGATGGACGGAAGCGACAGCTATGTGGTGTGCGGCTCGCAGTCCGATTTCAAATCCCAGATCCGGGTGAGTGGGGAGGAACAGCAACATGTCGGTGATTGAAGTATCGCATTTGAAAAAATCGTTTGGCGAACATGATGTGTTGCATGATATTTCTCTCTCGGTGAATCAAGGAGATGTCATCAGCGTCATCGGTTCGTCCGGATCCGGCAAAAGCACGATGCTGCGTTGCATCAATCTGCTGGAAACGCCGACGGACGGCAAGATCTTCTTCCATGGGGAAGATATTCAGGGAAACGCCATTTCCCTTACGGATTACCGCGCCAAAGTGACGATGGTATTTCAGAGCTTCAATTTGTTCAACAATCTGAATGTCCTGAAAAATTGCACGGTCGGGACGCGGCGCGTACTGGGGCTTTCCAAAGAGGAAGCGGAAGCGCGCGCGGAGGAGTACCTCGCCAAGGTTGGCATGTCGGCTTACAAAAACGCAAAGCCCAGACAGCTTTCCGGCGGGCAGAAACAGCGCGTGGCGATTGCCCGTGCGCTGTGTATGCATCCGGAAGTGATCTTGTTCGACGAACCGACTTCCGCACTGGATCCGGAGATGGTTGGCGAAGTGCTTGCCGTGATGAAAAATCTTGCGGCGTCCGGACTGACCATGCTCGTGGTCACGCATGAGATGGCGTTCGCACGGGACGTTTCTTCCCGCGTTGTGTTTATGGACGGCGGCTATATTGCCGAGCAAGGGACGCCGGAAGAAATTTTCTCTCATCCCAAGGAGGCGCGTACCCGCGAATTTTTATCCCGTTATTTTGCACAATGATCGAAAACCGGAGGAGCACTCGGCTCCTCCGGTTTTTTCGGAAGGGAAAGCATCGATTTTTTCGGTAGAAGGTACGCCTTTTGGCAGGCATGCGCCGATTACAGGAGCGGACTGACGCCTTTGCGGAACGCATGCGGCGTTACGCCGAAAGCGCGGTGAAAGACCTTTGTGAAATAAGCGGGGGTGCAGAACCCGACCGCGGAAGCAATTTGCGTTACGGATAGCGCAGAATGAGAAAGCAGCCACTTGGCGTCCCGCAACCGGAGCTGTTCGATGTACGCGCGGATGCTCTTGCCGCTGTGCGCCTGAAACTGATGGCAAAGCGAGGAAACGCTGGAATGTAAGGCTTCGCTCAGCGTTTGTAAGGAACAACACCCGGTGTAATGGCTGTGCAGATATTGCAGGATCTGCGTATAAAGATCAGAGGTGGGGCGCGGCGGACGGTTGGAAAGAACGGCGGAGAGCAGGCATAACAATCCGGCAACCGCCGCGTCTACGGTTTCCTTGGGCGGCGCAGGGGTGCACAGGGTAGCATCCCGGTAAGCGGACAGCGCATGCTGCGAAAGCCCGTGCCGTGCGGCAAAATGCGCGAGCTTTTCCCGCACCGCGGGGGAATCTGGCGGACGAAAGCCGCTGACGGAAAGAAACGCCACGGCTTTTCCGTCTACGAAAATCGGATAAACGTATTCCAACACGCCGGCATGGCACACACCGCAGAACGCGCCGCGCGCGCAGGCGCGCAGAACCTGTGCCTGCTTTTGCTGACACACGGTTTGCAGTCCGCATTCGGCTTTGATATACTGGCAGTACGGATGCAGATGATAGTTATAAGGAAGAAACTGCGGAATGTCCGCAAAATCTCCGTGTAGGGTAAGGGAATAGCCGGTTACCGAGATCAGAAAATCAAAATGCCGGCAAACACTTTCCACTGTGACGTCCATGGGCGCTCCTTTGCAAGAATTTGATAAAAACAGAATGAAAAACGATTGCAAATGTCGTTTTTTCTCATTATACTAAGAGTATCAAGAAATGTCAAGGGGGAAAAACGATGAAATTCATCACGCATCATGCCGATCTTTGTGTAGTCGGCGGCGGAATGGCAGGCATCTGCGCGGCACTTGCCGCGGCAAGACATGGGAGCAAGGTTGTGCTGATGCAGGACCGCGGGGTATTAGGCGGAAATGCGTCCAGCGAGATCCGTATGTGGATCTGCGGCGCGCACGGACAGGACCATCGGGAAACCGGCATCCTGGAGGAACTGATTTTGGAAAATTTCTATCGCAATCCACAGCACAGCTATCCGCTTTGGGACGCGGTGCTCTATGACAAAGTGGCTTCCCAAGAACGCCTGACGCTGCTTTTGAATACTGCTTGTTTTGACGCGCAGATGGACGGGGAACGGATTGCCAGCGTCAAGGGCTACCAAAGTCCCTGCGAGACGATGCACACCGTAGAAGCCGCATACTTTGCGGATTGCTCCGGCGACAGCATACTTTCTACGCTCACCGGCGCACATTACCGCTATGGCAGGGAAGCACGCGACGAATTTTCCGAGTCGATTGCGCCGGAAACCGCCGATTCCAAGACCATGGGGATGAGTTGCCTGATTCAGGCAAGGGAAACCGACTCCCCCAAGCCCTTCACCCCGCCGCCTTTCGCCTATTCCTATCCGACCGACGCCGATCTGCCGTTTCGGGAGCATGATCTGTCCACGAACTTCTGGTGGATCGAAACAGGCGGCGAAGGCGACTGCATTCACGATACGGACGCCTGCCGCACGGAGCTTCTGAAAATTGCCTACGGCGTGTGGGATCATGTGAAAAATCACGGGGATCACGGCGCGGAAAACTGGGAACTGGAATGGATCGGACTTTTGCCCGGCAAACGGGAGAGCCGCCGCTATGTCGGACGATATACCGTCACGCAGAACGACGTGTCTGCCGGCGGAAAATTTCCGGATGTGATCGCTTACGGCGGATGGAGCATGGACGACCACTTTCCGGCGGGCTTTGCACACAAAACCTCCTATCCGACGATCTTCCATCCCGCGCCGTCCCCGTGGGGCATCCCTTTTCGGGCGTTGTATTCCGAAAACGTGCCGAATCTGCTGTTTGCCGGACGGAATATCAGCGTAACGCATGCCGCGCTTTCCTCCTCCCGCGTGATGGGGACCTGCGCCCTGCTCGGTCAGGCGGTCGGTACGGCGGTGGCGCAGATGATACAGGACCATACCACCCCCGATACTTTGCAGATTGCCCGTTTGCAGAAAACGCTACAAGCGGACGACTGCGATTTGCCCGGTTTGCCGCGGGAAATCGCACCGCTTTCCCGCAAGATCCCCTGCAATCAGGAGATCGTGCGCAATGGCAAAGAGCGCGGGGAAGAAAACCTCTGGCGCGGCGGCACGGGCGATTTTTTGCTGTACGAATCCGCCACCCCGTTTCCCCTGCACGGCGTGCGACTGGTCTTTGACAGCGACTTAAACCGGAATTATCACAATATGCCCTGTTGTATCCGCTTGCACGAGGACCGTTATACGCTTCCTGAAACGCTCCTGCGGGACTTTGACCTGCTGCTTACGGACGAACACGGGCAGACCGAAACTTATCCGTACCGCGACGTGCATTGCCGGTTGCTCACACTTCCGTTTGCCGGCAACTATAAGGCGGTGCGTTTTGTCCCGCGCGCAACCTACGGCAGTACGGATTTTCGCGTGTTTTCGTTCGAAATTTTGTAAATTCTCAAACGGATTTTGGAAAGCCGCATATATTTATATATAGGAAGAACTCCGGTCTTGGATGGGATTTTCTGCACGGAATCCACCCAAGACCGTGAATATTTATTGCATACCCAATGCATATTGTGTATATCAAAAGAAGAAGCCGACAGACTCTATTGAGAAAACGCGTTACAAATGAAAGCGTTTTGCGCTGAAAAACGCCCTTTCGGGAAATCCAGTTTCTCCCTTTTGCACGGACACTTTGCCGGATTATTTCCCGAAAACGGGGCAAAACCGAGGAAAAAACCGAAAAAACCGAAACTCTCCCACCAAAAGAAAAACATTCCTTGCAGAATTCTTAATTTTTTGAATGAAACCTCTTGACAAATGAAAAAGGATACGATATAATAAATCAAGATTAGAAGTGTCGATGGCTTCCGGTGGGTGTCCCGCCTTGCGGAAGCAACTTTTCCACCGGTTCCGTTTTTCCGGAAAACCTGCGGAAAAGTCCGAAAAATAAGATGAGGTGAAGTGCGTATGGACTGTCGGTTGCGAACCTGAAAAAACAAACAATTGCAATCTTTGCAAGAAGTTGCAATGTTTGCGTAAAAATATACACAAAATTTATCACGAAAGGAAATCATCATGAAAAAGAAAATCTTAGCACTTTTGCTCGCATGTTTAATGATTGTCTCCATCTTCCCGATGACGATCCTGGCAGACGATCATGAACACACATGCCCGAACAAAGGTGAAAAGCACACGCTGAACAACTGCGATTGGGAAAAGATTGAAACGGTCGATCCCGTTTGCGGGAACTGGGGTTACACCCGGTATCAGTGCAGAGAATGCGGCGACTATTTCGCGGCAGACTTTGTAAAACCGACCGGCGACGAACACGTTTGGGTGACCGACGTGGAAGCAGTTGCTGCAACCTGCACCACTGCGGGTAAAACCGAAGGCAAGCACTGTGAAAAGTGCGGCACGGTGATTGCAAGCGAGACGATTCCGGCACTCGGACATGACTTTGTGGAAGACCACAGAGACGGCGATTGCCTGACCGGCGGCTTTATTTACTACAAGTGCTCTCGTTGCGACGAAACCAAGAAAGAGGCAATTGCTGAAACCGGTAACGGTCATACTTGGGGCACCACGCCGGATCGCATTGAGAAGGAACCCACCACGACCGAAGAAGGCAAGGCAATTTACAAGTGCACGGTCTGCGGCGCGGAAAAAACAGTTCGGATTGAAAAATTGCCGGAGGTCGTACATACCCACACGTTGGTGAAAGTAGACGCCGTTGCTGCAACCTGCACGACCGCCGGAAACGATGCGTACTGGAAGTGTAGCGAATGCAACAAGATGTTCAGCGACTCGGAAGGCACCACCGAGATCACGGCGGTCCCGACCATTGATGCACTTGGACATCGGTATGCAGACGCTACGAAACAGGATTATGATGAAATCGTGGAAAGTCTCGACGCGGGATGCACAACAGCCGGCTATGTGAAATCAAAGTGCTCTCGTTGCAACACGGAAAAAACCAGAGACATTCCGGCAGGTCAGCACAGCTTTGACTTGGAAGGTGCACCGACCGCACATAAAGATCCGACTTGCACAGAGTACGGTTATGATTTCTACGGTTGTACCAAGTGTACCGATCCGAATGCAGTGTATGCAAAGCGGATCGATAAACTCCCGCACTCTACTTATGAAGAGAGCACAGTAAAATCCACCACTCCTGCAACTTGCACCACTGCCGGCTCTATGAACTGGAAGTGCAATATGTGCGGATTGGATCAGTCTAAGACGATTGACGCCTTGGGACATGATGTTGTAACGGTTACGGTAGAAGTAAACTGCCACTCCAAGGGATATGAGTTTACTTATTGCAAACGGTCCGGTTGCACGGTAGAAGAAGTTTCTGCTTATGCGGCAAGCGATGGCTTGACTTATGTCGTTTCCGTAAAGGGAGGCAAGGTTTCCAGCGACGCTGACGCGACCAAGGTCCGCCTGCTGACTTTCAAACTGACCACCGATGATGTGGATTTGAACAAACATGCATTCACGGAATGGGAGATTCTGAATGACGCAACCTGCACGACCGCTGGCCGTAAATTCAGATACTGCCCGCTTTGCGATGGAACTATTACCCAGACGGAAACAATTCCGGCAAAGGGTCATGAATTTGATCTTGCAAACGGCGCTACCGAAGTCGCGGGTACCAAAGTGTCTGCAACTTGCTCTGCAACCGGTACGGTTACTGTAAAATGCGCAAGATGCGACGAGACGGAAGAACAAATCCTTCCGAAGTTGGAACATGACTATGGCACGGGCACATTCCATCCGTCTATTTGCGGTAAGCCTGCATACACGGTTTACGAATGCGCGAACTGCCATGATACCTATACGGAATATGGCGAAACAATCGAAGAGCCGGAGGTCGGCTACTTTGACAATGAAGAAGACGCGAAAGCAATTCACCCCGGATTGCGTGCAAGCACCACTTGGACAGTAAAGCGGGAAGGCAACTGCATTGTGGTTGGCTTGTATATAGCAGTATGTGACGAATGCGGTATGAACGTACTGATTCGTATCGACGGCACCGGTACCGGTCACGTGGAAGGCACGGTTTCTCAGGATTACTTGGCTCCGACTTGCACGGCACCCGGTCACTACAAGATTTATGAATGCTCCAAATGCCATGAGACTGTAATGTGTGATGGCGAAGGCAAAATCGTTTCCGGCACAGACTCCACCATTCCTGCAACCGGACACACTTGGAATAAGGAAGCTGCTTCTACGGCAGACTGCACGCATCCGGGCGTTGCAGAAAAGTGGACTTGCACGGTTTGCTCTGCAGTAGATCCGGAACACAATGGTGAAGAAACCGACGCACTTGGTCACGATTGGTCTGAGATCGTTCAGGAAGTTCCTGCAACCTGCACGACTGCCGGCACGAAAGCATATCAGAAATGCAACCGTTGCGGCGCGTTCACTACGGATGTCACTGTTGACGAAGGTAAAGAAATCTTTACGGACGAAGCGGGACTTGTAATAGATGCTTTGGGACATGATGTTGTCATGACCGATAACAGAGATGTCAACTGCACGCTCTATGGCTACAAGCACTATGAGTGCGCACGTTGCCACGATTTGGAACAGGAATATATCAACGATTATAAGGCGGCGCTCGGACATGATTACTCCGGCGATCCGACCATCGTACCTGCAACCTGCACGGAAGACGGCTCCAAGACTTGGAACTGCACGCATCCGGGATGCACGGAAACAAAGGTGGAACCCATTGCAAAGCTTGGTCACAAGAATGCAGCCGGTGAAACCTTGGTAGACGATTGCATGGATACGCCGACCGACCGTGTCTGCGTAAACGATGGATGCGGAATCACTGTCGGTAAGTCGCACAACAATCTGTTCTACAAAGAAGTGGAAGCAACCTGCCTTGATTACGGCTACACCATCGCAGTCTGCGAGAAGTGCGGATATAGCAAGGTAACGGATGTAGACGATACGTATTTGGCTGATCACCACTATGTGGGAGAGATTACGACTCCGGCAACCATCACCTCCAAGGGTGTAATGACCTATACTTGCTCTGTTTGCCATGATTCTTATACCGAAGAAATTCCTGCTTTGACCGGTGTGCAGTACATCATCGCGATCGACAATGCAGTGAAAGCAGGCACAGGTCTTGCAGGCGGCTCCAAAGTTGCGGTAACCGTTTCTTTGAAGTGCGGTCAGACTGACGTTTGGGGTATCAACTTTGACCTTGGCTATGATGCAACGCTCCTCAAGTTTGAGAAAGCAGAATTCGTTTCTGAAAAACTGATCAACGGCACGAAAGCAGTTGACAACGGCGACAAGATCTCGGTTGTAGCATTTGCTCCGAACTCTGCGGATAAGCAGATGCAGAATGCCACCATTGAAGGCGAAGAAGCAGTTGTAACACTGTACTTCACGATTTTGCCGCAGGATGGCGCACGCACGACCTTTACTTTCCTGAACCAACAGACCATTCAGGTTGCAGAAGATGGTACTTCCGCTATGGTTCACAGCGAAGGCGTAAATGCAGATCTGACTGCGAAAGGCTTGATGAATGTCAACGAAGATCTGGGTATCGACCTGGCTGACGCGTTTGCACTCTATCAGCGTATCACCAATGGTGAATACGATGTCACGGCTGATTTGGATCGGGACGGCATGATCACCTTGGCTGACTTTGAGCTTCTCTACACTTATATCACCGGTGGTATTACCTACGAAGATATTTTGGCAAAGATGGCACAGTGATTTTTAGGGAGGGAACATGTTGAAAAACAAGAGAATCATATGTATCCTTTTCCTTGTAGTCCTGATTGCGTCACTCTCTCTGCTTGGCACTGCGGCATTTGCATCCAACGATGCATATGATTTATCTTACACGGTTGGGGTTTCCACCCCAGCCGTGGCTGCCGGCGAAACATTTACGGTAGAAGTTTCGATTTCTGCAAATTCCGGTATCAAAGCGGCGATAGCGCAGTTGAATTATGATCCGGATCTCTTGACTTTGAAAAATGCGAAAGATGCGAGCAACGTGTTGACCTGTGAAAAAGGTTCTGCGTTTCCCGCAGATCAGATTGTCGCGAAAAGTGCAAATGCCGGAACAGTTGTAATTACGCTTGGCGATGCTTGGACAGCAGTTACAGATCAGGGAAATGTCCTCCCAGTGTATCAGCAGACAGGAATGCTTGTGAAGCTGACCTTTGAAGCAAAAAGCGATGTCACTGGTTCTGCGGATATTTCCGTAGAAATCAGCAAATCCAATATCGTAGATGCAAACGGCACTTTGACATCGAGACTTCCTTCCTACACTGTGAATGGCGACTCCAAAACGGTAACGATATACGATGGTACGACACATACCACGCATACTTACGGTGAGTGGATCGAAGATCAGCCTGCAACTTGTGTTGCAGCTGGTACCAAACATCGTGTTTGCAGTGTTTGTAGTGCAGTCGAGAACGGTATCATTCCAGCCAAAGGGCATAACATGCAACCGGTTGCGAAAGTAGACGCAACTTGCACGGTGGACGGTCACGAAGCGGGCACCAAATGCTCCAGATGCGATGTGTTCACGGGCATGGAGAAAATCCCCGCACATCACGACTTGGAAGAAGTCGCAAAGTTGGATCCGACTTGTACCGATGCAGGGCATGAAGCAGGTAAGAAGTGCAAGAAGTGTGATTACACCGAAGGCATGGCTGTGATTGGCGCTTTGGGACATGACATGCAGACAGTTGAAAAAGTAGATGCAACCTGCACGGAAGACGGTCACGAAGCGGGCGAAAAGTGCTCCAGATGCGATTATTTCACAGGCATGAAGACGATTGCTGCACATCATGATATGGAAGATGTCGCAAAATTGGCTCCGACGTGCACGGATAAAGGGCATGAAGCAGGTAAGAAATGCAAGAAGTGTGATTACACCGAAGGCATG
>DLLB01000079.1:0-479 GCA_002477905.1 Clostridiales bacterium UBA7573 | reverse complement strand
AAAGTAGATGCAACCTGCACGGCAGATGGCCATGAAGCGGGCGAAAAATGCTCCAGATGCGATCATTTCACGGGCATGGAGAAGATTGCCGCGCATCACACCTTAGAAGATGTTGCAAAAGTGGACGCTACCTGCACGGTGGACGGACATGAAGCAGGCAAGAAATGCAAGAATTGCGATTATACCGAAGGCATGGCGAAGATTGCTGCAAAAGGACACACCGAAGTGGTGGACGAAGCAGTGGATCCGACCTACTTTAAGACTGGTTTGACCGAAGGCAAGCATTGCAGTGTTTGCAATGAAGTTTTGGTTCGCCAAACGATTGTAGATCAGAAGTCTCCGGCTTGGATCTTCATTACCGTAGGCGCGGTTGTGGTAGTTGCTGTGGTATTTGCATACTTCTTTGTATTCAAAAAGAAAAGGGATTAAACGGATTTCATCCGTTTGAAAGCGAAGTCGGAAGCTGAAAGGTTTCCGGC
>DLLB01000010.1 GCA_002477905.1 Clostridiales bacterium UBA7573 | reverse complement strand
TTCCCGTACCTGCACAGGGGGGCGGTGGGATGCATAAGATAGAATAGGGGGGAGGGATGAGAAAAATGAAACGGTGTGTATTTGCGCTTGGCACGATCACTTACGCGATGAAAGCGAAGCAAGCGCTGAGCATGGCGGGGGTATTTGTGCAGATTATCAAGCTGGACGCAAAGCTGACCAAGCGGGGATGTGCATACGGTGCGGAGGTGGACGGTGCGGACGCGGCATATGCCGCGCAGGTGCTGAAAGACGCGCGGATCCCGTATTCCGAAATGCTGACGCTTCCGCGTACACGCCGCGGGATGTAATGCGACCGAACGTGGAAAAAAGCTCCCTTTCAAATTCAAGAAAAAAGGACTGTCTGCATTGGAATCCATGATCTATTTTGACCAGGCGGCAACGACCTTTCCAAAGCCGCAGGCGGTGACAGAGGAGGTTCTGCGGTGTATGCGGGATTACTGCGGAAACCCCGGACGCAGTTCCCATCGCTTATCGCTTGCGGCGGCGGAGAAGATTTTCGAGACGCGCGCCGCGCTTTGCGCATTGTTCGGCGCGGACGCGCCGGAGCGCGTGATCTTCACCTGTAACGCCACCTATGCGCTGAATCTTGCCATCAAATCCGTGCTTTCCCGCGGCGATCATGTGCTGATCTCCGATTTTGAGCACAATTCCGTCTATCGTCCGGTCTGCGCGCTTGCCGCGGAGGGAAAGATCCGGTTTGACGTGGTGGACGCTTATGCGGACGCGCAGACGGTAGTTGCCAATTTTGCGGCGAAGCTGCGCCCGAATACGCGGCTGATTGCCGTTACCCATGTATCGAATGTCTGCGGTGTTTCGCTTCCGATCCGGGAATTGGGAACTCTCTGCAAAAAGCGGGGGATTCTGTTTTTGGTGGACGCGTCCCAAAGCGCGGGCGCTTTGCCTATTCACATGGAGCAGGACGCCATCGACGCGCTGTGCGGCGCGGGGCACAAAGGATTATACGGTCCGCAGGGCACCGGCTATCTGGTTCTGTCGGAACGGTTCGCCGCGCGGGTTTTGCAAACGCGTACCTTGATCGAGGGCGGCAACGGCTACAATTCCACCGATCGGGTGATGCCGGCGGTATTTCCGGAACGGCTGGAAGCCGGAACGCTTGCGACGCCGGCAATCGCCGGACTTTGTGAGGGGATCCGTTTCGTTTCGTCCCTTGGCGTGGAAGCCATCGGCGCGCATGAACGCACGCTTGCCGCGCGGCTGAAGCACCGCCTTGCGGGAATGGAAAACGTGATCCTCTATGCGCCGGACTTCACCGAGGGCGGCACCGTCCTGTTCAATGTGCGGGACGTACCGTCTGTGAACGTTGCCTCGTGGCTGGACGAACAGGGAATCTGCGTGCGTGCAGGTTTTCACTGCGCCCCGCTTGCCCATAAGCGGTTGGCTACCGGCGAAAACGGCGCGGTCCGCGTCAGCTTCGGCGCGTTCAATACCGCCGCCGAGGTCGATTACGCCGCGGATTGTTTGGAGCGGTACGGGGATGTACGGGATCCGGCAGAGGGGATCTGAAAGGTACGGCTTCCGGCAGGGGAAGCACATTTTTGCAAGGGGAGCCTTTGTGGTAAAAGGCTCCCCTTGCCATCCCCGCGAAAACTTTGAAAAAGGGAAATAAGACGTTCGTCCATTTTACTTCTGCACCTCCTGTTCTCTTACAGGAAAGCGTTTTTTCATAAAATCCGCAAGAAAATATGGAAAAATGCTTGCAATTTGCGTGAAAATCATGTATACTATATGAAATATCCTTTTGCGGCGGGTGGAAAATCCCTGCGACGGAGATAAAAAACGAAGGAGGATGCTGTCAATGGAACATCCCTACGAACAAAAGATCGAATATTCCCCCGTTACCAACCTGCTTGAGCAATCGGCATACTGTTATGAACTTCAGGAGCGGGAGACGCCGAATCTGTACCGGCAGTTGTTCGACTACGATTCCATCCCGAAAGTGGCGTTCAACCATCGGTTTGTGCCCGCACAGATGCCGGATGAAATCTGGATGACCGATACAACCTTCCGCGACGGTCAGCAATCCACCTCCCCGTTCACCGTCAAGCAGATTGTGGATCTGTTTACGATGCTGCACCGGCTGGGCGGTCCGAAAGGACTGGTGCGGCAGAGCGAATTCTTTGTGTACAGTGAAAAGGATCGCGCCGCGGTCAAGGCTTGCCAGGATCTCGGATTTGAGTTTCCGGAGGTGACGAGCTGGATTCGCGCCAATGAAAAGGATTTCAAGCTGGTCAAGGATTTAGGGCTGAAGGAAACGGGCGTGCTGGTTTCCTGCTCTGACTATCATATTTATAATAAAATGGGCTTGACGCGCGCCAAAGCGCTGGATAAGTACCTCGGCATTGTAAAAAGCGTGTTGGAATACGGGATCCGTCCCCGGTGTCACTTTGAGGACATCACCCGCGCGGATTTCTACGGATTTGTGTTGCCGTTTGCGGAAGCGTTGCAGGAACTCAGCGACGAGTCCGGAATTCCGATCAAGATCAGAGCCTGCGATACCATGGGATATGGCGTGACTTATCCCGGCGCGGCACTGCCGCGCAGCGTCGGCGGGATCGTATATGGCTTGATGCACTATGCCCGTATCCCCAGTCACATGCTGGAGTGGCACGGACACAACGACTTCTATAAGGTCGTGACCAACGCCGCGACCGCGTGGCTCTACGGCTGTTCCAGCGTCAACTGTTCCATGCTCGGCATCGGAGAACGTACCGGCAACTGCCCGCTGGAGGCAATGGCGATCGAATATGCGTCCTTGCGTGGCACGACCGACGGAATGGATCTGTCGGTGATTACCGAAATCGCGAAGTATTTTGAAGAAGAAATCGGCTATGAAATTCCGCCGCGTACGCCGTTTGTCGGCAGAAACTTCAATGTCACCCGCGCCGGAATTCACGCGGACGGACTGCTGAAGGATGAGGAGATTTACAATATCTTCAATACAGCGAAAATTCTCAACCGTCCTGCAACCGTGCAGGTGGATTCCCACAGCGGACTTGCCGGGATCGCGCATTGGATGAATTCCTATTTCAGCCTGAACGATACCGAGGAAGTCGTGTCCAAGCAGTCGCCTGTGGTTGCGCGGATCAAGGAAGTGGTGGACGCCCAGTATGCTGCCGGACGGACGACCTCCATGGGCGACGGAGAGCTGGAAGATATTCTACATATGCTCGATCCGATGGAATTTGAACGGCTTGCGCATAGTCATATCCATAAGAAAACCAAACACTGAGGGCGCGGTATAAAGCGTACGGCTTTCCGCAGATTCCCTCCAAAACTTTACGGGCAGAAGAAAAAAGACACACACGTTCCGATATTTCGGACGGTGTGTCTTTTTGTTGTAAAGTTTTCGCGGGGATGGCAAGGGGAGCCTTTTTTCAAAAGGCTCCCCTTGCAAAAGCGCAGGCTCTTTCCTTTCGCACCTTTCTACTTTGGAATCCGTTCTTTTGCCCGCTGTATTTTGGCAGCGATCTTGCAGGCGCGGGCATAGACGGCGGTGAGGTAATCGACGGGCGCCATGCGGGCATAGCTGTCGTTTTCATGGCGATCCGGTTTGGATCTGGTGGTCAGCTCAAACGTGAGATACTCCGGCAGGGGAACAGCGGCAAGCCGGGCAGCAAGCAGATCCCAGTCTGCAATGCCGTCGCCCGGAAGCAGATGCAGATCATCGATCCATGTCGTGGTGCCGTCAAAGGCACGGATTCCGAGATTGTCGTTCAGGTGCGTGGCAAGGAGACGGTCGCCGTAGCGGGCAAGCAGATTTTGAGCATGATTGTAGCACATTTCATGTCCGCTGTCCCAACAGAAGCCCACGGCATTGCTTTGAGAAAAAGCGTCCAGCAGGGTGAACAGATATTCCTCGCCCTCGGTATTTTCTAAAGCGATCTTCACGCCGCTGCCCTCCGCGGCTTTGACGACGGCGGCAAACCGTTCCACGCCGCGCGGCGTAGGGGTGTGCGCATCAAAGCCAATGAACGCGTGTACAATGAGCAGGGGAATTTCGTTTCGTTTGCAATCGTCCAAACAGTGTAATAATTCTGTTACTGCCGCATCCGCCGCGTCCGCGTCTGCCTGCCATAGATCTGCCGCGCGGGCATACGGTGCGTGCAGGGACTGGCAGGCAATGCCGGATTGCTTTGCCAGCTGTGCAAGATGCGGCAGAAGCGGAAGCTGCGCGGGATCAGACAGATCCGCAAAAAAAGCGTCGAAGCCGATCTTTGCAAGGGTTTGAATCTGTTCCTCATAGGGCAGACCGAAGCTGTCGGAAAGCCCAAGACATAATTTTTGATTCCACATAGAAACCTCCTGTTGGGTTGTCAGGTTTTGAAAAAAATGAGGGAACTTTGAAAAAGTTCCCTCAAGGAAAGTCTGTTTTTGCTCCGGCGCATCTTACGCGGAGCATCGGACGAACCCCCAAACCTCCCGTCAGAATAGAAAGTTTGGTACTGCACTGCACCTCATGAGTGGTCGGGTGCAGGCAACTTGCCGCTGGTGGAGATAACGAGACTCGAACTCGTGACCTATACGTTGCGAACGTATCGCTCTCCCAACTGAGCTATACCCCCGATTCAGCAACATTTTATCATATCTTTTTCGAAAATGCAATACCCCGTGCAAAATTTTTTTGCTTTTTTCTGTTTGCAAAGACCATTTCGCCGGAAAGCAGAAAAAAGCACTTGCGGTTGCAAGTGCTTTTGGTGGGAGCGGGTGGATTCGGACCACCGAAGCGAGACGCAGCAGATTTACAGTCTGTCCCCTTTGGCCACTCGGGAACTCCTCCATTATGGAGCTGGCAATAGGAATCGAACCTACAACCTGCTGATTACAAGTCAGCTGCTCTGCCA
>DLLB01000053.1:38022-39753 GCA_002477905.1 Clostridiales bacterium UBA7573 | reverse complement strand
TAATACTTTTGAAGAAGTGGCACTGACTGAATTGCAAAGAGCGACGTGTAGGTATCCGTGCCGATTTTCGTATGCTTTTCGTAATGTTCCAAAATGTTATTTGTAACGAGTTCGATACGTTGCTGGTCGCTATAAATGTTTGAAATATCAATATTATTACGCTTGCAGTATTCTTCGAGATTGAAATTCGGGTTATTGCTTTGCTCGTGAACGATACGTCTTACCGTCATATCGGCTGCGTTTGTCGTAACAACATTGAAGGTGTTTTGATATTCGACAGAGAATTTCAAAACGTTGCCGTCTGCGATGGCTTCTTTGATAAGATACTTATGCAAACAAGCATCCATATTACCGGCGTTGAAAATGTCTGCCGTTGTCTGATCTGTTGCACCTTTGTTTTCTTCAAAAATAGGTGTTCCCGTAAAGCCGATAAAGTTTGCGTTCTGAAAACTTCTGCGAATATCTCCGTGCATTTTCCCGAACTGACTTCTATGGCATTCGTCGATAACAAACACACATTTTTTCGTCTTGTATGTTTCCATAATAGACTTATATTTCTCGTTACGAAGTGCGCAAGCGAGTTTCTGAATGGTCGTAACAAGCATTTTTTCGCCGCTGTTTTTCAAACGCTTAATGAGTTCAGCGGTTGAATCGGTGTTATCGACGCAATCTTCTTCAAACGAGTTGTATTCGTCAACGGTTTGGTCGTCCAAATCTTTGCGGTCTACCAAAAAGAAGACTTTATCAATTCTGCCGTTATCACGGAGAAGGGACGCGCACTTGAAAGAAGTAAGTGTTTTGCCCGAACCGGTTGTATGCCAAACGTAGCCGTTACGGTTTTCTTCCAACACACGACGTAAAACTGCTTTTGTTGCGTAAATCTGATACGGACGCATTACAATAATGTTTTTCATCGTGTCTTGCAACACGGTATAGTCCGTCAATAGAGCAGTTATATTGAATTTCGTGAAGAAATCGTCCGTGAACTCGTTGAGTTGATTGATACGCTCATTATTTGCGTCCGTCCAAAAGAATGCAAGACTTTTTAGTATGGCTTTGTATGTACCGTCCGCATTCGTTTCGTTTTCATTTGCAAAGTATTTTGTTTGGATAGAGTTTGAAACAACAAAACATTGAATGAAATGGAACAGCCCTCTGAACGAATACCTGCGATAGCGGTTTATCTGATTGATTGCTTCGTTGATTTCAACGCCAGGGCGTTTCAGTTCAATCTGAACAAGCGGTAAACCGTTAATAAGAACCGTAACGTCGTAACGATTTTTATAAACGACTTCATTCATATGGTCTTTATCCATCGTTACTTGGTGCGTAACCTGATAAATATTGCGGTCTATATCTTTCGACAAAAACTCAATATAGATACGCTTGCCGTTGTCTAATTCCAAAACCTGCTTATCGCGCAAAATTTTTGCCGACTCGTAAACGGTTTTGTTTTCAATTTGTGTGCGAAGTCTGTCAAATTCAGCAATCGACAGTTCCGCAACGCCTTTGCCCTTGATGATTTCTTCTTTATTGAACTCTTCAAGTTGTGTCTTGAAGTTTAGCATAACTTCGGTGTAGTTCTTTAATTCGACATATTTGTAACCGATAGTCCCTAATCTTTCAATAAAGAGATTTTCAACTTCATACTCGCTTATCGCCATTTTGCAACTCCTTTTCAAATATTTTCATTAACTGTTGTGTTAAAATGTCCGTTTTTTTCGTTTCTAT
>DLLB01000053.1:3454-37866 GCA_002477905.1 Clostridiales bacterium UBA7573 | reverse complement strand
GTTACTTCAAAACTTTTCAGCATACTTAACGGAATAATAGATACGGCGGTTGTGGCTTGTTTTAACTTTTTTAATTGTTTAAGTGCCGCTGTATTATTGTTGATAAACCAACATAAATAGTAGGGGTCAACTTCCGACATATCATTTATCCGTATAATAGCAAGATTTGAAAGAATGAGTTTGTCTGCACGATTGCTTTCAATCACGATTGCTTTGCCCGAACTCAATCCGACAACTACGTCGTATTCTTTTGTTAAAGAGTAAGTACCGATTTTATCGCCTTGAACGGTTATATATTTTGCAATGGGCAAATCGTCCGAAACGTTAGCAATGTAGTTAAGTTCTTGCATTGTAATCGTTTCAATGGATTGACCTGTGGTAACTTCTATTCGTGTCGGAATATTGCCTTGTATTATGTTTGCGAGAGATTGTAGTTTCACTTGACACACGTCCTTTTTGAAATTTACATAAATATCATATCACAAGAAAATTGATTTGTCAAGCGTTTTTGATTTTGAAATTTTGAAATTTAATTAAATTTCCTTTTGCGGCGCTATTTAGCATAACAAAAGACTCGAAGTTATGAAACTTCGAGTCTTTCGCCACTTGCAGGTGTCCCCATTAAATTAATTGATTTTTTTATAATCCCTAATGGGGACACGCAAAAAGCATCCTTTTTGTTTTGAAAAATATTAAAAGCGCACCCGAATCTCTTTTTGGAGTTCGGCTTTTTCGAACCCTCCGGATAGTCGCAGATGACGCTGCCGGTTTCGTCGTTTAAAGAAAAGATGCGCCATGGATTGGCAAAGGTGCGCATGGTCGGTTTATAGTGATTCTGCATCATTGCCGCCAGCGCACATTCCACCTGCGCGGGATCAAGGATGTCTCCGAGTCCGAGCAGATCCGCATGCCATTGACCGAGCAACTGATCGATGGATGATCCCTCGCCGATCTGATATTTGATCTCGCCCGTCTCCGAATTCCAATCGGTGTCCGACGCACCGAAACGGTCGGTGAGGGAGCGGTCGGTCAAGTCGATTTTCTGGATAAAGTAAGTGCCGTTAAACAGGTGTTTTGTCGTCCATGCCTGCCCTTTTTGGAACAGCGCGCGGTATTCCGCAGCTTTTTGCGTATCCGCAAGGAAATCCGCACATTGTCTGGGACTGTGGTCCGAATCCGTAGCCGGAAAACGTGGTCTGCCGATATTGCCCCATCAGATCCTTTTGCAGATCGCCGTGCAGGATATAGGTGATGGGTTTGCCGTTTTGCAGGGCTTTGACCGCAAAGTGCGAATAGCCGTTGCGTGTGCCCTTTGCCGGACGATTGAAGATCTCCCAGTCCAGCAGTCTGCCGTTTCCGCCAAGTCCGATGGAGCCGGTCCCGATTCCGCCGAGCGGAAAGGAGATCTCTTTGGTGTGACTTCCTTGCTATTCCATGATAGTTACCTCATTTGAGGGATATTTGAAAGATAAGATTAAGATAGCAGATTTGCGTTGGTTTGTCAAGAGGAAAAGACAAAAAAGCAGGTGCAGAGAAGGATTTTGCAAAAGCGCAAGATCGGTCTGTTTTAGGATGACTTCGGTACTTGCAAAGATACGGGATTTGTGGTATGATACCCATAGAAACATACACTTGGGAGCGGAATATGAAGATTTTGAATTTCGGATCCTGCAATGTGGACGGTGTGTATCGGCTACCGCATTTTGTACGTCCCGGAGAAACCCTTGCGGCACAGAGCTTTTGCCGGTATCCGGGTGGAAAAGGGCTGAACCAGTCGATTGCGCTTGCACGGGCGGGCAGCTCTGTTTTTCATGCCGGATGTGTGGGAGAGGACGATCCGTTTTTGCGCAGATTGCTTTGTGAGAACGGCGTGGATACGACCTATCTTGCTACGGTTTCGGCGCCGACCGGACAGGCGGTGATTTTTGTCAATGACAGCGGGGAAAACAGCATCGTGCTGTACCCCGGTGCAAACGCCGCGGTGACACAGGCATGGATTTTGCAGGTGCTTTCGCATTTTTCCGAGGGAGATCTTCTGCTTTTGCAAAATGAAATTTCCGGACTTCGCCCGCTCATTTCTGCGGCGCATGCCAAAAAAATGCGGATCATCTGGAATCCCGCTCCGTTTGATCCGTCCTTGCACGATCTGGATCTGTCAAAATTGGACTGGCTGATCTGCAACGAGACGGAAGCGGCGGGCTTTTTCGGAGAAGACCAGCCGGAAGCCTTTTTAACGCATCTTGCAAGTGCCTGTCCCAAACTGGGCGCAGTTGTAACGCTTGGCAAACAGGGGTGTATCTATGTGGAAAACGGTAAGATCCGCCGTCATCCCGCCTATCAGGTACAACCGGTGGATACCACTGCCGCAGGCGATACGTTTGTAGGATATTTCACTGCACAGATCAGCGCGGGAAAAGACGCGGCGCAAGCTGTCCGGCTGGCGTCTGCCGCCGCCGCGCTTGCCACCACCAAGGCCGGTGCCGCAAGCTCGATCCCTACGCTTGCCGAGGTGCGGAATGCACTGCGCACGCTGATCCCGTATCCACCTGCGTCGGAAACCGAAAATAAAAAAGACCTGACACGGACTTATTTTTCGTCCCATCTTCCCGACGCCCGTCTTTCGGAGCTTGCCGCAGTCTTGCACTATTCGCCTTATTATGCCTGCCGGTGGCTTCGCAAAACGTTCGGTGCGTCGTTTTCCGATCTTTTGCAAAAAGCGCGGTGTGAAGCGGCGGCAGAGTTGCTTGCCAAAACAGATCTGCCCGTTTCGGAGATCATTTCCCGTGTCGGGTATCAGAATGCGTCTTTCTTCCGCGCCTGCTTTGACAAGCAATACGCGTTATCTCCGTCTCAATATCGCGCACAGTGCCGCGCGAAAGAATCCATTTCATTCAAAACAGGAGGGGTATTTTCATGAACCATGCACAGTTTTTGCAGAATCTGCAAGTCCCGCAGGGGAAAATCGATGTGATTTTGGACACAGACACCTACAACGAAATTGACGATCAGTTTGCGCTGTCTTATCTGCTCCGATCCAAGGAGAAACTGCATCCGGTGGCAGTCTATGCCGCGCCATTTTACAATGAAAATTCCACCGGACCTGCGGACGGCATGGAAAAGAGCTATGAGGAGATCTTGAAGATCCTCGACCTTGCCGGCGAGGCGGCGCTGAAGCCCTTTGTATTCCGCGGTTCCGACCGCTATCTGCCGGATGAAAAAACGCCGGTGGAAAGCGCCGCCGCGCGGGATCTTTGTACACGCGCCATGCAGTATTCGCCGGAAAAACCGCTGTATGTGGTCGCCATCGGCGCAATCACCAATTTGGCTTCCGCATTGCTTTTGCGTCCGGAAATCAAAGAAAATCTGGTGATTGTGTGGCTGGGCGGTCATGCGCGGCATTGGATGGATACCAAGGAATTCAATATGCATCAGGATTATGCCGCCGCGCGCGTGGTAATGGGAAGCGGCGTGCCGTTTGTCCAGCTTCCGTGTGAGGGTGTAGTCAGCGCATTCACCGTCAGCGGTGCGGAGTTGGAGCGGTTTCTGATGGGGAAAAATCCGCTTGCGGATTATCTTGCGAAGAATACCATCGCCGCCGCGGAAAAATACGCCGCGGGCAAACCGTGGACGCGCGTGATCTGGGATGTTACGGCAGTCGCGTGGTTGCAAAACGACGGAGATCGGTTTATGCGGACGCGGCTGGTGCCGGTGTCGTTGCCCGCGTATGACGGGCATTATACGGAAATGCCGGACGCGCCGCTTATGACGTATGTGTACGGCATTCGCCGTGACGCACTGATGCACGATCTGTTCCAAAAGCTTTTATCAGAGTAAGAAAAGCAGGATGCCATATGGCATCCTGCTTTTTGCATAGGAAAGGGATTTACGCGTTTTCCTTTTCTTCCACTGCGGCGCAGAGCCCGAACGGTTCCACATCGTTTACAAATGCGGGCGTGACGCAGAAGGAATAAGAGAATTCTTTTTCGGACAACCGATAAGCGGGATCCAATTCCGGTCCGCAGGAATTGGAACCGATACCGCTGCGGCGGTAGTCGATCATGACGTAGGTTTCGGGGCGGCGCTGTAATTCGTAATCATGCCGCGCGTCGGAAATCTGCTTGGCATCGTAGTGCAAAGCGGAGAAAGCAAACGGTTTCGGCGCGGTGAAATACAATCCCTGTCCCGCAAGCTTGGAAACGCAAGCCCACTTGGTATTGTGGTGGTTGCCGTTTTCCTGCGGCTTGATGTAATGGGTGAACTGTTCATCCACGGTGCTTTGATACAATCCCATGGTTGCGCACAAACGGCGGTCTTCATAGGAATCGGTCGGACCGTAGCCGAAGTACCGGACGTTTTCGGAGGTACGGGGCAGAACGGCGGTGAAGCCGAAGCGCGGTAAAAACGGTGCGGAATGCCGGACTTTGACATCGGTTTTCACCGTCAGTCCCAGTTCGTTTACCGTGTAGCATACCTGCATATGCAGAAGCGGTGTTTCCGGTGCTGCGCCAAGTGACAGCTCTGCCGCAATGGAAACGGCATTCTCGGAAACGGCAAGGATCTTCGTCTCATAGCATTTGGTTTTCATGGAATCCATGAAGTTCCACTTCCCGCGGATGGTGCGGTCGTTATCCGTCGGCGCACGCCATACGGAGGGAGTCAGCGGTGCGGTGAGCAATTCACAGCCGTTGTCGCAAATGCGGTTGACCAAACCTTTCACGCGGTCAATTTCATAAAGCGTTTCGCCGCAGAGGATTTGATAGGTCGCATCGCTCTCTTTTAAGGAAACGCGTTGCTTCTTCGGGAATACCGGCGCATTCTTTGCCGCCGGCAGAGCAAACTGGAACACGCCGAATTCGTCGCCGGCTTTTGCCCATGCGGTTGCGACTTTGTGACGGAAGTGCAGATTCAGATAGCATTCGCCCACCAGATTCTGCGGCAGAGCGAGAGAAAGCACCTTGCTCTTTTGCGGCGCGATGCGCAATTCGGAAACGACGCCCGTGTAGATCGCAACGCCGTTCTGTTCCACGGTGTAGGACAACGCCATATCGGAAAGATCGGTGAAGTACCGCAGATTCCGGATGCGGATTTTTCCTGCCGCAAGATCATAATCCTCTGCTTTTACCGGGCAGAGCACCTGCTTTAAGTCGAGAAGTCCGGTGCTGGGTTTGCGCTCCGGTGAAACCAATCCGTCTACGCAGAAGTTGCCGTCGTTGGGGAAGTCTCCGAAGTCCCCGCCATAGGTGTAATGATAGGAGCCGTCCGGCTGGGCGATGGCGGCGGAGTGATCGAGAAATTCCCATACGCATCCGCCGAAGAAATTGTCATGGGTATAGATCACATCCCAATATGCTTTGAGATCGCCGGGACCGTTGCCCATTGCGTGCGAATATTCGCAAAGGAAGAACGGCATGGTGTACGATTTGTTTTCACAGATGGCTTTGCAATCCGCTACGGACGGGTACATCCGGCTGTGTACGTCGGTGCATTCCGGCATTTCCTTGCCGCCGTTGTAGCCGGGGTGCGCGCCCTCATAGTGAATGATACGGCTGGAATCGCGTCCGCGTAAAAACGCCGCCATTGCCGCGTGATTTTTCCCTACGCCGGATTCGTTGCCAAGCGACCAGAAAATGACGCTCGGATGGTTTTTGTCCCGTTCGAACATCCGTCTGGCACGGTCCACATACGCCTCCGTCCAGTCCGCATGATCGGACAGATAGGACCACCGCTGTTGATGATTCAACTCCGGCACGTCATAGGAAACCATGCCGTGCGTTTCCAGATCCGTTTCGTCCACCAGATAAATGCCGAGCTTGTCGCAAAGTTCCGGCAGGCGCGGATCGTTCGGATAGTGCGAGGTGCGGATCATGTTGACATTGTGCGCTTTCAAAATCAGAAGATCGCGCAGGATATGATCGTAAGGCGTTGCGTGACCAAGCTGGGGGTGACTGTCGTGACGGTTGACGCCTTTGGCTTTGACTTTCTTTCCGTTAATATAGATTACGCAGTTTTTGATCTCGATTCTGCGTACCCCGACCGGAATTTTCACCCATTCGGCACCGCACTGCAAATACAGCTCGTACAGATACGGAATTTCATCCGACCACAGATGCGGCGCGGACAGTTCCACGGCAATTTCCGGCTTCTGCCCTGTGCGGGTTTTGCCCTCGGCAAGGAGATTCCCGTCTGCGTCAAGCAACTTGTAGGTAAGGGAGGCTTTCGCCGACAGCGTCAGCTCTGCACGGATGACCGCGCTTGCAAAATCGTCGGCAACGTCGGTGTGGAGGTAAGCGTCTGTCAGGTGTGCGGCTTCGCGGAAGGTGAGGTAAACTTCCCGGAAAATACCGGATGCGCGGTACATATCCTGATCTTCCAGATAACTGCCGTCGCACCATTTCAAAACAAACAGCACCAAGGTATTTTGCCCTTCCTGCACCCATTTGGTCACGTCGATCTGCGAGATCATATGGCTGACCTGGCTGTATGCGGCAAAATTGCCGTTGACGTACAGATAGAAGCAGGAATCCACCCCTTCAAAATTCAAAAAGATCTGTTTTTGTGCCATTTCCTCCGCTGTAAGCGAAAAATCACGCACATACACGCCGCAGGGATTGTCATCCGGCACATACGGCGGATCGATGGGATACGGATAGCGGACGTTGGTGTAGTTTGGCACGTCATAGCCGCGCCCCAGCTCCATCTGCCAGTTCATCGGCACGGTGAGCTTGTCAAAATCCGTGCGGTCGGCGGGAAATTCGGCTTTGGCAAGCGAGGGGTACCATTTGAAATCCCATTCGCCGCACAGAGATTTGAAGAAGTGGGAGGCGCCGCGGATGCCGCGTTTTGCCGCCGCTTCGCTCTCATACGGGATCAGATATGCCGCCGGCGCTTCACAGCCGACGTGCAGCGTATGCGGGTTTTGATGATACGCATGTTCCAATTTCATAGTTGTTCTCACTTTCTTTTGCATTCAGAATACGGGATGCTGTGACTATGATACTATATTCATCTGAAAAAAGCAAGTCCTTTTTCGAAAAAAATGCAAGTCGTTTCCTTTTCTTTTCTTGACAGACTTTGCGGGCGGTGTTATAATGAAAAAATCAAAAAATCAAAATTCCGAAGATCAGACGAAAGGAAGCACAGCATGTACCCTTATCTGTATGAATTGCATTTTCACACCCGCTATGGCAGTGCCTGCGGCAGAAGCGATGAAACGGACTATCTGCCGTTCTATCAGGCGCAGGGCTATCGCGGCATTGTCGTAACCGATCATTTTTATCACGGGAACACCGCGCCGTCGCGCGATCTTCCGTGGGACGCGTATGTTGCACGCTATTGCGAGGGATACTACCGGATGAAAGACGCGGCGAAAGACTATGGCATCGACATCTTTTTCGGTCTGGAAGAAAATTTCGGGGGCGATGAATATCTGGTGCTGGGGCTGACACCCGCATGGCTGACCGCACATCCGGAATTACGCAACGCGGATCGGTACACTTTTTTGCATCTTGCAAGGGAAGCGGGGGCATTTCTGATTCAGGCGCATCCGTTTCGGGAGCGGGATTATATCAAACGTATCACCCTGACGCCAGACTTTTCCGATGCGGTGGAGGTTTACAATTGCGGAAATGATCCTATGTGCAGCCGCCGCGCGCTGGAATATGCCCGCGCATACCATTTGCCCATGACCGGCGGCAGTGATATTCACTGCGTACCGGAGGATCCGCACAAGGCGCATCTGAGCGGAATTGCAAGCGCCGTTCCGTTTGCCACAGTGCAGGAGCTGTGCGAAGCGATCGCCGCCGGGCAGGTGCAGGTGATCGGGGCGGAAGTACTGGAATCCCTGCCGGCACACACGCGCCCGACCTTGCCCGCAGTGGTTCTGCGGACAAAAACAGACGGCGGCTTTGCCGAACCGGTTCCGTATCAGACGGAAATGTAGAAAAACGCAAAAAGATCTCGTCAAAACAGCCAAAAACAAGGACTCAAATTTTGTCGTTTTGTACGATAATACGGATTTGGGACTTCTTTTTCATTTTTTTGTAAACATTTACCTTGACAAATGCGAAACATTCTTGTATAATAGCAGTAAGAAAGAACGCATCTTCGGATGCAAAAACAGAAGGGAGCTTTTTCATTATGATGAAACGGTTATTTACATTCTTTTTAGTAGTTGCGATGCTCTTTACCTTCGCGACGGTATTCACTGCCTGCGGCAACGACAAGCCGGCAGAAACGACGCCCGCCGCAACGACCACGACCAAGCCGTCCAAAGGAATTACTGTCCCGAAAGAACCGAAAGGGACGGAGGAAGATCCGTTTTTAATCAACAACGCGGATGAACTGAAAGAACTGGTCAAGAAATTCAAAACCAAGGATTATTCCGGTAAGATCTTCCGACTGACCGCGGACATCCAGTTAAACGATACCTCTGTTGACGGATGGTATGACAAAGAAGACGCTTATGTATGGCCGTCTTTGGATGGATTTGCTTCCACGCTGGACGGTGCCGGACACACCATTGACGGTCTTTTGATCAAAGGGGAAATGAAAGCAGGCGGTCCCAGTTTTGGTTTTATTACCAACTCAAAGAATGCGGTGCTGAAAAACATCAACTTTTCACATGGTTATGTGAAAGTTCCGAATGATCCGGAGAATGGCGGTGTGTCAAAAGCGGATGGAGCTCCGAGCGCAGGCTTTTTGTGCGGAAGCGGCACCAGCATCACCGTGGAAAACTGCATTGCGCATGTGATTTTCGACTGCCCGAAAGCCTATGGCGTTGCGCCGATCGGCTATATCAACGGCAGTATTTCGATCAGCAATACTTTGTTGATCCCTGCGTACACCGTGACACCTGCCGGATTTGGTTCGCTTGCTTCCGGCGGCGGTTCGCTGACTGTCACAAATGTCCTGATTGCAGCCAAGGAAAAAGGAGTACACTGGACCGGCGGTTTTGTCACGACGAATGTCTACAAACTCGGTGACACCTGGGAAGGTTACAAAGGAACGCTGACTGGCGTCGGCGAAGCGGCAAATGTTTTGGGTGACGCGGCAAAAGCAAAGTTGGAAGGCTTTGATTTTGAGAATGGTTGGATCGCGGTCAACTCCGACGGCAAGGGCTATCTGCCGGTACCGAAGATCTTTGCGGATATTCCGTATATTTACTTGCCGATTCAGTAATGAAAGACACATTTTCGTGCGAAAGGTAGCCAGCCATACGATCTGTTTGCCTTTTCGTTTGAAAGAACCGGAGGAATTTATAATGAAAAAACGTATTTTAACGTTTCTGCTTGCCGCGCTGATGATCTTCAGTACGGCGACGCTGATCGCCTGCGGCGATACGCCGGCAGAGACTACCCCAACCGCAACGACCACGACCAAACCGCCGAAGGGTATTACCGTTCCGAAAGAGCCGAAAGGGACAGAGGAAGATCCGATCACCATTGGCACGGCGGAGGAACTCAAGGAGTTTGCCAAAAAAACGCAAACCAATGATTATGAGGGAAAAGTGATTCGTCTGACAGCGAATATTCAGCTCAACGACACGTCCAAAGCCGGTTGGGATACGGCGGAGGATGCTTATGTATGGACGATGATCGGAAACTCCAATACCAAATTCAAAGGGATTTTCGACGGCGCGGGTTACGCCATTGAAGGATTGCTGATTCAAACTACCGTAAAAGGCAAGAACGATACGTTTGGTTTTATTCACAGCGCATGGGGCGCTACGGTAAAGAATGTATTTTTCTATCAGTCCGCGTTACACATCACGGCAGAGACGGATTTCCAAACTGCGGAAAATGTAATCGGCGGCGGCACGATCTGCGGCACGGGAAGGATTACGGTTTCCAGCTGTGTGATCAACGCCAACATTTCTGCTCCGAAAATTTATAATATCGGTACGGTCGCCGGCTATTGCGGAGAAACGATCATGGAAGATTGCCTGATCGTCGGCTCCATCTCCGGTGCCCGCGTCGGTGCGCTCACCGCAGGCGCCGCACCGCTGAAAGTCAAAAACTGCGTGATGTCGATGGGAAGCGGCATGGTTGTACAGTGGACTGCAGGGACCAGTACCGCAGAAGGCTTGTATGTAGTTCTGCCGGAGGGCGGCACGCTTTCCGTCAACGCTAACTCCGCAAATTTCAAAGTGACCACGGTGAAAAGAGCGGATTTGCACGGCGACAGCGCCAAGACTGCATGCTCCCTGCTTGATTTTGCAAATGTATGGGATTGCAACGACGGCGCGTTCCCGATGCCGAAAGTCTTTGCGGATCAGATGTATCTGTTTCAGTAATCCGGAAAGGATTCTCAAAATACAAAGCACCGCCGAAGGAACTCCTTCGGCGGTGCTTTTGCATGAAGTTCAGCGGTTTTCGCAGATTGTAACCGCATATTATTTGGAATTTCGAACCGGTGTGTTGCACGAGAGGCGTGTGCTCCTTATGCGGGGGATTCGGTTTCCCTCGGAAATAACGTGCAACCGGCTGCCCGCCAACGGTCGGCAAGGGCTTGCATTTGTGCTTCGGAAAAACCGAAAGCAACCCGCAGACATTCGGTGCAGGTGTATTCTTCCACGCCCCTGCCGAGGAGCTTCTTGGTGTAGGCAATATCAAGCGGAATGATCTCGCGTCCGCATTGGATACAAACGGACATCAGGCGTCAACCACGTCGCACAGGAACACGCGGGAGGCGTGCGGTTCAATGTTAAATGCGCGCCAGCCGTTTTTCACCACCGTGACTTCGTCGCTTGCAATATCCCGCATCCGCAGGGTTTTGCCGCAGGATTCCGGTACGCCGACCGATTCCGTATTGAACGAAGTGGTCCATTGGGAGGTCGGTCCGTCTGAGAAATTGACTGCCATAATGGCGATTTTTCCGTCGTCGAGGAACTTCGCCATAATCGGCGTGTCGATCGGATAGCTTGCGTAATAATAGGGATTTGCCGCAGAGGGGGCTGGATTTTTCGGCATATAACCGCCGTTTAAGAAGAACGGATGCGATGCCTTTTTGTCTTGATTGATGCGGATGAGATCGGGATTGGTCAAAAGTGCGTGTGTGGCATCGTCCATATTCCGGATGTCACAACCGATCATGAGCGGCGAGGAGCAGAAGCACCACAGCGCGAAATGCGTGAAGTATTCCTCCGGCGTGCAACCGCCGTCGCCGACATGTCCCTCGCCTTTCATACCGCACACCAGCATATCCATATCATTGAAACATCCCACACCGTTGTATTCCTGCAACCGAAGCTGAGATTGTGCGATGCCTTTGATGGATTTCCACGAATCGAAAATATCGCCGGTGGAACGGAAGCTGTTCGCGCCGGTTTCCTGGATCCATACGCGGGTATCATCCGCGCCCCAGGAGCAGTTGCTGAACAGGATGTCTCTGCCGCAGTTGGCAAGCGCGATTCCCATGCGTTTGTACAACAGATGGCCGGGGGTTGCGATGGAGCGGAAGCAATAGTCATATTTCAGATAGTCTACGCCGAAATCCGCAAAGGTTCTGGCGTCTGTGAATTCGTGCTCATAGCTTGCGGGATAGCCGGCGCAGGTGACGGTACCGGCGCAGGAATACATGCCGAATTTCAGTCCCATCGCGTGAATCTGGTCGGCAAGATACCGCATACCATGCGGGAATTTTTCCGGATCGGCAACCAGCCTGCCATTTTTGTCACGTTCTTTCAGACTCCAGCAGTCGTCGATGACGACATATTCGTACCCGGCGTCTTTCAGCCCGCTTTTTACCATGGTTTCTGCGGATTGTAAAATCAGTTCCTCATTGATATGCGCCGCAAAGGTGTTCCATGAGTTCCAACCCATGGCGGGGGTGTTCTTGATCATAACGGTTCTCCTTTGGATGTTTATGATTTTGAAAGTGTATGCCTGTGATTCTATTGTACGGCACTCTGCGTAAAATTACCATGGCGGAAAGGAGCATAAGCATGTCAAAAAGGAACTTTTTTGGACGAATGCGATCGCGTGGAAAAAATTCGGGACAAGAGTTGACATTCCGCAGAAAATGTGCTATAATAAGAATTGAAAATTTTATCCGATAACGGAATGGAGAAATGCATGATGAAAAGAATTCAGACTTTGGAAACCAAAGATCTCTGCAAAAGCGCAGTAAACGGTGGTTGCGGCGAATGCCAGACCTCCTGCCAGTCCGCTTGCAAAACCAGCTGCGGCGTTGCAAATCAGACCTGCGAAAATGTGCAGGCTGCGGATAAGCAGTAAGCGATTTACAAAAAACGCACAGAAAAAGTGCCGTCTGGATCGGGCGGCACTTTTCCTGTCATAGGAGGATAAAATGGTACATCAGTATCAGTTGAACGGATACAATCTTGTGCTGGATACCTGTTCCGGCTCGGTGCATGTGGTGGATGAAGTGGCATACGAGATGATCGCGCGGTATGCGGCAGGCGACGCCCGTGAGAAAATTGTGGAGGCGCTTTGCGCCAAATATCAGGATCGTCCGGATGTCACAAAGGAAGATCTGGAGCTTTGCGCGGATGACATCGAGGCTTTGCGTGCCAAGGGAAAACTGTTTACCGAAGATCACTATGCAGAAATGGCGCCGATCTTGAAAAAACGCGCGGGGAATGTGGTGAAAGCGCTTTGCCTGCATGTTGCGCATACCTGCAATCTAAATTGCTCCTATTGCTTTGCAAGCCAGGGAAAATATCATGGGGAGCGTGCGCTGATGCCGTTCTCGGTAGGCAAACGTGCTATTGATTTCTTAATCGAAAACTCCGGAACCCGGCACAATCTGGAGGTGGATTTCTTTGGCGGCGAGCCGCTGATGAATTGGGACGTGGTGAAACAGATCGTGGCGTATGCACGGTCCGTGGAGAAAGCGCACGGCAAAAATTTCCGGTTTACGCTGACCACAAACGGGATGCTGCTTGACGATGAGGTCATCGAATTCGCAAATCGGGAAATGCACAATGTGGTGCTGAGTCTGGACGGGCGTAAGGAAATTCACGACGCCACGCGCAAGGACTATGCGGGAAAAGGCAGTTATGACACCATTGTGCCGAAATTTCAGAAACTGGTGAAAAGCCGCGGCGGAAAAGGGTATTACATGCGTGGAACCTTTACGCACCGCAATCCGGATTTTACAAACGACGTGTTTCATATGGCGGATCTCGGCTTCACACAGCTCAGCATGGAGCCGGTGGTTTGTGCGCCGGATGATCCGATGGCACTGACGCCGGCGGATATAGAGATCGTGAAAGCGCAGTATGAGATTCTTGCGAAAGAAATGCTGCGGCGGGAGCGTGCCGGCAACGGGTTCACGTTCTATCATTACATGATCGACCTGACGGAAGGTCCGTGTGTGTATAAACGCATTTCCGGTTGCGGAAGCGGGACGGAGTATATGGCGGTTACGCCGTGGGGCGATCTGTACCCCTGCCATCAGTTTGTCGGGGAAGCGTCTTACCGGTTGGGCGATGTGTTCCACGGTGTGGATAACGATGCTTTGCGGGAAGAATTCCGCGCATGCAACGCGTATGCCAGACCGGAATGTGCGGATTGCTGGGCGAAACTCTATTGTTCCGGCGGATGCGCGGCAAATGCATTCCATGCCTCCGGCAGTATCCGCGGCATTTATCAGCCGGGGTGCGAGCTGTTCAAAAAACGGATGGAATGTGCGATTATGATTCAGGCGGCAAAACAGACAGACGCGCAGAACGCAGACGGTAAAGCATGATGCAAACGCCGATTGCGGATTTTGTCCGCGCTTACGCAGAGAAATCCGGCGTCCGGATGCATATGCCGGGGCATAAAGGCACTCCGATCTTGGGATGCGAACCGTTTGATATTACGGAAATTGCCGGCGCGGATGCGCTTTTTGTGGCAGACGGGATCATCGGAGAAAGCGAACAAAACGCCGCCGCGCTGTTCGGTACGGCGAAAACGCTGTATTCTACCGAGGGGTCCAGTCAGTGTATTCGTGCCATGCTGTTTTTGTGCGCGACCGCGGCGGGAAAACCGCCAAAAGGGCGGCGCAATTATCTCCTTGCGGGGCGTAATGCGCACAAAACCTTTTCATTTGCGCTTGCTATGACGGATTTGGACGTGACATGGCTCCTTCCCGAAAAAAGCACCTCCGTGTGCAGTTGCCGGATTACCGCAGAGCAGGTGGAACACGCGTTGGCAAACGCGGAATATCTGCCGGTAGCGGTGTATCTTACCACACCGGATTATCTTGGAGACAGGTTGCCGCTTGCGGAAATTGCGCAGGTCTGCCACCGTTATGGCGTCATTCTTTGCGTGGATAACGCACACGGCGCATATCTGCATTTTTTGAAGCAGAGCTTTCATCCGATGGATCAGGGCGCGGATCTTTGCTGCGACAGCGCACATAAAACGCTTCCGGTTCTGACCGGCGGCGCGTATCTGCAAATCAGCCGAAGGGCACCGCAGGCATTTGCGGACGGTGCCAAGCGGGCAATGGCAATGTTCGGCTCCACCAGTCCGTCTTATTTGATCCTTGCGTCGCTGGATCTGTGCAACCGCTATCTTGCCATGGATTTTCGGCGGGAGCTTGCCGCGTCTGCCGCACGGGTAGATCGGGTGAAGCAAACGCTTCGCACAAAGGGATGGGAGGTCTTGGATACCGAGCCGATGAAAATTACGGTGCGGTGCGCAGGGGATCTCCTCGCCAGCCGCTTGCGGCTTTGCGGCATCGAATGTGAATATGCGGACGCGGAATACCTGACGTTGATGCCGTCCGTAAAAACGACGGAAACGGATTTTGTACGTCTGCTTGCCGCGATGGAGCAAAATGAAGATCTATGCGCGCAAGAACCGCTCCCGTTTGCGTTTTCCCCGCGATTGCCGCCACGGGAAATGACGGTGCGCGAGGCGATTTTCGCACCGAGCGAGCAGATCGCGGTGGCAGAATCCATCGGCAGGATCTGCGCCGCGCCGACGGTCAGCTGCCCGCCTGCGATTCCTATTGTGGTACCGGGGGAGCGAATTGACGCGCAAAGCGCCGCTTTGCTGACACATTACGGGATGACGCAGGTTTGCGTGGTGAAAAAAAACGCAGAAGCTTGATTTTAAAAAATGCGCTCTCTGTTCCGTTTTTCGGAGCAGAGAGCGCATTTTTTAGCTTTCTGGATTTATCAGACATTGCCTTCAAATTCCCGCTTGTGGAAGCATTCCCGCCATGCGGAGGGAGAGAGCAGTACCAGCATCGGGAAGATCTCCAACCGTCCGAACAGCATATCCAACGACAGCAACACTTTGGAAAATCCGCTGTATCCGCCGAAATTGGACATCGGACCAACCTGATTCAATCCAGGTCCGATATTGTTGATACAGGTGATCGCCGCAGTCAGATTGGTGGTCAAATCCATCCCGTCTAACGAAAGGAGCAGCGTAGAAACGAGCAACATGCACATATACATGGCAAAGTAGACCAGCGTGATGTGGCAGGTGGCGGGACTGACCGCCTTTTTTTCCAGACGCACAACGGTAACGGCGTGCGGGTGAAAGAGCTTTCGCACTTCTTGCAAAAGGCACTTGCCGAGCAGGAGTACCCGGCTGACTTTTAAACCGCCGCCGGTCGAACCGGCACAGGCGCCGATGAACATGAGCAGTACCAGAATATGGCGGGCGATCTGCGGCCAAAGATTGAAGTCCGCGGTTGCAAATCCGGTACTGGAGATGATGGAAGTTACCTGGAAGAAGGCGTAGCGCAGGGAGCTGCCCACACTGCCGTAGATCCGGTAAATACTTGCCGCGATCGCCGCAACGGCGCAGGCAATGATGCCAAGATACCAATGCAGTTCCTCGCTTTTCCACAATTCCTTGGCTTTGCCGATCAGCACAAAGTAGAACAGATTGAAATTGATGCCGAATAAGAGCATAAATACGGACAGTACGATGTCGATATAGGCGCTGTTGTAAAAGGCAATGCCTGCGTTTCTTACGGCAAATCCGCCGGTGCCGGCGGTGCCGAAAGCCGTGCAGAGCGCGTCAAAAACCGGCATCCCGCCGCAGAGCAATAAAACCGTCAGTACAACGGTCAGCACGGTGTAAACGCCGTAAAGGATCTTTGCGGTGTCCCGCATTTTCGGAACCAGCTTGCCGACCGTCGGTCCCGGGACCTCCGCCCGCATCAGATGCATGGCGCGCTCGTCGGAGAGCGGCATGATCGCAAGCACGAACACCAGTACGCCCATGCCGCCGATCCAATGGGAAAAACTGCGCCAGAATAAAATGCATTTCGGCAGACTTTCCGGCGCGGATAATACCGTTGCGCCGGTGGTGGTAAGTCCGGAAACCATTTCAAAAATACAATCCCATACGGTGGCAAAGCCTCCGCACAGATAAAACGGGACCGCGCCGATGAGACTGAGCAGTACCCACGCCGCCGCGACAATAAACAAGCCGTCTTTGGAGTAAATTTCCGAGTTGCGCGGCTTTCGCCACCCGAAAAGAATGCCGAGCAAAAGTAAAATGCCGATTGCCGGAAAGAAAGTCCATGTTTCGCTTTCCTGATAGACTGCGCCCACAATGGCTGCGGGAATCATCAAAGCCGCTTCCGCGAGCAGAATCTTTCCGAGAATGTGTAAAATCATGCGTCTGTTCATAGGATTCTCCTGCTTTCAGACATCCAGAATATCGGACAGGCGGCTGAGCGGATGTTCTGCCGTCACAACCAACACAATATCTCCCGGCAGGATGCTGTCATTTCCGCTTGGGGTGATGACCTCGGAATCCCGCACTAAGGAAGCAATCAGCAAATTCCGTTTCAAACGCAATTTGGAGAGGGGGATGTTGGTCAGATTCCGGATTTCCCGCTCCGCTTCAAATTCCACCACTTCCGCGCGACCGTCTAAAATTTTATGCAGGGAGCAGATGCTGTCGCTGTCCGCACTTGCCGCAAGCGCCCGCACATACCGGACGATCTGATTCGCCGTTACGGCTTTCGGGGAAACCAAGGCTTCCACGCCGAGCAATTTGGTCAACGCGCTTAAATGCTCGTCGTTGACTTTGGAAATAACTTTCGGTACCTGATTCTGCGTCGCGTACAGCGCGCTTAAAATATTGGCTTCGTCAATGCCGGTCAGCGCAACGAATGCGTCGGTCTTTCGCATCCCTTCCTCTAATAGCACCGCGTGATCGGACGCATCCCCCTGTAAGATCACGACGTCGTTTAGCTGCGTGGCAAGCTGTGCGGCAACTTCCGGATCGACTTCCACGATCTTGACGTCCTGCCCTTGCTTGGAGAGTGCCTGCGCAAGATAGTAGGAGATTTTGCCGCCGCCCGCGATCATCACACTGCGCACCGGATGCTGTAACAGTCCGGTCCGCCGGAACGCCTGTGCAATGTGCTTTGGAGTGCCGGTCAGATACAGCTCGTCCCCGTCGGCAAGCATAAAATTGCCGTCCGGGATCGTGAGTTCGCCCGCGCGGTCTACCGCGCAGATCAGGACGTTGATGCCGAATTTCAGAGGCAGATCACGGAGCCGCTCTCCGACCAACCGGTTATTTTCCGGCAGGCGGCAGCAGACCAATTCCACCCGCCCGCTTGCAAACAGTTCCACATGCGAGGCAGAGGGGAACCGCAATACCCGCGCAATCTCCTCTGCGGTTGCTTTTTCCGGATTGATGGACATGGAAAGCCCGAAATCCTGTTTCAACGCGTATAACTGCTGGTCGTATTCGGGATTGCGCACCCGCGCGATGGTGTGTTTGGCGCCCAGCTTGTGTGCGCACAGGCATGCAAGCAGATTGAGCTCGTCACTGCCCGTGACGGCGATCAGCAGATCGCAGTTTTCGATCTGTACTGCCTGCAATACGGCAAATGACGCGCCGTTGCCGATATAACAAATGACATCCATACTGCCGCTGAGTTTTTCTACTACGGATTCATCCTGCTCGATAATGGTGATCTCATGCTTTTCCCGACAAAGCGTTCGGGCAAGCGAGGCACCGACTTTTCCGCCTCCGATGATTGTGATCCGCACTGTATTTCACACCTTTCCGTTATTCAATCCAAGACAGTATAGCACATTTTTGTGAATTATTCATGAACATCCGGCGCCGTCGGGGACTGCCCTTGCATGGCGGACTTTTGTCCTTTTCGTCCGGCGTTTTGCATGCGGCGATAACTGCCGGGGGCTTCTCCGACAAAATGCTTGAACGTCGTGATGAAATAGGTGCTGCTTTGAAATCCGCAGAGCAGACCGATCTCCTCCACGCTTTTTTCCGGATGCGCTACCAAAAGATCGCAGGCATGTCCGATCCGCAGCTGATTCAGATAAGCCACCGGACGCACGCCGTTGAGCTTTTTGAACAGACGGCAATAATATTCCACGCCCACACCGCTGATCTTGGCAAGCGTGGGGAGCGGAATATCCTGATGAAAATGCTCCACCATATACTTCATAGAGGGAGCAAGCCGTGCGCGCAGAGAATCTGTCGGAAGGATCTGCGGCAGGAGGGTGGGATGGATGCGCTGAATGCGTAAGAGTGTATAATACATCAGACTGCTGATGTATTCCACAAAATCCGGTTCTTCCCGATGCGCGTACATTTGGAGAATGTTGTCGCGGACGAATGCATAGTCGCATTCGTCAAACACACAGCTTGCGGATTGCAGAATGGATGTCCCCGCTCTGCCGCCGAACGTGATCCAATAGGTACGCCAAGGCTCTGTGCTTTCATTATAATATAAGACCTTCTCGTTTGCCGGGATATAAAGCAGGGAGCCGCGCGGACAAATCTGCGTTTTTCCGGCAATCTCCGCACGCCCGCTGCCGGAATCGGTATAGACCAGAAAGGATTTGCTTTCATCTTCGACAAAGATATGTTTTTCTGCCGCAGTCATACCAAACGTGGAGACATAAACCGGAAACGCACTTTGCATGGTATCGACATAATTCACCCATTTGAAGCTGTGGGGCAGATTTTCAAAGCTGTCGGCTGAGGAAAAGGATCTTTTCACGGTTCTTTTCATAATAAGTCTCCTTATCAAGTCAAAATTGCGAAGCTATTTGGCATAATCTTGGAATGGACTTTTGCTTGCTTTTGTGGTATCATACAATTAGTGAAAGTGATTATAGCACATTTTTGCATTTTTTGCAAGTGATTGTACGGAAAAAAGGAATCAAAAGAGGAAAGAAGATTCTGAATTTTGATTAAAAAGTCAAAATTCATCAATTTTCGCCTGAAAGGAGTCAAAAATATGAAATTCAAATGGAAGCAGCTACTCAGCGGGTTGCTCGTTTGCGCGACTTGCTTACGGTGGTGCCGCTTGCGGCATTGCCGGTGCTCGCCGATTCCGGCACGGTGCAGACCAGTACCTGCGTGAAAATGCTGGGCGCGGGCGTGCGGTACGCAGGAGATACGGGGATCCGCTTCGGCGTACAGATCGACAAAACCAACGCTTTCTATCGCGACTATGCAAAGGAGCAGAACGGGGAATACGAGTATGCAAATAACCCGAATCTGCAATTCGGCATGGTAATCGTGCCAAAGCGGCTTTTGGGAGAAGCGGAACTGACGCTGGATACTGCAAACGCCATGCACATTGTGGCAAAGAAGATCTTAGCGCAGGATGCGTCCAAGCTGACCTACACGGGTGTGATTACGCAGATTCCGGGACCACAGCGTCGCGCGAACGCGGACGGCACAATTGCCACGACCAGCGGACATAATCTGGAGCTGGTTGCCCGCGGGTATCTTGCGTACCGCGCAAGCGAGAGCGACGCGTTTACTTATGTGTACAGCGATCCGATTACGCGTTCTTCCGTAGAAGTGGCAAACGCCACCTACGCAAGACAGAGCGCGGAAGTACAGGCGGCTTTGAATGAAATGTATGCGGGGGTGCCGGGGTATTTAACCACGGCGACGACGGAAATGGGAAAACTGGATTTTACAAAAAACGGCACGACTTTCGGATTCGGAACCATCTGCCATGACTCTTTGAAAAATCCGACAACCCAGACCACACCGTCTGCCGATCTGTCCACCGGAAGCGATTACGGCGGATTCCTCTATCTGCCGAAAGGTTCTACCGTCACAGTCACCGTTGCGAAATGCAAGATGTATCTGTATGAATACAAGGACGGTACTTTTGTACAACGCCCCGACTGGATGAACGCGCAGGGCTTGGACGACAGCTATAACGGAACGGACGCTTACACCAATGCCAAATGGTTTTATGGCGGCACGACCGTTTCGATCTTGCAGGATTGCTATATGCGGATGTCCTTGACGCAGACGGTGAAAAATGCCGATGGAACGGAAACTTATCCGGCATTTACTTCTCTTGACGAGGCAAAAGCCTATTTTGCGGAACATGTGACGATCCTGCGCCCGATGGGAGAACTGACGGCGTTGGATATTTCCGATATGCCTTGGGTAACCGGTTACACCGGCTGGACGAACAAAGATTTCCCAACCGGTATGACGCCGTACAACACCTCTGATAAGGCATGCCGTCCGGAAAGCGCGCTGTTTTTGCCGAAAGGCTCCCGCATTGCGGTGGGCGCATTGAAAACCAAGGCGTACCTTCTGCATCCGACCACCATGCGTTGGACGCAAAGCTACTGGAAAAACGCAACAAGCACGGATGAAACGCTCGGTACGGAAAACACCTGCGGTCCGGCGTGGGTGTCGAATCAGACGATCTATATCGAACAGGATTGCTATCTGTATCTATTTGTACAGTGCACATCGGCGGAAACGGTAAACGCGGTCGATGCAAGGAACAACGTCACGATCTATGCCCCTTCGGATCGGCTGAGTGAGGTCCGTTTCCCAAGCGGGATCCAACTGAATGACAGTAAACTCGCCTCAGCGGCTGCGGCGGAAAAGGGCGGCATCGACGGCACAACCGGAAAGAACGTGGCGGACGCCAACTCTGTCCGCACGCACGGGTTCCTCTTTGCGCCTGCCGGCACGGTGATTTACAATCAGAAAGACAGTAAGTATTCTTTCCGCGTCTATCTGTACGATCGGTACTGCAATCCCATTCCGAGCGGTGTAGCAGAGAATGATGAAGAACTGAACAACGGCAAGTCCGGACGGATCTATCCGTATTTTGCCGCCGACAGTAAAACAGTGGCGAGTGCGAACGGGGCGTTTGTGGTGCCGTATGATTGCTTTGTCCGGTATACCGTTACCACTTCCTCTGCGGTAACGGATGTGAACGAAACGATCCGCGCGGTGCAGGTGCTGTATCCGCAGGATCGGATGGCGGCGGATACGTCGGATTTTGTGTACGGTGCGCAAAGCGGCTCCTACTGGGCAAGCAAGATTGACGGTGTCAATGCCGCACATGCGGCTTCGCAGAAGTATATCTTCCTGCCTGCCGGCACGACGGTCTATTGCCCGAACTGGGGAAAATTCCGTGTGTATGACATGAACGGTACGCTCTCTTACGATCTGGAATGCAAAGCCGGACAACTGCATAAGAAGAGCCTGGACACCAATTCCTCCGCGTGGGAGACTGCTATGTGCTGGACCGTGACGACAGACTGCTATATCCGGCTGTCGGTCGGCAACACTGCTTTTGATACTTCCGATCCGGCACAGGGCGAAGCGCTTTTGCAGACGGTAAAATTCTTCCTGCCTTACGGATGTACCAAATCCGTGGCGGTCAGAACGCTTGCCGAAGTACAGGATTATGCGACGCGCTATGCGTATGAGGAAGAAACGGAAAAATTGCTTGCCGATTACGGACATCTGGTGACCAGCGGCAATCTGAACTATTTCTTTATTACCGATACCCATAAGGGAAGCCATGACGCACAGGTGAAAAAATCCTTTGCACAGATCCTTGCCATTACGGAACTTTTGAAAAATGACAACGATCCGACCAATGACATTGATTTCATCTGCCTTGGCGGCGACATCACCACCGGTATGTATCTCACCTATGATGCATTGGTAAACGCGTACAGCGATTTGCTCGAACCGCTGAAAGACGCCACCGTTCCGGTGATGATTTTACGCGGCAATCATGACGACGCTTCTTATTACTGGAACTTTGCATCGGTGAACGGCACCGTGGTATGTGAAGCGTTCCGCGCAACCGAAACGCTGACAGCGGAGGAACATCTTGCGCAGTTCCTTGCGGAAAATCCGCAGATCAACGATCACAACTGGTATGACGCTTCTAAGAGTGCCGCGGAAAACGAACAGGTGTACCTGGATACTCACGCGCAGAGCAAAGCAAAATGGTATACGGATATGCTGCTGAAATTCGGCGGAGATAACAACTCTGTCGATCCGTCGGTTTCCTCCCGCGTCCATGATACGCAGGACGCGACGTCCCCGTACTACTATTATGATTTTCCTGCAAAGCGCATCCGTTTGATCTGTCTGGACGCCATCGACTATGGCGACAAACCGACCAAAGCGGCAAACGGCTGTAATTGGTGGGGCTATGGCGAGCGTCAGCTTGCATGGCTTGCAACCGAGGCGCTGACCGCGCCTGACGGCTGGAATTATTCGTTTGTTTCCCATATGGGCTTTGAGGCGGCACAGGCGCAATCGCCCAGCACCTACTATTCTACCTATCGGAATATGGATCAGATCGAGGGCATCCTCACCGCGTTCCAGAATAAGACCGCCTATGGTGAGTATGATTTCTCTGCACGCACCGGCGACGGTAAAATTTTGACCTATCAGTTCGGGCATTATCACACGGACTGCGACTATATCCATGTGCCGACCGGTATTTACACCGTGACCACCACGACCTCCGGTCAGTATCACGAAGCGCCGAAGCAGGGCGAGACTTATGTCGGAAAAAATCATTCCTATGCGCCGTTACGCACGACCGGAACCATTACCGAAGCGGCGTTTGATCTGATGAGCACCAAGTCCGATTTTGCGGCGCGGTTGCGGTTCGGCGCGGGAAGCGGACGTTTGGCGATGCTTCCGCTGACCGAGAACGGAATTGCGGCGGTATCGGCATATTACACCAGCGATCGGTTGACCTATTTACAGAAAGTGCTGAGATTCACGTTCCAAACGAATCTGCCCGCTTTTGACAATCACATTCCGGTGACGATTGCCGATGCGTCCGAACTGGACGCGGCGGTAGCCTTTGCCGATCGTATCCAATATTATGGAATGCTACTTACGCTGGATCTTTCCCATCTGTCTCTGTCGGAACTGACGGAAGCGCAGATGCAGGCGATTGCGGCGTTGCAGGCGGCAAATCACGCGGTGACGTTTGGCGAGGTCGCCCTGACGGAAACCAACTACACGGAACAGATGCAGACCATGCTTCTGAATTTGTCGAAAACGTTATCCCTCGACATAACACTGAGCCTTGACAGCCGTGCAAAACTGGCATCCTTCCTGCCGATGCTGACCGCGCTGGAGGAAGCGAATGTCAACAATGTGGTGAAGGTGAAGATCGACCTTGCAAGCGAGCTTGGGTATGATCCGCTCCATCGCACGGATGTGGCACTGAACACGGGGTACTGGCAGGGCGCGGCAAGTCAGCACTATACTAACATTCCGTGCAATGTGCCGCTGAAATCGGGATTGGCGATCAAAACGCCGATCAGCCTGCGTGCGGGTACGACCATTTCCAGTACCTATCCCATCCGTCTGTTTTTGCTTGATGCAAGCGGCAATTCCTGTGAAACGACGATGGCGGCACTCTGCGCGACTTATGGCAGTAAGAGTAACTGGAATATGTACTATACGGCGAATGTGACTTACACCGTTCCGGAGGCGTATTCTTTGCTGTTCTCTATTGAAATGCCCGCAGGCACCGACGCGCTGACCGCTGAAACGCAATCCATCGCGCTCTCCGGCATAGAATTCTACTTTGCGGGAACGCTTGCGGAATATCGCGCCTTTGTCGCAAAGAACGATCTTGCCACGAAAGCGGAATTGTCTGCGGAGGAAGTGACCGACGCGCAGAAAGACGCATTGCTTGCGCTTGCAGACGCGGGAAATATCGTTTCCCTTACCGTCACTGCCGATACGGCGGCATCGTGTACCTCCGAGGTACTGGCACGGCTTACCGAGCTGGAAAATGCGGGTATTTCGGTTACGCTGAAAGTTGCGGACATGCGCGCGTATGTGTTGTATGACGGAAAAGCCTACGATCCCGATGCCCTGGCGCGGGCGTCGATCTTACCGGAAAGCGATGGCGGAAACAACGGGATTATTTCCAATGCAAACAGTACCAATAAGTTAAACGCCACGCGCTTCCAAAATGCCGGTGCAACGTATCAGTATGCGGTATCCATGAAAGTCGGCGAAAAAACGATCTTTGTGCCGGCGGGAATCACGGCGACCTGTACGTACAGCCGAGTGCGGTATTGCCTTGCGGCGGAGGAAAACAGCGCTTCGATTGCGGTCGAGCAGTCTAAGGAGATGTATGACGCGTTAGGACTTTCCGGTTGGTCGTGGTACGGATATGTCATGCCGTACAAGGCAAACGCGACGTATACTTTCCAGCAGGATTCCTACCTGTATCTGACCTTCTGCAATGACAACAGCCATGTGGATACTGCGCTGGTTTGTGCAGAGGCAGATCGCGACGACGCTTACTATGCGCATGTGGCAGAGTATTATGCGGGCGTAACATTCTCCTTTACAGGTACGCTTGCCCAGTACAAAGCAATTGTAGGATAAACCGAATACGATTTCAGAAAGGATTTTATGATGAAAAACAAACTATTTCGCATCGTCGCTTTGCTTTTGGTGTGCGGTATGATGCTCCCCACACTGATCGCCTGCGGCGAAGAATCCCAAACGCCGGGAACTTCCGCTACGACTACGACCACGACAGATCAGCCGGATCAGCCGGATAATCCACAGCCCGCCGCACGGCGCGAGCTTTACACACCGCCGGCAAAGCCGGAGGAGATCAAGGTTCCTGCCGCAGGGGAATACACCTTCTGCCAGAACGAAGCGGACGCAAACGGTATGATTACGCTTTCGGATTATGTGCAGTATCTGAAACTGGATCACGGTACGCTGTGGTACGGCAACGATGATAACAGTACAACATGGCTCAAACAACGCATGCGGAATAATTATGCCATTTTCCTGCCGACAGGCAGTACGTTCAATTGCCCGAAGGAATACGATATTTATCTGTATGATGCGGATATGGTATGGCAGTCTGCATGGTATACCGGTGAAAAAACCACCGGCGACAACCCCAAACGCAAAACCGGGCTGACCAAGATTGGTCAGGACTGCTTTGTTCGGTTTTCTCTTTCCGATCAGACGGTTTTGTCTGAAACGGCTTCTGATGAAGTGATGCAGGAACTTGCAAAAAAAGTGGTGATTCAGGTGCCGAAAGAAAAAATCAACTCGGTGTATTGCTGCAATCCTTCCGGCTCCGTCGATGCAGACTATGAGAAGGAATTACAGGAAACCGTCGCTTCGCTTGGCAAAGTAGTGAAAGACGGTTCCGTGAACTACATTTTCATCACCGATTTGCATCAAGGCAACCATGACGCAGCGATTGAGCGGCAGTTGCTTGCCATTGTGGAATTGGTCAACCGTCTTGCCAAAGACGATGATCCGAACAACGACATAGATTTCATCTGCCTTGGCGGCGACATCACCACCGGTATGTATACGGATACCGAAAAGCAGATTGCGGCAATGGATAAATTCCTGTATCCGCTGAACAAATGCGAGATTCCGGTGATGGTTTTACGCGGCAACCATGATGATAACAGCTACTATTATACGTTTGCAAATAGCGGACAGCTCAAAAAAACGCTCTCCGCTTTGGAAGCGCAGAATTATCTGGATGAGCACGCGATGAGCGCGGATAAGTGGTATGATGAGATCCTTGCCTACTATGCAACGGACGCCAATGTGAAAAATGACGGCAAAACCTCTCGTGTGCATGATTCTCAAAATGCAAAATCCGCTTATTACTACTATGATTTTGCGGCAAAAAAGACGCGCGTTGTTTGCTTGGATGCAATCGACTACGGAAAAATGACGCCGGATTTAAACGGCTGTACCTATTGGGGGTATGGTGCAAGACAGCTCCAATGGCTTGCGATTGAAGCGCTGAAGGCGCCGGACGGCTGGAACTATGTGTTCCTTTCCCATATGGGCTATGAAAAAGAACTTGCAATGGCGCCGTCTGAATACTATTGGGCTTACAAAAATCTGGACGCCTTGAACGGCTTGCTCTTGGCGTTCCAGACCAAAGGTACCTACCGTACCAATCTGATGGTGGAGCTGGATGGCAACAAAGTGCCGCTGTTGTTTGATTTCACACTACGGCAGGGCAACGGCATGATTCTTTCTTATGAGTACGGACATCATCACACTGATCTGTGTTATTACAATCCGCAGACGGCGATGGCGACCATGACGATCGGCACCTCCGGACAGTACAAGGATACTTGGACAGAGCAGATGGATAGCACCGTACCGGTGACGAATGTGCCTGCCATTGTTTATCCGAGAAAGAACGGCACGGTTACAGAAGCGCTTTTCGATGTCATCAGCATTGACGCCGGTGCAAAAGTTGTGCATCAGATCCGTTTCGGTTCCGGACCGGATGCAACCTATACGTTGACAACACCCGATCCGACCGCGGAGATTGTGCGCCGTCCGAAGCCGCAGGAGCCGGATCAGACAACGGTGACGGCGGCAGACCTGACCGATGCCAAAACGGAAGAACTTTTGAAGATCGGCGACACGCTCCGGTTGGTCGTGACGGCAGAGGATCCCGCACAAGTCACAGCGGAAGTGCTTTCCCGTATGGAAAAGCTTGAAAAGACTGCGGCAAGCGTAAGATTGCATATCGCGGACATGCGCGCGTATGTGTTGTATGACGGGAAAGCCTACGATCCCGATGCCCTGGCGCGGGCGTCGCTGATGCCGTTTGACACGACTACGGGAAGTATCCGCATTACCTCCGATAAAAACCGCAATGAAAAAGGTGCGACAGTTTTCTATAATGGAGATGGCTATTCCTGCGCAGTGTCTATGAAAGTCGGCGAGAAAACGATTTTTGTGCCGGCAGGAATCACAGCCACTTGCACTTATAGCAAAGTGCGGTATTGCCTTGCGGCGGAAGCAAACAGCAACAGGATCGCAACGGAACAATCGGAAGATCTGTACAAAGAACTCGGTTTGTCCCAGTGGTCATGGTATCAATATGTGATGCCGTATACGGCGAATGCGACCTATACTTTTCAACAGGATTCCTACCTGTATCTGTCCTTCTGCAATGAAGACAATAACAATGTGGATACGGCGCTGGTTTGCGCGGCGGCAGATCGCGACGACGCTTACTATGCGCATGTGGCAGAGTATTATGCGGGCGTGCAGTTTACTTTTGACGGCACGGTGGAGCAATTCCGGAATCTTGTAAAATAATCTACGCAGGCGGCAAACGCAGTCTTTTGACGGGATTCCCACCGTCAGGCTCCTTTTTCGGCAGAGACATCCGTCTCTGCCGATTTTGCGGTTGTATAGCGAACCCATCTGAATTTGTGGACTCTGCCAAAAATGTGTTTGATTTTGCAAAATGGACTTGCTTTTTTCACAAAATGCACGTATAATGGTGTCGGACAGCGGGAAACGCTGTGACAGGAGGGATGCAGAATGGCACAGATTCGTTTGAATGAGGACGCAAGAGTCGTAGAGGAGATCCGCGCGGGATTGGCGAAGCGGGGCGGGCATTGCCCGTGCATGCTGGAGCAGAATGACGATACGTTGTGTATGTGCAAGGATTTTCGGGAGAAGATCCGGGATCCGCATTTTTATGGCTATTGCCACTGTATGCTGTATTATAAAGAAAAGGAAACGACTTAAGTGGAGATCACCTATCAGAGCCGGATGCCGCCCAATACGGTGTTTACCGGCATACAGGTCTATGATGTCGGATGGGAGGCATGTCATCCGGGGTATACGTTCGGTCCGCATATCCGCCCGTATCATCTGATTCATTATTGTAAGCGCGGAAGCGGTACCTTTCAAAATGCGTCCGGTGTGTGTCCGGTACACGCAGGGCAGATCTTTCTGATCTTTCCGGGGGAAACCACCGTATACGCGGCAGACACAGCAGAGCCGTGGGAATATGTCTGGATTGCGTTTACCGGCGACGGACTGGAACAGCTCCGCACGCTTGCACCGGTGTGCGATTATCCGGCAGATACGTTTTTGCGGTTACAGCGCGCGGTGCAGGAGGCGGTTTTGGCGCCGGAGGCGTATATTGCCTGTGTGTATGAGATTTTATACCGACTGGTTGGCAGCGCCACCGGACAAAGCCCGGTTTATGAACAGGCGCGCCGGTATCTGGAATTACATTATGGCGCGTGCGCAACGCTCACGCGGCTTGCCGCGTCGCTCGGCTTTGACCGCCGCTACCTTGCACGGATGTTCAAGGCGCATTACGGGATTTCCATGAAAGCGTATCTGACTTGCGTGCGGATGGAGCATGCCAAACGCTTGCTTGCAGAGGGGCAGTCTGTGACGAAAACCGCGTCTTTGACAGGATATGCCGACGCGTTTTCGTTTTCCAAAATATTTTGCGCAAAGGTGGGCATTCCGCCAAGCGATTTTGCGAAAGCGAAAAGAAAAACGGAAATTTTGTAAAAGATTCTTGCAATTTTTTCAGGATTGTGGTACAATACCCGTGTAATACGGTTTGAAAAGTTGTAAACTGAGTAGATGAAAAGGAAATCAGGTTCAATTCCTGAACAACCGCCATTCCTGTATTTGCCGTGTGAGAGTCGGTTCGCCTTGGACGGACTTTCTTTGTATTCCCTTTCTTTCGGAGTACCGCATGAGTCAGAATACCTGCCGTATTGGATTTACACACTTATGGTGCGAAGTGTTGCCGATGTTGCCGCGTAAGCGGCTCTTTCCGGTGACGCTTCCTTTTTTCGTGTTGGGCGACGCGAGCGTGTGAAAACAGATACGAAAGGAGTCAAAAGAAGATCTGCAAAAAGGTACCCGGCAAAAATTTTGAAAATAAAAAAGAAAAGGAAGAAAAAACATGAAAAAAACAGGATACAGAATACTTGCGGTATGCGCATTGCTTTTATGCGCATGCATGCTGTTTGTCGCGTGCGGCGCCAACCTTGCGGAATGCAAGACGGCAAAGATCGCAGAGCTGACAGTTTACGCGGAAGCGGATTATCGCGCGGAAGATTATGCGGCGATCAAGCAGATACAGGACGACGCGATCGCAAAGATCCATGCGCTGACGGACAAAGATGCGGTCAATGCGTTCGATACGGCGGCAGTCAACGCGCAGACGGCGAAGATCAAGACCGCCGCGCAGCGCGACGCGGAGGATTCCGCAACGCTTGCGGAATGTAAGACGGCAAAGATCGCAGAGCTGACAGTTTACGCGGAAGCGGATTATCGCGCGGAAGATTATGCGGCAATCAAGCAGATACAGGACGATGCGATCGCAAAGATCCATGCGCTGACGGACAAAGACGCGGTCAATGCGTTCGATACGGCGGCAGTCAACGCGCAGACGGCGAAGATCAAGACCGCCGCGCAGCGCGATGCGGAGGAAGAAGCCGCGAAATATCCGAAGATCACCTCTACCTTGACAGACGGTGCAACCTATCATGGCAAAACGATGACTGTGGAAGTTTTCGCACGTTCCGCCACAGGGGAAAAGATCGCGTCTGCGATGACGCTTAATGGCGTGTCCGTGCCGGTGAACTGGGATGATGCGGAGAAAACCAGCTATACCTTCCAATTCCGGGACGGTGAAAATGTGATTGTGCTTACTGCCACAGCGGATGATCACACGACTACGGTGACCTATACGGTCATTTTTGAAGAATTGCCGGTGACATTCACTCTGTCGATGGACGCGTTCACCATTGGCGGCGGTTATCTGATCCCGCCGATGCAGGTTACTTTGGACGCGGAAACGCTTGCCGCAATGGCAGAGCATTTCTCTTTTGAAGATGTTGCACAACTGAAAGAGCAGCTGAATCTGGCGTATATTCTGTGCTACTATCTGTCAGAATTCGGATATACAGAAGAACATACCGGAAAATTGGAGGATTCCTTCTATCTTGCCATGGTATACGGATTTGATTTTGACGGAAGCGGCGCGGGGATTCCGGAAAACCTGCGTGCGATCGTGGAGGCAAACGGCGGAAGTATTGAAGAATCGGATCCGGAAGATGGTCTTGGCGAATTCTGCTTTACGTTCATGAGCGGATGGATGTACATGGTCAACGGTTCCTTTGCCAATGTCGGAATGGGAGGTTGCTATCCGCAGGATCACGATGTGATCCGCGTACAGTTTACGCTTTATGGATACGGTTCTGATATTGGCGACTGCGGTTGGGGAATGGATCCGTATTTCCCAGAGGTCAACCCACAGCGGGATGCGCTTGCCAGAACAATGGCGCTCGCCGCAGAGCAGGGGAAAACGGACACAGAAGCTTATCGGAATGCGTATGTGATCATCAGCTCTTTCGGTGTGACGGAAGAAGCGCTGGACGCGGCAAGAGAAGCGCTTGCGGCACTGCTTGCCGTGGCTTAACGAAAAAACAATTTCGATCTCCATAGACGAAACAGGCAAAAATGCAAAGAGAGGGGGAAACTACGATGAAACGCACGGCTTTTTTCAGAGGATGGATCCTGATACTGTGGATCGCGCTGTTGCTTCCTTATGCGACATTCGCCGCCGTTGCCGGTGAAACGGATCTGGAAACGGAATTACAAAAGACGGCGGAAGGGATCGTCGCATGGAAAAAGCGGGAGATGGGCGTTTCCGTACAAGATCCTCTGCTTTGCGGTACCTATCTTTCGCTTGCGGGCAGCACGCCCGGCGACTGGTATCCGGTCGGGCTGTCCCGTCTTGGTATGGAGGATGCTTATGCCGACTATCTTGCGGTTTTGAACGATACGGTGGAAAAACGGTATCAAACGCCGCAGAAGCTGGATAAAGCCAAAGCCACGGAATGGCACCGGATCACATTTGCGGTACTTGCGGCAGGGGGAAATCCCCGCAAAATGGGTACGGACGGTTCGATTGATCTCATTGCCGACGGCGTATACGACCGTACAGACGAAAAGGGCAACGGCATTCTCGGTAAACAGGGCATCAACGGATATATTTTCGGATTATTGGCGCTGGATACCCGTAATTATGCCGTGCCGGAAAGTGCGCATTACACACGGGATGATCTGATTGTCCAGCTTTTGCAAAGACAGCATGCGGACGGGGGGTGGTCGCTGTACGGCGCGTCCGATCCGGATATTACTGCCATGACGTTGCAGGCGCTTGCCCCTTATTATCACAAAGAAAAAGTCTATGAGGTGAAGGACGGCACGCGCAAGGTGCGGCAGGCTGTGGATGCGGCATTGTCTTATCTTTCCGGCGCACAGGACGCGGACGGCGGATATACCGCATGGGGAAGCCCCAACTGCGAAAGTGCAGTGCAGGTTGCCGTTGCGCTGTGCGCACTCGGCAAAGATCTGTTTACCGATCCGGCTTTTTGCAAGAACGGCAATACCCTGTGGGATGCCATTCTTCGTTTCCGCAACGCGGACGGCGGTTTTTTGCATTCCACTGTGTACGATCCGGAGAACCCGACTTCCATTCCCGACCGGTCCAATTCTATGGCAAGCGAACAGACGCTTTACGGCATTGCGGCGATTCTGCGTTTTTTGCGCGGCGAACGGCGGCTTTACGATTTCCGACCGGAGCAAAGCGCGGCATTAAAGGCGCAGATTGCGGCGGTGACTGCTGAGATTGCCGCTTTGCCCGCGGACGCGTCTGCAAAAAACCTGCAATCTGTATATACGGCATATCTTGCCATCGACGCGTCGGAACGCAGTTATGTACAGGGATATGCCAAACTTTCTCAACTGCTTGCGGCGGCAGACATCCCCTATGTGGCGGAGGAAACGGACATCCGAAGTGAGGACGATGGAGAAGAAACGGTGCTGTTTCCTTTTACGGAAGCAGATCAGCGCGCCGCCGACGCATTGCCGTCTCCCCTGACGCTTGCGCAAAAAGCGGAAGTCCTACGGCTGTATTATAAAATTACAAACAGCTTTGATTTTGAGAAAAAAGCAGATTATTTGGCGCGCCTTACGCAAGCGAAACAACAGGTAATGGCAATTTCCGACGAGATTGACGCGATCAATCGGGAGATTTTGGAGAAACTTTGCCCGTTTACCGACCTTACCTTGTCCGATAAATCCACAGTGGACGCGCTTGTTGCGCGTTACGCCGCGCTCTCTGCCGACGACCGGTGTTATATTTTGTATGCGGAAGATCTGCAAAAAGCGAAGATCCGGATGGACACGCGCATACGCGCATTGTGGATCGGGGGAATCGGTGCGGTGGTTGCGATCGGGCTGACCGGGACGGTGATAGTGCGCATCCGGCGCCGGCATAACCGCAAAGCGCGGGAAATGGCGGAGCTTGCCGCAGAGTGGGAGGATCGACCGTGAAAAAAGATCTGCTTGCGCTTTTTGCACTTGTTCTGGTGATAGCACTGCTGATCAGCGGCACGGAAATTCAATCGGTGGACGACTATTATCTGACGCACATCGACGATATTACCCCCGAAAGCGAAACAGTGACGTTTTCCATCCGTTGCGATACGATTCTTGCCAACTATGACGAGTTGGAGGAGTCGTTGCGAAGTCCGGAATTTGTGCCGCCAGATGGGATCATTTTACCTGCGACTGTTTATGTGTTGCGGGAGGGCGATACGGTATTCGATCTGCTCAGCCGTGTGACACGGTATCATAAAATTCAGATGGAATATCAAGGCGCGGATCAGAATGCGTTTGGCTCGGTGTATGTACAGGGGATCCATTATCTGTATGAGTTCTCCTGCGGACCGCTTTCCGGATGGATGTATCGGGTGAACGGTGTGTTTCCGGATTACGGATGCTCCAAGTACCGTTTAACGGACGGAGATATTGTGGAATGGGTTTACACCTGTGACCTCGGCAGAGATGTAGGGTGTGAAATGATGACAGGAGGAAAGGTATGAATGACAGTACCGCCGGCTTCGGACGTTTTCATCCGGTCGTGATTTTTTGCTATCTGACGGCGATCTTGGTGTTCACGATGTTTACCACGCATCCGGTGATTCTTGCACTGTCTTTTTGCGGCGGATTGCTGTTTTGCGCGTCGCTCTCCAAGCCTCGCGCGTTTGTGCGGGATCTGGGATTTTATCTGCCGCTGTTTGTCTTGATCGCGCTTTGCAATCCACTGTTCTCTCATAACGGCGTCACGCCGTTGTTCTTCTTAAACGGGAATCCCGTGACCAAAGAAGCGATCCTGTACGGGGTGGATCTTGCAGTGATGATGCTGGCGGTGTTGTTTTGGTGCAAGGGATTTTCGATTCTCATGACCTCGGATAAGGTGCTGTATCTGTTTGGACGCATTTTGCCGAAAGCCTCGTTGGTTCTCTCCATGGCACTGCGGTTTTTGCCGTTGTTTGTCCGGAAGTGGCGGGAGATGAAAGCCGCGCAGATTGCGATGGGATATTATTCGGAAAAAGGTGTGGTGGCAAAGCTGACCGGCTCTTTGCGGGTGTTTTCCGCATTGGTCGGATGGGCATTGGAAAATGCGGTGGATACCGGTGCCTCTATGCGTGCACGCGGGTATGGGTGCGCCGGCAGAACGCAGTTTGCACTGTTCCGATGGACGGCGGGGGATCGGTGTTTGCTTGGTGCCGCGGTGGTGTTTACGGCAGGCGCGATCATTTCGTTTGCGTGCGGCTTGTGGCGATTTTCGTTTTATCCGAGAATCACGCCGCTTATCCAAACGTCTTGGGCAGTAGGCAGCTATGTCCTGTTTGGAATGTTTGTGGGGTTACCGACTTTGATGGAATTTGCGGAGGTGTTACGATGGCATTACTTATGCTCGAAAATCTGAGTTTTACCTATCCGGGGCAAGCGAAAAAAGCCTTGGATGACATTTCTCTGCAAATCGAAGAAGGCGATTTTGCGGTATTATGCGGGCAATCCGGATGCGGAAAGACCACACTGTTGCGGCTGTTAAAGCCGGAGCTCGCCCCGCATGGCACACAAACGGGGACCGTTTTGTTTTGCGGAAAACCGCTTGCGGCATATACCACGCGGCAGAGTGCCGCACAGATCGGGTATGTGTTGCAAAGTCCGGAGGCGCAGATTGTTACGGATAAAGTCTGGCATGAACTGGCGTTCGGTTTAGAGAATCTCGGCTGTCCCACGGAGGAGATCCGCCTGCGCGTGGGAGAGATGGCAAGCTACTTCGGCATTGGAGATTGGTTTACCCAAGCGACCGCAACGCTTTCCGGCGGACAGAAACAGCTTTTGAATCTGGCGTCCGTAATGTTGCTTTCCCCCAAGCTGTTGTTACTTGACGAGCCGACCTCCCAACTGGATCCGATTGCCGCCGCGGATTTCATTACCACCCTATACCGACTCAATCGGGAGCTTGGAATC
>DLLB01000053.1:0-3371 GCA_002477905.1 Clostridiales bacterium UBA7573 | reverse complement strand
TCCCGCTTGCCGATCGGGTGTTGGTGCTGGAGAAAGGCAAGTTGCTTTCCGCCGCCGCGCCGCGCACGGTTTGTAAGACGCTTGCCGCCCATCCGATTGCGGCGGGGTTCCCCGCGGCGGCGCGTATCTATGCGGGGCTGTCGCAGCGCGGTGCCTGCCCGCTGACGGTCAAGGAAGGGCAGGAATTTCTTTCGGGCTATGCGAAGCAAACGCAACCGCTTCCCGAAGAACCGGAAATTTTGCCGGAAGAAGCCGCGTGTTCTTTGAAAAATGTGTGGTTCCGATATGAACGAAACGCACCGGACATTCTGCGTGGTGTGTCGCTTGTATGCCGCCGCGGAGAATTGTTTGCACTGCTTGGCGGCAACGGCGCCGGAAAAACGACCTTGCTAAAGGTGCTTGCCGGCATGGAAAAGCCGTATCGCGGCAAACCCGTGTTGTTCGGCAAACCGCTTGCTTCTTATCCGAAAACCGCATTGTATCGGCACAATGTGGCACTGCTTCCGCAGGATGTGCGAACGGTATTTCTGAAAAAGACCGTCTGGGAGGACCTTGCGGATCTTTGCCGGGTGTTGGGAATGACCAAGGAAGAAACGGTACAGACCATCGAACGCGCCGGCGAAACCTTCGGTATTTCTGCCCTTTTCCGACGGCATCCGTATGATCTTTCCGGCGGCGAGATGCAGAAATGCGCACTTGCCAAGATTTTGCTGACCGAACCGCGGCTGTTGCTTTTGGACGAACCGACCAAGGGCATTGATGCCTATGAAAAACGGAACTTATGCGCCCTGCTTGCCTCTTTGTGCAAAACGGGCATGACGGTATTTCTGGTGACGCATGATGTGGAGTTTGCCGCAATGTGCGCCGACCGTTGCGCCCTGTTTTTCCACGGCGAAGTGCTTTCCCCGTCCTGCCCGCGGCGCTTTTTTTCCGCCAATACGTTTTACACTACGGCGGCAAGCCGGATCGCGCGCGCAGTATTTCCGCACGCGGTGACGGTGGAGGATGTGATCGCTTTGGGAAAGGAGCAGACGCAAGATGCACGAACCGAACTGTGAAAATCCGGCGCAAAACGCGCGGATTCGATGGAAGCGGATGGTTTGTGTTGCGTGTGATCTGCTTCTCATTCCTCTGTGCGTGATACTTGGGGTAAAAGTATTTGCGGATCGGGCATACCTTTGGGTTTCGCTGTGTGTGTGCGTTCTTGCCTGTGTGCCGTTCTTTTTCACCTTTGAAAAAAAACGGACACACACCGCAAAACTGGCGGTACTGGCGGTCATGGTGGCGCTTTCCGTATTGGGACGGTTTGCCTTTGCTCCGATTCCACATTTCAAACCCGTTACAGCCATGGTTACGATCACAGGCATTTACCTCGGTGCGCAGTCCGGCTTTCTTTGCGGCGCGCTGACTGCGCTTTTGTCGAATATTCTGTACGGACAGGGACCATGGACGCCGTTTCAGATGGCGGTGTGGGGATGTATCGGCTTTCTTGCCGGTGTGGCGGCACCGCTTTTGCGCAAAAGCCGGATCGCACTGGGCGCATTTGGTGTGCTCAGCGGAATTTTGTTTTCCGTACTGATGGATATTTGGACGGTGATGAGTGCGGACGGCACCTTTACGCTTTCCAAATATGTCGCGGCGATTGTCGCGGCAATTCCCGTAACAGCCGTTTATATGGGCTCCAATCTGATTTTTCTGGCAGTGCTCGCAAAGCCGCTTGGTGAAAAACTGAACCGCATTGTCTGGAAATACGGCATTTAAGGCAAAACGAATCTTGACAAAGCACGAAAAATGTGCTATGCTGAACAAGGAAAGAAAATCGCCGCGTAAAGCGGCTGATTTTCCCACCGCCGGTTAGCGGAAGCTAACCCCAAAAACGAACCGAGGGGAGGAAATCCTATGCAATCAGCTTGCGTTTGCCCGCGCCATTTGCCGGAAGAATTACCGGAGGAGGGGATCGTCACCCGCGTGACGCATCGGGACGGAGAGATTGTGCGGACGGCATATGAGGTCTTTCCGGGGATCACCTTGCTTTATAATGATGTCCATACGCAGGGAACCTTGCTTTCGTGTGAGACGCGCGATGGGATTTTTGAGATCAATCATTGCCGGGAAGGACGCATCGAATGTCAAAGCGGCGATACGTATTTCTACCTGATGCCGGGGGATCTGTCAGTGGGAAGCCCGGCGGATCTTGCCTATGGCTCCTATTTTCCGCTTCGCCATTATCATGGAATTACGGTACGCGTGGAGATCGACCGTGCGCCGCGCTGCCTGTCGTGTTTTTTGCAGGATGTGAACGTCAGTCCCGCAGAACTTGCCAAACGGTTTGCACAGGCGGGCAAATGTGTGATTACACGGGAAAGCGACGCGGTGGCACATATCTTTTCGGAATTGTACACGGTGCCGCAGGCGATCCGGCGCGGGTATCATAAAGTGAAGATTTTGGAGTTGTTCCTGTTTTTAAGTACAATGCCGCTGATACAGGACGGCCGAGGCTGTGTGCCGGTATCAAAAAATCATGCACGGCTTGCCAAAGCGACTGCGGCGTATCTGTCGGCGCATATGGAACAACGTGTGACCATGCGGCAGTTGGAACAGGTTCTGCACCAATCCGCTACCCAGATCAAAACCAGTTTCAAAGCGGTGTATGGGAACTCCATCTACGCCTATATCCGTGCGCAGAAGATGCAGGCGGCAGCAGAGGTACTTGTTTCCACAGAGGAAACGGTGCTTGCCGTGGCGGGCAGATTCGGCTATGACAATGCGTCGAAATTTGCGAAAGCGTTTACCGAAGTGATGGGATTGTCGCCAACGGCGTATCGGAAGCGGCAGGCGCAACTTGTACAGTCATAAAGGCAAAGAAAGCCGTTTTGGCACCGAGTCTGATCGTTTTGGAGCAGAAAAAGCAGGGAAGATCGGATAAAATGAATATAGAAAGGGAAACGGATCCCCAATGGTTAGCAAATGCTAACCAAAAAGAAACATCCAACCGGACAGGAGGAAACGAAAATGCCGGATACGCTGGTGATTACCCATGCATCCGCGACGCTCGCGGGGCTGAAAACGGGCAATTTGTTTCCTTGCCCGAAAGAAAGCAAAGATACCCTTTCCAAAAGTCTGAACCGGATCAATCGGGTGCTGGTACCGCGCGGCGCACGGATGATTCCGCTGAAAACGACCGATCGGCAGACACTGCTGTATCTTTATCGTCCGAAGCGATTGTACCGGGATTTGCAGGATCCGCTTACGAAAAAAATTCTGCTCGCCTACGGATACCCTGCGGATCGGCCGGAGCAGTGTGTGAAAAAGCTGATCGCCCGTATGCAGGCGGGAACCGAATTTCCGCATGAAGTCGGCTTGTTTTTGGG
>DLLB01000047.1:12922-13085 GCA_002477905.1 Clostridiales bacterium UBA7573 | reverse complement strand
AAAGTTTTTTGTAAACGGGAATTCCCTCGGTGTTTACATGAAGAATGCCGTTTTCGGGCAACGCGATTTCCTCTCCTGTAAAGAAGTCTGCCCATCTTGCGGTACGAGGGAGATAAACATCGCGTTCGTTGCCGCTTCCCGCGGCAATGGGCGCGACCAAAAT
>DLLB01000047.1:3695-12866 GCA_002477905.1 Clostridiales bacterium UBA7573 | reverse complement strand
CGCGACCAAAAGATCCTCGCAGAACAGGTATTCGTCATCCACAGCATAGGTTTTCTCATCGTGGGTGAAATCCATCACCAGCGCCCGGATGGGTGGCTTGCCTGTTGCATGATAAGTGTCGAATGCCTTTTTCAGCATCGGAATCAGGCGATAGCGGAGCTTGATCAATTCACGGATTTCGTCCTCACAGTCAAAGATTACCCACGGAATGCCGTCATAGTACCAGGCATTCACTAAGCACTGACAGGAAAAAACGATACATTGCATCCGACGGATACATTCCTCTTTGGTGTCTGCCTGACGGAATTCCGGCGTCCAGAGAAGCCCCGAAAAACCGGAGTTGACCACGCCGCGGATAAAATCCTTGTGGTCGTAAAGATCGCTGTAAAGAACAAAAGGATAAGGAGCGGCAAGCGCACCCATCTGCCGGATCTCGGAAAGGGTTGGATGACCGTCAAGGGCGTCCAGAATGGTTTGCGCGTATAGGGTACCGAACAGGGAATGATACTGTTCGCCGTCCAGCCCTGACGGAAATTCGCTTGAGAGCGGAAAACTCCAACCGCCGGTGAAGTCGCTGGAGTCGCACTCATCCAGTTTAAAACCGTCAATTCCGTGTGCAACCAGTTTTTTGCGGTGATAATCGGCAAAGATCTTACGCCCCGGTTCGGTTGCAAAGTCAGGAACCAAGCCGCCCCATACCAGCCAATCGCCGGAATAGGGTGCCAGCTCGTCGTGAAATTCTGCGTCCGGATGTACGAAAGCATGTTCCCAAAGGTTGATATGAAAATGCCGTTCTTTCAGGTAGGAGATCAATTCGTCGGGATTCGGATATTTTTCGCTCCATTGATAGGTGCAGGAATACGCATGGGTATGCCAGCCGGGTTCCAGACCGATTATGTCGCATGGGATGTCGCTGTTTCTGAAATAATCTGCGGTTGCTTTTACCTGTTCTGCGCCCCAGTTATAGTAACAGCGGTAAAGAAGTCCAAGGGACCATGTGGGAACCACCGGACCGCCTCCTGCAAGCAGATTATATTGGCTTACAATGTCGGTGATCGTGTCTCCTTCTATGACATAGACATCAATCCCTGCCGCCACAGGGATCCTGACGCTCATAATCAAATCCGTATCCTTGCGGACCGCGTACAACTCCGCTTCGCTACCGGCGGCGCCGTATCGGGAGCGAGGCGTCTTACGACCGTTGTTTTTTTGCTTGCCGCAGTAGAACTCGGCATATCGGGCAGTATCAAAATACATGCCGTAGCCTTGATTGGTTACAAAAAAAGGGACGGGGGCGTGTGTTTCACCATCGCCGGAAACGGGATCTGCGTTGACATCCAGTCGTAATTTCCGACCTCTGTGGTCAAACTGTTTGAGTTGAAGACCGAAGCCGTAAATGTGACAGTCGTCCGCAATCGGAAATTCCAATACACAACCGGAGGCAATTTTTTTGAAATGAAAATTGGCGGCAGGGTATTTTCCGTCGGTTTCCACATAGTGAAAACCGTTGCAAAAACGGGAAGGTACCAGTTTTTCGGGCGTGCCGAACGTGTATTTTTTCATAGCGTAGATTCCTTTGCATTTTTGATCGTTCCATCTGGGTTTATTATAACGGGACCGAATGGCAAAGTCAAGGTGGAATTGAGAAAAAATCGACCGCTTTTTTTGTAACAATTCACGAAAAATACAAACTTTTGGTTTCTTCTTCCGGCTTTTTTTGCAATCTTTCAAAAGATGTTGGAAAAACCTTGACAAATCGGCGCAGGTGTGGTATCATAACCACAATCATATTTCAATCGGAAAGGAGAACGGCTCATGAAAAAGACATACACGATTTCTTACAGAATGATGGAGATGTGCATGCCTTTCGGTATGTGCATGTTTTGCGCTACCCTCGTTTCGACACGTTCTCCATTAGAGGCAAACCAGTAACGGCTTTGGCAAATACAGCCGATGCAATTTGCTTTTAACCGGGAGCTTCGGTCGAAGCATCCCGGTTATTTTTATTCTGTTTGTCGGAGGATCTTTATGAAAAACTATTTGGAAGCTCTGGTACGGGCAAATTTCAGATTCGAGCGAATGTGTCGCTGTCGTTTTTGCATAGAAACATCCTTTAAAACATCCTATTTTTAATTTTTTTAATTTTAGAAAGGTAGAAACCATCATGAAAAAACTGATTTCCATTCTTTTAATTGCCGTACTTACCCTCAGTGTATTCGCATTCACCGGATGCGGAAAGAAAACCATCACGATCGCCGTACCGAATGACGCGACCAACGAAGCGCGCGCGTTGCTCTTATTGGAAGCGAACGGGCTGATCAAATTAAGAGAAGGCGCAGGAATCACCGCGACCGTGCGCGACATTGTAGACAATCCTTATAATATTCAGTTCAGAGAAGTGGAAGCCGCACAGCTCCCGAATATTCTGCCGGATGTGGATTATGCGGTCATCAATTCCAACTATGCCATCTCCGCAGGACTGAATCCAAAGAAAGATTCCGTTGCTATTGAAGGCTCTTATTCCGCATATTCCAATATTCTTGCCGTGAAAAGCGGCAACGAGGAGAAGCCGCTGATTAAAGCGCTGAAGGCGGCTTTGGAAAGCAAGCAGGTTGCGGATTTTATCGCATCGAAATATGACGGCGCAGTAATCAGCACCATCGACACGACAACCGACGGCTATGATCCGTCCGTGGATTACGCCGCACTGGCAGGACAAAAGATTACGGTTGCGGCTTCTCCCACACCGCATGCGGAAATTTTGGAAGAGGTCAAGAAAATTCTTGCCGCCAAAAATATTACCTTGGAAATCAGAGTGCTTTCGGATTATGTGGTACCGAATACTGTGGTGGAAAACGGGGAATGCGATGCAAACTACTTCCAGCACAAACCGTACTTAGATGATTTCAATCAGCAGAACGGTACGCACATTGTGTCGATCTCCGCTGTGCATGTAGAACCGATGGGCGTTTATTCTTCGACGCACAAAACGCTGGACGACATCAAAAACTCATAAAATCAGAGAAGCGACATGATAGAGATACGAAACGTAAGCAAATTCTTTGACGGCGCGGCAGGCAAAGTCGTCGCTTTGCAAAATATCAATCTTACTGTACATGACGGAGATATTTTCGGAATTATCGGTATGAGCGGTGCGGGGAAAAGCACCCTCGTGCGTTGTATCAATATGCTGGAACGTCCGAGTTGCGGGGAGATCCTCATTGACGGCACCGATATGACCAAGCTCACGCCGCAACAGTTGCGCCTTGCCCGCAGAGACATCACCATGATTTTTCAGGGGTTCAATCTGCTGATGCAAAAGACCTGCTTGAAAAATGTGTGCTTCCCGATGGAACTTGCCCATGTGCCGAAAGCGCAGGCTGTGGAAAAAGCGCACGCATTGTTGGAGTTGGTAGGGCTTCCCGATAAAGCATTGGCATATCCGGCACAGCTTTCCGGCGGTCAGCAACAACGTGTGGCGATTGCGCGCGCTCTTGCGACCAATCCGAAAGTGCTGTTGTGCGACGAAGCGACAAGCGCTTTGGATCCGAACACCACCCATGCGATTCTGGAATTGATCCGTGACATCAATAAACGACTGGGGATCACGGTAATCGTGATTACACATCAGATGAGCGTGGTGGAGGAAATCTGCTCGCATGTGGCGATTTTGGATAATGGTGAAATTGTGGAGAGCGGAGAAGTCGGTACCGTTTTCGCCAGTCCGAAATCGGAAGCCGCACGACGCTTGGTATTCCCGAACGGCGCAGACAATATCGTATCCAATCCTTTGCACGAAACCCGCTTACGGGTGATTTTCAGCGGTGCAAAAGCTGCTAGTACCCCTGTGATCTCTTTAATGGCAATCGAAAAAAATGCTCCGGTCAATATTGTATCCGCGGCAACCCGTTGTATTGATGACAAAACCTATGGTTCGATGTTGCTCGGCGTTCCTGGCGGGAAAGAAAAAACCGAGACGGTGAAAGCCTATTTAAGCGCCATCGAAAATGTAACGGTAGAGGAGGTATGACGGAATGGGAAGTACATTTACCGCGGAAAAATTCCGCACCGCTCTGGATCTGCTGAAAAACGATATTCCGCTTGCCGTATGGGAAACCTTTTATGTGACGATGGTTGCAACTTTGTTTGCGTTTATCATCGGTTTGCCGCTGGGCGTATTGCTTGTGTGCGGTGAAAAAAACGGAGTATTACCGCTTCCCGCATGGCTGATGAAGGTGCTGAATGTGGTAGTCAATCTGTTACGTTCCGTGCCGTTCATTATTCTGATCGTGGTGGTGTTTCCTTTGACACGCTTGCTTGTCGGAACGACCATCGGTTCCGTCGCTTCCATTGTACCGCTTGTAATTGCGGCATTTCCGTTTGTTGCGCGTCTGGTGGAAAGCAGTCTGCGTGAGGTTAATTCCAATATTATAGAGGCGGCGCAGAGTATGGGAGCCACACCGCTTCAGATCATTGTGAAAGTCATGATCCCGGAGAGCATTCCGTCCTTGGTTTCCAACGCGACGATCGCGGTCACGACCATTCTTGGCTATACCGCAATGAGCGGTGCCATCGGCGGCGGCGGGCTTGGAAATATCGCCATTATGTACGGCTATCAGCGATACAATTATCCGGTGATCTTATTCGCGGTGATTCTGTTGATCGTGATGGTGCAGATGTTTCAAAGTGTGGGAAACTTCCTTGCAGTTCGTTGCGACAAGCGGATCCGGCATCAAAAAACAAAGCAGAAAAAACAAGGATAATGGAATCTATTCAAAAAGGATCTCTTGCGGGAGATCCTTTTTTGCATGGGATTTGGGATTTCGGAAAAGAGAAATTTCGTTCCCCTCTTGACTTTCCTACCGGATTGGTATATAATAGACGCGAAAACGGACTGCACGCATGATTTTCGTCCGTTTGGAGGATACTATTCTGGAAACCGAAAGGGGTTTGTTTATGATTTCAACACGTGGACGCTATGCCATCCGGATTTTATTGGATCTTGCGGAGCATGCGACCGGAGACTTTATTCCGATGAAAGAAGTTTCCAAGCGGCAGGATATTTCTTTAAAATATATTGAAAAGATCATGCCGGCGCTGAAGGCAGGCGGGCTTGTGGACAGTACGCACGGCATCGGCGGCGGGTATCGGTTGCGAAAAGCGCCGGAGGACATTACCATGTGGGAGATTCTGTCGCTTGCGGAAGGGAATCTGGCGCCGGTTGCATGCTTGCAAAGCGGTGCGCCGGTGTGCGCACGCGCGGACGGATGCCGGACATTGCCGGTCTGGGAGGCGTATTATGATATGACCAAACGCTATTTTTCCGGCATTTCACTTGCGGATCTTGCGGGTATGAAAGCGGAAAACAATTATGTAATTTGAAAGAGGCGGGGATATGAAACAATTTCTGGTGACGGGAATGAGCTGTGCCGCTTGCAGTGCGCGCGTGGAAAAAGCGGTATCCAAGGTACCGGGTGTGACTTCCTGCACGGTTAATCTGCTGACAGGCTCCATGGGCGTGGAAGGCAGTGCGACAGATGACGCGGTGATTGCGGCAGTGAAAAAAGCAGGGTACGGCGCAGAGATAAAGGGCGCAAAAACAGCGGATCATGCCGGCACCGTATCAGAGGATTTTGCGGATGTGCAAACCAAGCAGTTAAAGCATCGGTTGATTGCGTCCGTGATTTTCCTTGTGATTCTGATGTATTTTTCCATGGGACATATGATGTGGGGATGGAAATTGCCGCCGTTTTTTGCGGAAAATCATGTTGCCATGGGATTGGTGCAGTTGTTGCTTGCCGCGATCGTTATGGTGATCAATCAGAAGTTTTTTATCAGCGGATTTACCGCGCTGTGGCATCGCGCACCGAATATGGATACGCTGGTTGCGCTCGGTTCGATGGCGTCTTTTGTTTGGAGCGTGATTGCGCTGTTTCTCATGACGGACGCACAACTGCGCGGCGATACAAATGCGGTTATGACGTATATGGACGAATTTTATTTTGAATCTGCCGCGATGATTCTTACCTTGATTACCGTCGGAAAAATGCTGGAGGCACATTCCAAAGGCAAAACCACAGACGCGTTGAAAAGCCTTTTGCGGCTGTCTCCGAAAACTGCCACCTTGTTACGGGATGGAAAAGAAGTCACGGTTTTGGTGGAACAGGTGAAAGTCGGAGATGTATTTACGGTCAAGCCGGGAGAAAGCGTTCCGGTGGACGGCGTGGTGTTGGATGGCGTCAGCGCGGTCAATGAAGCCATTCTGACCGGCGAAAGCATTCCGGTGGACAAAGCCGCAGGGGATCGGGTATCTGCCGCCACGATCAATCAGTCCGGTTATCTGCGCTGTGAGGCAACTCGTGTAGGAGAAGATACCACGCTTTCACGGATCATCCAGATGGTCAGCGACGCGGCGGCAACCAAAGCCCCCATTGCGAAAATTGCCGATCGGGTTTCCGGCGTCTTTGTCCCGGCGGTGATGGGGATTGCACTGGTTACTTTTGGCGTATGGTTGCTGCTTGGGCGGGAATTCGCTTACGCGCTTGCGCGCGGAATTTCCGTACTTGTCATCAGTTGTCCCTGCGCATTAGGACTCGCGACACCGGTCGCGATCATGGTGGGAAGCGGAATCGGTGCCAAAAACGGGATTCTGTTCAAAACCGCCGCGTCCTTGGAAGCCACAGGAAAAGTGGATACCGTGTTATTGGATAAGACCGGTACCATCACGAATGGAGAGCCGCAGGTTACCGATCTGATTCCGGCAACCGGTTTTACGGAACAGACACTGCTGGAAGTGGCACTTGCGCTGGAAGCCAAAAGCGAACATCCGCTTGCAAAAGCAATTTTGCGGGAGGGAGAAAAACGTGGGATGGCGCCGGCGGAAGCATCGGATTTTGCGGCACTTTCCGGAAGCGGCGTCAGCGCGGTGTGGCAAGGAATGCCGTTACTCGGCGGTAGTGTACGCTTTTTAACGGAGCAGATCGCGGTGGAAAATGTGTTTATCGAGCAGGCGAACGTATTGGCAGAACAAGGAAAGACGCCGCTTTTGTTTGCACAGGATCGTACCCTTGTCGGGATGATCGCAGTGGCGGATACCATCAAGTCCGACAGCCCCGCGGCAGTGAAACAACTGCGGGACATGGGGATCGGAGTGGTGATGCTGACCGGCGATAATGCGCGCACGGCGCGCGCCATCGGCGCGCAAGCCGGCGTGGATGAAGTGATTGCAGACGTATTACCGGACGGAAAAGAAGCGGTGATTCAAAAGCAAAAAGAGCGGGGAAGTGTCGCGATGGTCGGAGACGGCATCAATGACGCGCCTGCCCTTGTGCGTGCGGATATGGGTATCGCGATCGGCGCAGGTGCGGATGTGGCAATCGATGCGGCGGATGTGGTACTGATGAAAAGCAGTCTTTCGGATGTACCGGCAGCGATCCGGCTAAGCCGTGCAACCTTGCGGAATATTCATGAAAATCTGTTTTGGGCATTTATCTATAATATTGTCGGGATTCCGATTGCAGCCGGATGTTTTGTTTCCTTGGGACTGACATTGAACCCGATGTTCGGCGCGGCGGCGATGAGCTTGTCCAGTTTTTGTGTTGTCACCAATGCCTTGCGCCTGAATTTCTGTAAACTGTATGAAACCAAGCATGACCATTCCCGCAGACATATGCGGCGGGGTTCGAAAAGCACAGCCGGGCAGATTTCTGCCGCGTCTACTGTCGGACAGACGCAGACCGTAACATTGCAGATTGCGGGTATGATGTGCGCTCATTGCGAGAACCGGATTAAAACCGCACTGGAAGCGTTGCCGCAGGTGCAAAGTGCAACGGTCAGCCATGTGCAGAAAACGGCGGTCGTGGTGCTGTCCGCACCGGTGGCGGATTCGGTATGGAAAAAGCTTGTCAAGGAAGCGGGATACCGGTTGATTTCCGTTTCCGTGTCTTAAATTCCCTGCAAATAAAAAATCACCGATCTTCCCGTTGCCGGAGGAATTCGGTGATTTTTTGTTGTCAGGTCAGCTCCGTGGCTTCCATCAGACCTTTTAAATAGCCAATGGCAAAATATCTGCCAAGTGCCTGATAGCCGCTGATACCGCCGGAATCTCCGGGGAGTGTCGGCACATGATCCACACGGATCGGCACCTGTATGCCAAGCTCCTGGTATAGCCGCATCAGGCGCGCCATCGGAAGTTCCCCATTGTCGTGAAAGGTTTCGTAGAATTCGTGCAAGGTGCCTTTGACATTTCGGAAGTGGATGAAAAAGATCTTGTCCGCCAGCTTCGGGATAATGTCAAAAAGATCTTCGCCCATTTCGTAGTAATTTGCCTGACACATGGTCACGCCGAGGCAATCACTTTGTACGATGTCCCGTACAGCGTGGCGGATATTCTGATAGGACACCATAATGCGGGAAAGCTCTCCCATTTTCCGCATGGGCGGATCGTCCGGATGAAGCGCAAGCCGGATGCCGTAACGCTCCGCGTAGGGGATGACGGCGCGGATAAAATAAGCGTAATGCTCCCAAAGCTGTTCTTCCGTAATTTTTGCTGCGGGGGCATGGAAATCTGCCAACCGGAAGCCTGTTACAGTCGCGCCGCCGCGCTCCGGAAACTGATCTCCCGTGCGATACCATCCAAGATATGCCATGAAATTGAAGCAGACCGTGGTGATCCCGCATTCCTGCATCAAGGGGAGCATCATGAGAAAGGTATCTATACTTTGGTCGCGCAGGGCGTCGCCGGTTTTGATATGATCGTGTAACGCATTGGGAAGCGGCTCCAAAACAAGCGGCGTAAAGCCGGCGCTTTCATAGCGTGCGCAAAGAGATTTCCAATGCGCGGCGGAGGTATAGTCAAAAGAGCCGTCCTCCGGAAGGCGAATCACTGCGTGGCGCACGCCGCATGCGGCGGCAACATCCCAGGTTGCGTCTTTTTCCGCGCGCAAGTAATCCGTTAAAATCATACTTACACGCCTCCCAAGGTTAAAAATCCACCGTCTACGGGAATTGTGACGCCTGTGACAAAACCGGCGGCCTGCTCGTCTAATAACCATTTTACGGCTCCGGTCATTTCGCCTGCTTCCCCAAACCGTCCCATAGGGGTATGCGCAATGACTTTTTGCCCGCGCGCGGTCAATCCTTCCTCTACGGTTCCGAGATAATGGCGGCTCC
>DLLB01000047.1:0-3641 GCA_002477905.1 Clostridiales bacterium UBA7573 | reverse complement strand
GCGTTTACCACAAATCCCGGTGCAATGGCGTTGACGCGGATATGCGCCGGTGCAAAATAGGCGGCAAGCGACTGCGTGAGATTGACAATGGCGGCTTTGCTCATGGCATAGGCAAAGCAACGGGTTAAGGGACAATAACTGTTCATGGAGGCAAAATTGAGAATACTGCCGCCGCCTGCCTCCGCCATTTGCCGTGCAAAAGCGAGCGTCGGATAAACGGTTCCCATGGTATTGGTGCGCAAAACCTGCTCGAATGCATCCATATCCACATTGTAAAGTCCGCGCAGTTCTTCCGGACGCTCCTCTGTGAGTTCCCGCGGATCAAATGCGGGAATGGTGGGCATTGCGCGACGATCGTTTCCTCCCGCTCCGTTCAGCAAATAGCGGCAGGGACCGTAAAGCGCTTTTACCTGTGCCGCGAGCGCGTCCACTGCCGCACGATCGGTGACGTCACAGGAAAATGCGTCGCATTTCCCGCCGATGGCATCAATTTTTTCTTTTGTGACAAGCAACTTTTCCATGCTTCTGCCGACTAAGATGACCATCGCGCCCTCCGCGGCGAGATCCAGCGCGAGCTTGGAACAAATGGTACCGCCGGCACCTGTGATAACGGTTACGGCATTTTGAAAATGGTTTTGTTGCATGAGAGATCATCCTTTCCTGTATTTTTTACTTTTTATGGTATTCAAATAAGGGACAAAAAATCAAGGGTTGTATGATTGGAATCCCCCGCTTTCGCAAAGCATACGTTTGGCATTGCCGTAACAAATTGCATATGCGATTTCGCAAAGAAGCGTTTCGTCATTCGGAAGCGTTCCGTCTGCGACTTCCCGCGCAAGGAAAGCGCATAAAATCCGCCGGAAGTAGTCATGCCGGACAAAGGAGGCAATACTGCGGGAATCGGTGACCATGCCTGGAAAAACCGATAAAACGCTGTAAGTCATTGTATCGGTCAATACGCGGCGGATGCCGTTTGCATGATCGCACCACCACCAAGCGGGACCAAGTGTGATTGTGCCGATTTCGCCATCCCGACAGAAAGAACCGGATAGAATTGCAAGATCTGCGGTGTCTGTCGGGTTGAGCGGAAACAGAATGACGCGGGGCAAGCCGCTTGACGCGGATTCCACATCGTTTAAAAAAGTGCGAATCGCCCGAACGTCGGCCGGAGAACCGATGCCGGCAAATCCACCGGCAACGCCCGCGATCTGGCGCAAACGCGCGGAAGTTTGCCGCATTGCGCCGATATGGAGCTGTAAAACCATCCGCCGCTTGGCGTAAATTCCTGCAAGGAATCGCAGAATGCAGGAGGCAAGTGCCATACGATCGTTTCCGGAGAGCAGTTCCCCTGCATAAAGTCGTTGAAAACGCGCATCGTTTTTTCCGTCTTCTTGGAAATAACAAAAGGTATCGTCCCACGCATGATCCGCAAAGACGCATCCTGCTTCCGCAAACGCGTCCATCCGATGCGCGATGGCGGTAAAGTAATCGTCAAGGGAAGCCACGGGACATTGTTGCAGATGCTCTAAAGTCTGCAGGAACGCGCGATCTGGAAATACGATGGTATCGCCGCGCAGAGAAGGGCAAAGCCCATCTGCTTTGGAAAAACAGGACAGATCGTCTGTGAGCGTCGCGCATGGCGCGTTGTATTCCACCCGGAATTTTCCGAGCAATTTTTTCGCGGAAAGTCCGTTTTGTAAAGCGGTATTGGTAAGCTCCCAGAGCTTGTCACAGGTTGCGGGCGAAGGGAGCAGAGAAGTGCCAAACAGGGTTTGCAATTCCATTGCCGCCCAATCGTAAATCGGGTTGCCGGCAAGCATGGGAAAAATGCCGCAGAAAGCGGAAAAGGTTTCGTAGGCGCTTTGGCTTTGGGTAATTTTTTGCTCCGGAACGCCGAGAATGCGCATGGCGCGGTGCTTGTACGGATCTGTGGCTATCCACATCTCGGTGATGGTTGCATAAGTTCGGTCATGAAAAAGATCCGCAACACAAAGGTGATTGTGGTAATCGAGAATGGGGAGGGATGCCACATGTTCATAGAGCCGCTTTGCAAGCGGCGCAGATAGGAAATTTTCGTTCATACCAACCTCTTGTATCGTTTTTACAGAAAATCTGTCAACCAGTCTGTTTTTTTACATTTTGAATGATATGGCATTGACAGCAATCTCATTATATGCTATACTGAAAGCAATTACAAGATGTTTTTTTGACAGAATCGTGCGATTTTTATACATTTCTGAAAGGAAGGTTTATGGACGAAAAAATAGAGCCGCAACAGATTTTTCTTCCGCATATTCGTCTTGCCAGACTCTTTGATTCCCGCACCATGCCACGCATGCAGAGCGGCGGCAGGACGGCGCGATCCTATGAACTCGGTTATTTTTTGGATGGGGATGGTGCCTATTGTCTGAACGGGATATGGCATGAAGTGATGCCGGGCGATGTTCGGTTATGTCCACCCGGTACACACATTACCAGTCGCTTGCATTTTCGGTGTGATACCATCTATTTTGACATCGGAGCACCGGAAACTGTGGTACACCATCCGATATTTGCGGATTTCCCCTTGTATTTTCATGCCGGAGAAGATTTCGAAGAAGATTTTGCAAAGATTATTCACGCATATAACGCGGATACCCTGACGGCACCGCTTTTGCAAAGCGGGTTATTGATGGTACTGCTTGCGCGATTGTCGGAACGGTATCGTGCTAAAACGGAATTGCCCCCTGCTGTCAGTCAGACGCTTTTGTATCTGGAATCACATTACGGGGAACGGGTGGATCTGACGATGCTGGGGGCACAAGCAGGATATTCTCCGCTCCATTTATGTCGGTTGTTTGAGAAGTCAACCGGACGTACGCCGCATGCTTATCTTACGGCATTGCGACTGCGCCATGCAAGGGAAATGCTGACGGAAACCGCGCTTCCCGTGTATGAAATTGCAACCGCCTGCGGCTTTTCGTCCGAATCTCATTTCAAAACGTTGTTTCGGAAAACATACGGAGTATGTGCGTCCGCCTATCGGAAAAACAGCAAGAATCTCTGAAAAGTGCAGAAAAAATAAAAAATCTGATTTTTTTGATGGGAAGGGCTTTACAATTGTTTTTCCGTTTGTTATAATAGAATGCGGAAAAAGATTTTCAACATGACAGGAATCTTTTGCAAAAAGATATTCTGTCGCCGGCGTCTGCGAAGTTTTATTTTGCCGGAAATGGAAAGAGAAGAACAGGAGCGTGAAACCTTGGACGCAACCTTTATAATCTTGATCTTGCTTTTGATCCTGTTGCTTTGGCAGCAGAAACGTAAGCGCACGCTCGCAATCTGCCATCATCAGAACAAAAAGAAAAAAACAAAGGAGAATCAACTTACGATGGAAACACTTGCAAAACAGTTTATCGGCAAAGAATGCATTATCTACACAGTGACAGATACCTCGGCAGCCATCCAAGGAACGCTGAAAGAAGTAACGGACGGCGGTTTGATTCTGGAAAATAAAGAGGGCTTGCAGGCGATCAATCTGGAGTATATTACGCGCATTCGGGAGTATCCGCGCAACAGCAAGGGAAAGAAAAAAGCCATTGTGATTTGAAACGGAAGGCAAAAAGCGTAAAAAAAGAGGGTGCACAAGTCCGTAAAAAACG
>DLLB01000058.1 GCA_002477905.1 Clostridiales bacterium UBA7573 | reverse complement strand
CCGCACGCCGAAGTGACGGTGTGGAATAAAACGTACCCGCCGTCTTGCATCGAAGATTACACAAACCCCGTCTCCGTCCGGCGTTCCGACCTTTGCCAATAAATTGCCGTAATAAACGCCTTTCTCACCGAAATTCCGTTCGGTGGTACAGAAAGCGGGCAATGTTTTGGCAAAATCGGCGGCACACGTTTGCCGTTTTTCCAAATCCGAGAGCAAGGCGAGGGAAAGAAATAATCCATCCCATAAAAACGGAAACTGCTTGCGGTTTTGGCGCGCCTGCAATTCTTTGGGATCCGAAGCGGCATGGGCAAAATGCGCTACCTGATATCCGGCTTGCGATGCAGCGTCGGATACCGCCTGCGGCACGGTGTAGGGAAGCGGTAAAAGAACCGGTTCGGAAACCGGACGATGTTGTAACAGCATGGCAAGGATATGATTCTGGTCGCAGGCAAAAGGATGTTCTCCCGGTTCAAATAAGGATACCGAAAAGCCATCCTCGTCCAGGATCAATCGTAAAGCGTCCGCGGTCTGTGTAACGCGGGCGCCGGCTTTGCGTAGTACCTGTGCCAACAGTTCGCCGGGCGCGTTTTCACTTACCATGATTTTCTGTGAGAGTAATGGGGAAGAAAGACTTTCTCCTAATGCATCCCGATAACGGTTTGCAAGATCCGGAATTTCACTGACACTGCCTAAAGAAACAGTCTCATCCAAAGAGGTAGTTTGGGTGAGCGCCTGTGCAAGCGCCCGTTCCGTTTTTCTGGACGGATAGCAACCGGTTTCATCAAAGAATCGGATGCGGAGCAATCCGTCTGTACGCATGGAAAAGGCAAATGTGAGCGGCGTTGCGTAGGTTCTTGCACCGAACGCCGCCATGGCGGCAAAGCCGGTTCCGAACCGGTAGCATTCCCCGCCTGCCGCTCGTACTCCGCAGAGAAAAGCGTCCGCGCATAGCTGACTTTGCGGATGCATATCGGACAGCATGCCGACAGGACTTCCAACCTTTGCCGCGGCTTTGCCGAGCCGCAGAGCAAATTCCGGTGTCAGTTCTTTTGCATTGCCCAAAAGTCCGTATTCATCGAATTGACGTGCCTCTGTTTGAGAAAAAGTGAAATTTTGCATACAGATTGTTTCTTCCTCCATCTCCAAGTTCGGTGGCAGAATCGTTCCTTTTCGGATGTGCACACCGTTTCCGAGTTTACAATTTGCGCCAATGACGCATCCCGTTTCAATGACGCATCCGTTTCCGATTTGAATCTGCTCGCACAAAATAGAATCGGTTACCACACTGTTTTCTCCGATCTCGCATCCGTTCATCAAAATGGTGCCGCGTAACTGTGCACTTGTCGCGATTTGCACGTCCGGCGCAAGGATATTCGGAAGGTTGCACTGCGCAAAATTACAGGCATAATAGCTTTCCAAAGAACCGATGTCGCACCAAGGTTCTTTGGAAACATAGCCGTATAATTCCGCCCCAGCCGCAAGGAGCTTGGGAAACAGATCCTGTCCGAAATCGTAAGGGATTTTTGCGGGAATGGCTTGGATTGCGCGGGGAGAAAGCAAATAAATTCCGGTGTTTACCGTATCGGTACAGGCTTGTGTGTAAGATGGCTTTTCCAAAAAACCACGAATCTTTCCGTTTGCATCGCACACGACCACGCCGTATTCCAGCGGATTTTCTACCCGTGATAAAATCAAGGTCGCGTCCGCTCGTTTTTTCTTGTGAAAGGCAATTGCGTTTTGTAAATCTGTTTCGCAAAAGGCATCCCCGCTGATGACCAAAACATCATCTTTTCCGCTTGCCGCCAATTTCACGCCTCCAGCCGTGCCGAGCGGGAGTTCTTCTTTTTGATACTGTAAATGCATTTGCTCAAACGTATCTCCGAAATAGTTCTGAATCTGATCGCCCAGATAATGTGTCGTCACTGTGACGTGATCGATGCCGTTTTTGGCAAGCAAACGCAGAATGTGCGCCATCACCGGTTCATTTTGAATCGGCACCATAGGTTTTGGGCGGGTTTGGGTGATCGGAAATAATCGGGTTCCTTTTCCACCCGCAAGCAAAATGACCTGCATACTGTTCCTCCGTATCTGGAATGGAACAAGGATGTGCAGAGAAGCGCATTTTTATGCGGGACAATGAAAAAATATGTATAACTTTGGAAAAAACGGGCTATCTTAAAACCGAACGGAAAGGAGCGAGGTCAAATGGTAAAAGGTTGCAAAAAAAATATGATCTGGTTAAAGAATACGGGGAGCGAACTATTTGAAGAAGCGTATTTTATTGTGAGTGAAGAACATAGTACGACTTTACAGGATGAGAATGCATTATTAAAAGAAGCCAATCGCATTGTAGCGGAGAATCAATTGCGTACCGGCAAGCGTCTGCCGAAAAAAGAATATTTGCGTTGTGCGGGATGGTGGTGTTTTGGCGCATCCTGCAGCGCGCTGGTGTGTTTTGTCTTATATGTGCTGTTGCGATAGCAACCCCGGTGGACTTCCGCACAGGGTTGCTCCTTTGCTTACAGATCGTCTACGTCCTGAATGGGTTTTTCCTGTGCGTCGCGTACCTGACCGAGATAGGTTCCGTCCTGCGTATAGCCATCTACGGTCGGGACGCCGGTATACATACCAAGCGGATCGGTTTTGTTATCCCGATCTAAGTGTGCAAAAGCGGAAGTGTTCCGACGCGGCGGTAGCTTTTTTTCTTTTTTGGAAAGTGTCATAAGAAAATCCTCCGTTTTTCTATGATTTTTACAGATAGGATGTCGCAAACGATAGACTTTATTCCTTTGAATTCACAGCTTGGTCATGATATATATGGAAAACATTCATAAAATTGTGGTATACTGTCAAAGATGTATTGGAACGTGACAATGTGGAAAGCCTGCGGATCGCGGAACGGAAACAGTGCCAAGAAGGAATACCAACACCTTTTTGACGGGCAGATCTGCAAAATAGGATTTCCACTTCCCGAACCCCTTGCCATAAAATCTATGGAGAGGGGGATTTTTCGGCGCCTTTTTCTAAAAGGAAAGACGGAAACTGAACTTTATATCGCCGGCTTGCAACCGGCTTTTTCGTATGTTGTCAAACATGGATGGAATAGACAAGGAACGCAGTTTTGCCAAGCGAAAAAACGGGCAGAGCACGCCCGCTTTTCCTGTTTTGCAAAGAACGATTGCATGTACAAGGATTCAGAGAATAGAAAAATACAGAGAATCAGGAGGATTTATGAAACAACCTTACAGAGAAAAGAAACCGCAGGATCCGGAACGGAAGCAACAAAAGGTATCTACTACCGATCAGATATTGGCTCCGTCTTTTGAGCAGGCGCAAAGACGGCAAAAAAGTGAGCGTGTGCCGCAAACGGAAAATCGTCGTCCATCACGTCCGGCACGGCAGAAAGAAAACGCAGGAAAAGAACCGGGAACCAAAACGCAAGCCGAACATGCACAGAATTCATCCCGCAAGGCAGCACAATCCGCATCATCTACGCCGGCTAAGCGGACAGGACGTTCGTCCGCGCCGAAACCCGCGGCGCCGCATACACAAAAGGAATCGAATACGTCGAAGAATGTACCGAAAGACCGGAAACCGCGCGCGGGATTTGTCAGAAAAGAAACTGCAAAAAAGAAAGAGTATACGCCTACCCCCAAAACGCAGACGGAGGGGAAAATCCCCGCGGTTCCTGCGGTGCGGCGCAAGAATCATTCCAAAGACGTTTCTGCGGAGCAGCAGATTGAGATTAAAGAAGTTTCGGCTTTGCCGACGCCGGTACCGAATCCGGAGGAAAAAAAGCCGGCAAAGCGCGGGAAAAGTACAAAGCGTGCACCGCTTGGAAAACTGAAGATCATTTCCCTTGGCGGTTTAAGCGAAATCGGCAAGAACATGACGGTTCTGGAGTATGAAAATGACATCATTATCGTAGACTGCGGATTGGGATTCCCGGATGAGGATATGTTGGGAATTGATCTTGTGATTCCGGATATCACATATCTTGAGAAGAACGCAGAAAAGATCCGCGGCATTTTCATTACGCACGGACATGAAGATCATATCGGTGCTGTTCCGTATGTTCTGCGGAGTCTGCATGTTCCGGTCTATGCGACGCGTCTGACGGTTGGTATTCTGAAAAATAAATTGGCGGAGCATAGTTACAGCTATACGCCTACTTTGCAATGTGTCAGCGCGGGCAGTGTGATCTCCGCAGGCGCTTTTTCCGTGGAATTTATTCGGGTAAACCATTCTATTGCGGATGCTTGCTGTCTTGCAATCCGGACGCCGCTTGGCACAATTGTGCATTCCGGTGACTTTAAGTTGGATTTGACGCCGATTGAAGGCGAAGTGATGGATCTCGCACGGCTTGGTCAGCTTGGCAAAGAGGGGGTTTTAATGCTGCTGTGCGAATCCACCAATGCGGAGCGTCCCGGTTATACGCCGTCTGAACGGACGGTGGGCGCTTCTTTTGAGCATATTTTCCTTTGCAATAAAGATAAACGGATTGTCATTGCAACGTTTTCCTCCAATGTGCATCGGGTACAACAAATTATCAATGTCAGCGCGGCATATGGCAGAAAGGTCGCCATTACCGGAAGAAGTATGCTGAACATTGTCGGCGCGGCGGTAGAGCTTGGTTATATGAAAGTGCCGGAGGGCGTGTTGATCGATATTCATGACATCAAACGCTATCCGAAAGAACAGGTCACACTGATTACGACCGGAAGCCAGGGAGAACCGATGTCTGCGCTTTATCGCATGACTTACGCCGATCACGACCAGGTGACGCTTGACGCAAAGGACTTGGTGGTGATCAGTGCGCATGCGATCCCCGGCAACGAAAAGCTGGTGGATAAGATCATCAATGAGCTTTGCCGGCGCGGGATTCCGGTTTTCCGGGATGCGGCAGTGGATGTGCATGTTTCCGGGCATGCCTGCCAGGAGGAATTGAAGTTAATGCATGCTTTGACGCGTCCGCGCTATTTTATGCCGATCCATGGCGAATATAAGCATCTGGTCAAGCACAAGGAAATCGCGATGTATATGGGCATGCCCGCGGACCGGATCTTTATTTCCGACATCGGAAAGGTTTTGGAAATTGACGAAAACGGCGTGCGTTTCAACGGCGTTGTACCGTCCGGAAACGTGTTGGTGGACGGTTATGGTGTGGGAGATGTCGGAAACATTGTGCTTAGAGAACGCCGTCATTTGGCAGAGGACGGTGTAATCATTGTGGTTGCCGCGATCAATACGCAGGATGCGACCATTGTATCCGGTCCGGATATTGTGTCCCGCGGTTTTGTATATGTGCGGGAGGCGGAAGCACTGATGGATGAAATCAAGCACATTGCGCGGAAAACGTTGGAAGGATGTCTTGCGGGCGGTTATGTAGATTGGCCGCAGATGAAGAACAGCGTCAAAGAAGAACTTTCCCGGTATCTGTATAATAAAACCAAACGGAAGCCGATGATTTTGTCGATCATTATGAACGCTTAAAACAATCAATCACAACGATAAAAATGGCCGTTTTTCGGCGGAGGTTTCAGATGAAAAACTGGATTGCACCTGGTATTTCTCAAAATGCGATTGCGCACTTTTTCTCGGAAAATCGAGCCCATGGAAACGATATTCACACGCTTGGAATCTGGGAAAACGACGCGTGTGCGGCATTGGTTGCCGCGCACCCGTATGATTGCGCAGATAAACGGGAGGTTTATTCTCTCTCCAAAACTTTTTGCGCGACTGCCATCGGTATGCTTTGCGACGCAGGGTTACTTTCAGTAGAAGACCGGATTGTGGATCTGTTTCCGGAGGAGGTGCCTGCACAACCAAGCGCGCATTTGCTTGCGATGCGTGTCAGACATGTGTTGTCGATGAATACCGGTCACGCCGGATGCGTCTTTGCGCATATGGCGGCGACGCCGGACGCGGTGCGTGCTTTTTTTGCGGAGCCGCTCCCCTATGAGCCCGGTACCCATTTTGCCTATAATACCGGTGCAACATTTTTGCTTTCCCTGATCGTGACCAAGATCACAGGAATGACATTGTTGGATTATCTGCAATCCCATTTGTTCTGTTATCTCGGAATCGAGCATGCGCATTGGACGAATACCCAAAGCGGTGCAAATGAGGGTGGGACCGGCATTTATGTGAGTTGCGAAGACATTCTCAAACTCGGACAGTTATATTTGCACCACGGTGTTTATCATGGGAAACGCCTTCTTTCCGAAGCATGGATTGCAGCGGCTTCTTCCGCGGTTTCGGACAACCGAAACAACGGAACGCCGGATTGGACTTGCGGATACGGCTATCAGATCTGGCTCAATTCTTTCGGCGGCTATCGCGGCGATGGCGCCGCCGGACAGTTGATGGTGATCTTGCCAAAAGAGCAGGTGATTGTCGCTGTGCAGGCGGAATGTCTGGATACACAGATGGAGTTGACATTGGTCGATCAGTTGGTGCGTTCTTTGCATCGCACAGACGATGCGACATGCGCGATGCTTTCTTATCCACCTTGTAGCGGTGCTGTCGCACCGCTTTCGAACGATGGCGTCTGGTATCGTGCAGATAAAAACCCGATGGGAATCACAACTTTTTCTCTTTCCTGTCGGGAAAACATCCTGTGTTTTACTTTTTCACAAGGCGATACGGTACAGACGATTTCTGCGGCAAACGGGGCATATCTGCCGTTTTCATTTACCGGAACGGGCATGATGCCAAAACTTATAGGATTGATGCGCAATGACTTCCCGGAACTTTTACGCGGCTATGCCAGTTTTGAACAGTGCGGGGAGGCTGTCAAAATGGTTTTACGTCTGACCAATTCCCCACGAACCTTGACCTATCTGTTTCGACTGGACGGTGATACTGCGACCGTGCAAATAGACGCGACCTGCGGATGTATGCCGGCAGAGTGCAGAGTGCTTACGGGAAGGGCAATTCGTGAAAACGCGCACAAAAATAAAGATATTTTGTGAAAACTGCCTGTGGCATTTTTCAAGAAAATATGGTATCCTATACATAGCAGATTAAAGTTTACGAAAAATACAGCGCAACGGAAACTGAATGGTTGCGCTGTATTTTTCTTTTTGAGGGGGTACTATTTATGTGGAAAGACGGAGATGTGGTCATGTACGGGCAATACGGAGCCTGCAAAATCGTGAAAAGGAATGTTTGTCCTTTTGGAACTCCCGCACAAGGATCTTATTTTGAGTTGCATCCGCTGTTCGCGGATACCATTTTGTATGTGCCGATGGGACAGGCAGAGCAGGTCATGCGTTCCTTAACGGAACGGGCACAAATGGAAGCGCTTTTGAAAGAACTTCCGATGTTGCTGCCATTGGAAATTGAAAATGAGAAACAGCGACGGGAAATTTATCGAAAAATGTGGAACGCGCAGTCGCCGCTGGCTTGGCTCCGGCTTTTGAAAACAATATCTATACGCCGCACAGAGGCGACAAACGCACATCGACGACTATCGGAATTGGATTTGCAATATGAGGCAATGACGAAAAAATGCCTGTATGGGGAGATTGCCGTGCTTTTTCAGATCCCGTTTGATCGGGTGGAATCTTACATAAAACCATCTATGGAAATCGGAGCACAAGAAGCGCAGGGAATTTTTTAAGAAAAAATTTTCCTGCGCTTCTTGTAAAATCTGTAAGACTGTGATAAAATAAAGACAGAAAAGGACGGGGGGAATGCGAAAAATGGCAACCTTATTTGATTATTTGGCTTGGCGCGGTGATTTATCGTTTGAAAAGGTAGAATTTTGTGAAGTAGATAATCTGATTTTCGCGGAACTGTCTTTTATCGACTTTGACCAGTTATTACAGCCCGAAGAAACGGAGCTCTCACTTGCGGAAGCGGCGAAGCGATATGTAAAAAAATATGGCGGTCAGAAAATTTCTATGGGCGTGATTGTGCCGAACACCATACCGAAGCTGTTTGTGGAAGCGTCCAAAACCGCGCGTTACCGGAATGTGCGGA
>DLLB01000039.1:27335-28290 GCA_002477905.1 Clostridiales bacterium UBA7573 | reverse complement strand
TTCTTGACCATCTGTCCGCCGATAGAGCCAGCCTGACGAGCGGTGATGTCACCATTGTAGCTCTGATTCAGAGATACGCCGACTTCGTTTGCTGCTTCCATCTTGAACTTTTCCAGTGCTGCTTTTGCTTCGGGAACTACGTTCTTGTTGCTTGCCATAATCTATGGTCTCCTTACATGATACAAATTTCAATCTATTTGAATGGAACCGTTGGCTTCGCCGCCGATTCTGTCATTATTATGAGCGCAGTGCGGAAATCTATAAGTGGAAATTTTTACGCAATCCCCAAGAACCGCGCTATGGATTTTTTCCTGTCCGAAAACTTCTGTTTGAATTCTTGTATGTTCAAAAAACATTCTTGATTTTTTCTGTTTTTTATGTTACAGTGAAAGTACAAACATAACAGTCGGAATTCCGTTTTCGATTTCTTACGGAGGAACTCCTATGAGAAAAAATCTTGGTGCAAATCCTTACACTTATCCACAGCCGGTGTTTATTCTTGCTTCCTATGATGAAGCTGGGATTCCCGACGCAATGAACGCTGCATGGGGCGGTATCAGCGAAGAAAAAGAAATCACCCTGTGCATCAGCGCAGAACACAAAACCACAAAAAACATCCTGCAACGCAAAGCTTTCACCATCAGCATGGCAGAAGCCGCCTATACGGCGGCATGCGATTATATCGGCATCGTATCCGGCAATCAGGTACCGGATAAATTTTCACGGGCAGGCTTTCACGCGATCCCGTCAGAATTTGTAGACGCGCCGTTGATTGCGGAACTTGCCATTGCCGTGGAATGCTGGTTAAAAAGTTATGACGCCGAAAGTTGCCGCATGGTCGGAGAAATCGTCAATGTCAGCGTAGATGAACGGGCATTGACTGCAGATGGCAAAGTAGCGCCTGACAAGATCAAACCCATCACATTTGATCCGTTTAACAACACCTATCTTGTTT
>DLLB01000039.1:0-27309 GCA_002477905.1 Clostridiales bacterium UBA7573 | reverse complement strand
ATCTTGTTTTGGGCGAATCGGTCGGAGAGGCTTTTTCCATCGGCACCACTCTGCAAGGATGAAAATTCAGAAAAAGGGCTTGCTTTCAAGCAAGTCCTTTTTCTATTTTTCCAAAATCAGAGGAACTTATGCGCCCGTGCAATTCTCATTGCATGACATAATATAACCGGTATTGATGCGGCATTTTTTCCATAAAGCGAAATTGTTTCATGTCTTCCCGGGAAGCGGCGAGGGAACAGCGTTCCGAAATCTCCGTAATTCCGAATTTTGCAAGATCGTCAAAAAAAGCATCTATTTGTTCTGTGCGGCATGGTGCGTCCAACGGCAAGCGTGCCAAATGTAGGAATCGTAAAGACAAATACTCTTTTTCCACACGGCGATGTGCATCGCCAGTGGTCGCAGACAACGCTTTTGCAAACAGGATTTCTGCGCGGGCAAGCAAAGTTTCCGAAAACAGCGGAATATCCGGATTTGCATAAATGGTCAGCGGCTGGTTTGGGGCAGCATCCATCAACATTCGCACATAAGCAGCCAAATACGGTGCACCATCCCCATAGCAAGCCTTTGTAAATTCGTCAATGAGTACATCCACATCCTGCGACGGATCCCACAAAAGCTTTGCGGTCAAATAACATTTCAAATCCCCAAACGCGCTTTTGGCTCCATAGGAAAAGTCGCCCTGCTCCAAAACACCCTTGACATGCAACGCACGATAGGCACGCAAATTTTCCGCAAGCGTCCGATAATGCACAAACGGTTGCAGATAGTTGCGGAAGTTCACGCAATAATCCCAGATATACAGTCGATCGCATATCGCGCTCCATTCTCGGATATTCCGGACAAATTCTGCGCCGTGGCTGTCCGGCTCCGTCTGTTCCTGTGCAAGGAACGGGATATGCCAGCTTGCGTCAATATTACACAAACGCACGATCAGATTTTTGTGCGGCTTTACCCCGCGCGGACACTTGACGGAATAAAAATAAGCGAACGTATGCAATAAAATGTCCGGATAATCCTGTTCCAGATCTTCGCAAAGCGCATTTGCAAATCGGATCACCAATCCTGCCGGACTACCATCCTGTTCATAATAACGGCGACACGCCGGACAGGTGCAATAGCGACGGCTGTCATTTTGTGCGACAGAAAAGACGCGGCAGTGCGGATTTTCCCGAATCCAGTTCCGGAGTGTTTTCTTCGCAATCGGTAAAATCGCGGGGTTAGACAAGCAAAGTTGAGAATCCGTTACAGTCCGCACCCCGTCGATCTGCGCGAAATATTCGGGGTGTGTTGCAAACCATTCCTCCGGTTTTACCAAATCATAAAAAGCATGATGGAAATTATAAAACTTCAGATTGCCGCCTTTTTCCCGTGATAAATCTGCCATATTGGAATTCAGGCGGTTTTTGGACGCAAAATTACCGGAAAAAGCAGGACGATAGTACATTTCCCGATAATCAAAGGCGGGATCCTCCGAGATATGCGGCTCCTCCACCGTCAGCGTCTGCATGTGGCAAATCGTTTCCACTTCGTCGGAAAAACAACGGAAACCGAGAAAAAGTTCCAAAAAGCGATACACACCATACAGGGTACCGCGCGGCGTCCGTCCGGCAATCCACAGATTGGTCCCGTCTCCGGTTATGGTGTATCCTTCTTCCGACGCCGTATCAAGTGAGATCTGTTCGCCACGCACGTTTGCACCGATTCGGATCTCCGGTCCGCGACATGGGCAACCGTCCGCAAAATACGGAATACAAACCCCCGTGCTCCGGTAGAGATATTTTTGCAGTTCCGACGCGGCAAAACGTTCCGTTTCCGAGCCATAGCGGGCTGTAACGATATGAAACGCCGAACCTTCGGATGTGACCAGCGGATAAACTGCCATACAGAATCCTCCCATTTGTGCAATCTTCTAAGTTCATCATAACAAAAAAGTACGCGGAAGTCAAGCCACATTCCGTCTACCGAAAGCAAAAAACTCCACTGTTCGTGGAGTTTTTTGCTTTTCAAAGAGAAACCGATTACCAGCCGCCCTTTAACTCTTTCTTTCCCGCTTCCTGCGGAACATAGAATTCGCCGTAGTTTGCGATCTGATACAGGCGGCAATAATCCAACGTATAGGTCACAGGGAACAGGTCTTTCTGAATCTTGATCTTGGTCGCCCATGCGCCGCTCTCACTTGCAACATACTGTTCCGGGAACAGCATATTATTGAAAATGATGTGCATTGCCTGATGGAAATCATCCATACCGGATTTATAGTTTTTATCGAAATCTTTGGAGAGATCATAGCTGTAATAGAACTGACCGTCAATCGAGAAAGCCATGATATGCTCCGACCATAAGAACCCGTATTCATGATATTCTCTTGCCTTCGCGCCGGTCGGATCGTCAAACTCATACGAACGGGTTCCGCTGATGGAGGCGCCTTGGTCGATGCCGGACATCTGAATGTGCTGCGAACCGTTCGGCGTTTGTACACCCCACTTATGCAGGTTCGGCGTGCAATTTGTAGTGGAAGAAAAGATTTCAAAGATGTCAATTTCAATGCCGTAAGAGAACGTCTTATTGATGGCTTTATAGTGTGCATTTGCAAGCTGTGCCGTACCGGTCAGCATCCAGAAGGATGGCCATTCGCCCTTTCCGTAATACGGAACCTTTCCGCGCATTTCCAGATAGCCGTACATATAGTTCATGGTGTTGCTGGTGGAAATGGCGAGGTTCGTATCATAGAGATTCTCGGTACTGCCTTCCTTCCAGTCTTTGTCGTCGATCACACCATCCCCGTTTTTATCATGGATACGGGCGGTCAAGATCAGTTCTCCGTTTTTCACATCTACAATCCCAGGCTCCAGAAGCGAAACGGTCCCAAGCGGATTCATATGCGGTCTGCATGTCCATTTATCCGGATTCAACTCGTCCATATCCGAAAATTCATCGTTCCAGACCAAGGTATAAGTACCGTCTTTGACCGGAACCTTTACCAATGCTTCTGCACTGCCGTCATCTGTCCAGGTAATCGGCACATCCGAAGTAGCCTCTGCCACAAAGTTTGCGGGGAACGTAACATCCTTGGTTGCACGCACATACTGATCGGTAAACATAAGCAACGCCTGATGCAACGGATAATAATGCGTCGCGTCAAAAACCAGTTTGGTTCCGTTGACATGGATTTTGTATTGATCTTTTGCAATCGTATGACTGCTTTGCGGGCGATTTGTCTCTCCAAGCAGAATTTCATATTCCTGCGGCGCAGTAGCGTCCGTCACGCAAGGCAGATCGTTCCCGGTGTTCTCCAAGATCCATTTTTGCAGATACAGCAAAAAGCTCCGCGTATCTAAGTCCGAACCGACCGGCAATACGAACACATACCGATCAATCCCGACGCCGGAAATCGTGATATTGTGCAAACCGGGTTTCTGATACGTCAAATCAATGCCTGCCGTGATATCCTTGACCGCTTCTCCGACATATTGCGTGCCAAACGCGCTCACCGCATCTGCTAAGGAACGCGCCGTGCCGTAAATGGCAATCTGCGTTTTTTCCGCTGCGATCCGATAATCAAACGCACAGTTGGTTCTTGCGGTATATACTGCCTTCGCCGCGTTCTGACTGACGGTCCGGCTGGTAGTACCGATGACAAATTCCGCGTCCTGTGCCGTTTCTTCATCGGTCACAATCGCAAGCTCACAACCATAATGTTCCCGAATCAGCTTTTGAAGTGCCAATGCCTGTGCACTTTCCGTTTCGGTGGCTTCCTTTGCCTTTACAATCCGATACTGTTCAATCGAAACGCCGCCATAAGTGGTGATGGCAAAGCTGTGCTCATACTTTTTGGTATAGCCGTTTGCCGGACTGCCTTTCAGCAGGTTTGCAACAAAATAGTCAATCGCTTCCCCGATGGCATCCGCGGAAAAGCCGTCGATGACAATTTCATGTTCCGTAATGGAAATATACCAGTCATAATAGTTGGAAACGCGCGTTTGCAGAATTTCGGTAGCCGCAAGCGAGGAGGCGCGATTGGTCGTACCAACCAGAATCTCTTTTGCGTCTTTCGGAATCTCCCCGCGTCTGACATAATCGGTTTTGACTCCTACGCTTCCACCGCTTGCCGCGTTGATCGCATTTTCCAACGCGGTCACTTTCTGCGCAATTTCCTTGGACGTGTTGTCCGGATAAACAATGGTCCAATTCTTGATCTTATTTGCCAAAGCATCGGACGGAACATTCTCGTTGCCGGACGGCGTCGTAGTGGCCGGGGTATCGGAATTCCCGCAGGCAACTGCCGCACACACAATCAGGGCGAGCATTGCAAACAAACACGCCCATCTTAGCCAATGTGATTTTCTCATTTTGATTTCCTCCGCATAACTGGGTTTCGTTTTTTTGACATTTTTTATCATAGCATAAACCGGCTTTTTTGTCAAGTCCATGCAAGTTGGAAATTGGGGCTCCGCATGTTTTTTCCCTGCATCGTTTTTTTAATTGTAATGAATTCATCGAAAAAAGCAATACGGAATATGCTCTGAAAATCCATCCAAATGATACATTTTTCTTAAAAGCGGATACTCCACAGCGTTTGCTCGGACAAATGTGCGAATTGTTGCGCAAACTTCTGCATTTCCGATACTGCCCGTCCAAGCGCGGCACTGTCATAATGAGAAACCGGCATGTATACGCCGATCGCGCCGAGCAACCGTCCGTCCGGCAAAAGCACCGGTGCGGAAACGCTGGCAACATCCTCCGTGCACCGCGTGGCATAGCCTTGCGCACGCAAGCGTGCAATGGCTTCCCGCAACTGTCCGAAATCGGAAATTCCATCCCAAAGCGCATCGGGGAAGCCATGTTTCTCCACAATCTGCTTCAACTGTGTTTCATTTGCATAAGCAACCAGAATTTTGCCGGACGGATAGTCATAAATGGAATGCTCCTCCAGCATGGTATAGTCCACTTTGATCCGGAAATTGCCGAGCAGATTATTATAATTGATCCGTTCACCATTCTCCAGTACATAAAAGGACACGGATTCTCCGGTTCGTTCACACAGTGCATGCAATCCTTCTTCCAAGCGCATGGAGATCGCCGGATTCATCCGGAAGCGGTTCAACGTCCATATCTGCTGAAATCGCTTTCCTGTATGGTAACAGGCGTTTTCGTCCTGCTCCACATAACCGCATGCGACCAGCGTCTGCAAAATACCGTGCAGGGTACTGGGTTTTAATTGCATTTGTCGCGCAAGCTCGTTTAATCGCATCCCTTTCCCGGAAAAATCCTGAAATGCAAGGATATCCAAAGCAAGCATCGCCTTTTGCACTGACAGAATTTCCTTTGCCATCTTGCCCTCCGGTTTCGCATGAAAAAGGCAACATGCCCTTTCCCATTATGCGCTTTTATCTTTTTTCAGAGAAATGCAATGCATTTCAGAGGTAGGAAAAAGTCAATGCATCCGTTTCCTTGTCATACCCGATCCCGATCATCTCCACCGGTGTCGCATAATGAGAAATCAGATAATTGGCAATCACATCTTCCACTTCCGTCTGCAAAAACCGCCGCATATTCCGTGCCCCATATTTGCGGGAGAAGGATTTTTTCGCTACATAAGCGCAAACCTCATCGGTATATGCCAGCTTCAGGTTTTTCTCTGCAAGCGCAGACTTCAGCTCGTCTAACATAATGTGCGCGATCTTTGCAAAATCCGTCTCATCCAAGGAACGGAACGTGATAATCTCATCCACGCGGTTGAGAAATTCCGGACGTAAGAAACCGGACAATGCTTTCATGGTGCGATCCTGTGCCTGCGCGTCCTCTTTTCCCTCTCCGAACCCGACAGTTCCGGAGGAAAGATTGGCGCCGGCATTGGTCGTCATGATGATTACGGTATTTTCAAAATTGACCTGCCGTCCCTGCGCGTCTGTCACTCTGCCATCATCCAGAATCTGAAGCAGAATATTCAGCACATCCGGATGTGCTTTTTCAATTTCATCAAAAAGCACCACAGAATAGGGTTTGCGCCGGATTTTCTCCGTGAGTTGTCCCGCGTCGTCGTATCCAACATAGCCGGGAGGGGCGCCGATCATCCGCGAAACCGAGTGTTTCTCCATAAACTCCGACATATCTAACCGAATCAACGTTTCCGGAGAATCAAACAGATCGGCAGCAAGCGTTTTGACAAGTTCGGTTTTTCCGACGCCAGTCGGTCCCGCAAAAATAAACGATACCGGTTTCCGTTTATAAGAGATCCCGGCACGGTTGCGTTTGATGGCGCGGGCAACCGCGTCCACTGCTACGTCCTGCCCGATGATATGGGCTTTCAGACGATTTGCCAGTTGATCGATCCGCTCAAATTCCGGCGCGGTGATGCTGGTGGCGGGAACACCGGTCCAAACCTCAATCACTCTGGCAAGATCGGCAAGTGTCAATGTCAATTTGGACTTTTCGCTTTCCAGTTTCTGCACGGTTTCTTCGGCACGGATACACTGCACCTTCAAATCGGCAAGCTCCTGATACCGTTTTGCAGACGCTTCATCCTCCTGTGGCGCCGCCGCAATTTCGCCTTCCAACTGCTGTCTTGCATTGGAAAGAGAAGAAAGTTCCTGCTTTGCCTTGGCATAGTCCTCTAAAACCGGCGCATGCAAAGACGCGTATGCCGCCGCTTCATCCAAAAGATCAATGGCTTTATCCGGCAAAAAGCGGTCTGTGATATACCGTTCGGACAGGCGCACCGCCGTTTCCAACAGCGCTTGCGGAATCTGAATGCCATGGTGTTGCTCATAATAGCCTTTGATTCCGTTCAAAATCTGCACGGTATCCGCAATGGAGGGTTCTTCTACGATAATCGGCTGAAAACGCCGTTCCAACGCCGCGTCTTTTTCAATATACTTCCGGTACTCCGCAAGCGTGGTCGCACCGATAATCTGCACTTCCCCGCGGGAAAGCGCGGGCTTGAGGATATTTGCGGCATTCATACTGCCTTCTGCATCGCCGGCTCCCACAATATTATGAATCTCATCAATGACAAGGATGATATTTCCGAGACTCTTGACTTCTTCGATCAGCCCTTTCATGCGGGATTCAAACTGCCCGCGGAACTGCGTACCGGCAACCAATGCGGTCAGATCCACCAAATACACTTCTTTGTCCCGCAGTTGGAACGGCACGGTTCCGTTTGCAATACGGATAGCAAGCGCTTCTGCGATTGCGGTTTTTCCGACGCCCGGTTCTCCGATTAAACACGGATTGTTTTTCTGTCTGCGCACCAAAATCTGCAACAGCCGTTCCAATTCCTTGTCTCTGCCGATCACCGCATCCAGTTTTCCCTGTGCAGCGCGGGCTGTCAGATTCAGGCAATACTGATCCAGCATTTTATGTTTTCGCGGTTTTTCCGCGCGATCCTTCGTTTTTTCCGCGGAAGCAGGCGCGTCGGCGTCTTTGGAAAGCGCTTCTCCGTCTGCCTTGGCTTCCGGCTTCTTTTTTTGCTGCGGAATAAACGGAAACATCCGCATGAATTTTCCGATGTCAAGTGCCGGTGCGTTGCTTTCTTCCGGCTTCTCCTCTGCGGAATCGTCCGTATCCTCCGCATCCGTTGTATCCTCTGCGGAATCCAGCATTTCCTCCATTTGATCCAGTTCTTCCTCGGAAATACCCATTTGTTTGAGCGCGTTATCCACCTGCGGCAGTCCGAGTTCCCGCGCGCAGCGTAAGCACAACCCTTCGGTTGTGGATTTCCCGTTTTCCAGTTTTGTGATAAACATCACTGCCGGGCGTTTTTTGCAGCGTGTGCAAAGTTCCATTTTGTCCCTCCTGTGTTCGCTTACCGTGCATGGGTTTCATCGCAAAGATAAAACCGCACGGGCTTTTCCCTCATAAAATAAGAAAACGTCTCCCTGTGCGCAAAGCTGTGCGCATAGGGGTTGCGTAATCAGCGGAATTTCTTTCTTCTGTGCGTCCTGCGTAAATCCGTAAAGCGTCGTATCGGTCAGAATACAGCAGAAATTACCGTAAGCGGCAACGCCGCGGTAAACGCCGGAAAGTGTCGCTTCGGCAAGCATCGTTCCGTCCGACGCATACCAAGTATACGCCGTGCGCGACGTTTCGTATGCATCCCGCAAGATCAGCAAAATCCGGTCGCCGGAAAGGGCACTGCCCGCAAGCGTCTGCCCTGTCCAAGTCTGACACAGCGCCGGCTCTGTGCTGTTATCATAACACCGCAGTGCCCGATTTGTCAATAGGATCAGCCGATTCTGGGTATCAAATGCCGTTTTTTGCGGCATTTCTCCGAAAATCCGGATTTCTTCCGGCGTTTCTTCTAAGCCAACCGTATAGACCTGTGTCACGCTTTCCTCGGTTTCCATCCGGTAAGTAGTGACAGCAAGACGGGTTCCGTCCGCCGACAAATCGGCAAACAGCACCGGCTGACTCTTTTGAATGATCATTTGTTTTTCAAAATGCGCACGATAGATGGTGATCGCATTTTGTCCGTCCGGCATGCGCGTGACAATACAATAACCGCCTTCCCGTGCAACGTCCGCCCAAACGATCACACCTTGCACCTGTTCTGTATACAGGCGGGAAAACGCCTGATACACCGTATAGCGGGAACCGCCGTTTTCATACAGCAAAAAGCTGGATGCACCTGCCGCAAACGCGGGGGCCTGCATCTCATGCTCCTCGGACAAAAGGCAATTCCCGTATCCGTCATACACCTGCACATCCCGATCATCCCAGATCACCAGTTGTTCGGTATAGGCACCATATCCGGCATTCGGCGCGGTTTTACAGTACACCGTTCCGTAATTCTGCAACTGTCCGAGTCCTGCCGCGTCAAAGCACCGGAACAGATACCGAAAGGTTTCCTCGGAAAACACGGAACCGGAAAAAACGATGGTACAAGACAGCAATAACACCATCAGAACCACGCACAAAATCCGCAAAAGCAAAATGCGGCGGCGGGTTTTGTCAATCCATTTGTCATTGGTTACCCCATCCATCGGCTCTCCTTTCTGAAAATTCACAATCAGGCATTCAAATCAAAATTTCTTTCCCATACACCACGCGGTGCAGATATAGTCCATGCGGCGGTGCAGTCTCACCTGCCAGCGCGCGATCCTTCGCCGCAAGAATCTTGGGCATGTCCGATGGTCTGTAAATCCCACGGCTGATGCCGAGCAAGGTACCGATTAAAATTCTTACCATATTGTATAGAAATCCATCTGCCGCAACTTTCAGTTCCGTAAACACGCCGTCCTGCGTTACGGTGAAGCGGTGAACCGTGCGCACGGTATCACAAACGGAAGAACCGCTTGCCATAAAGGACGCATAATCGTGCGTTCCGCACAGAAGTGCAGCGGCTTGCCGCATGGCTTCCACGTCCGGCTCAAACGGCACCGTATAGGCAAGATCCGTATAAAAGGGATCCCGTATGCGGGAAAATCGCAATAAATAGCGATATTCCTTTTCCCGCACAGCATAGCGCGGGTGAAATTCATCCGGAACGATCTGCGCCGCCTGCACCGCAATATCCGGCGGTAAAAAGCGATTCCACGCAAGCGGTACCCGCTCTGTTGCAATCCGCGCGCTTTCCGCTCCCGCTGAGAGCGTGCAGTAGAAGCGTTCGGCATGCACGCCCGCATCTGTGCGGCTACATCCGGTCAGATCATAGCGTTTGCCATACAAAATCTCTGCCGCATCCTGCAATTTTTCCTGCACGGTCACGGCATTCGGCTGAACCTGAAATCCATGGTACGCACTGCCGCGATAAGCAACCCGTAATAACAATTTCATCGTCAGAATACCCGATATACAAACCAAAGGCGGTCGCCGCACACCACGGCGGCACCCATTCCGACAAACAGAACCAGTGCGATATAATCCCGCACGGCAAAATGCGTCGTGTGCATTTTCGTGCGTCCTTCTCCGCCATGATAGCAACGGCATTCCATAGCGGTGGCAAGCTCTTCCGCACGGCGAAAAGATGAAGCGAACAATGGGATCAGCACCGGAATCAACGCTTTCGCCCGTTTAATCAGTCCGCCTTCATCAAATGCCGCACCGCGCGCCTTCTGCGCGCTCATAATTTTATCCGTTTCCTCCATCAAGGTCGGAATGAACCGCAATGCAATCGACATCATCATCGCAAATTCATGCACCGGTAACCGGATTTTTTTCAGCGGCGACAACAGCCGCTCCAACCCGTCGGTGAGCGCAATCGGAGAGGTGGTATAGGTTAAAATCACACAGGTACCGGCAAGAAGCACGGCAATCCGCAAGATCATAAAAACGGCGTAAAAAATGCCTTCCCAATAAATATGAATCTTCCAGAACGAAACCAGCAGATGCTCTCCTTTACGAAAGAAAATATGAAACAGAAACGTAAAGCACATGATGAACAACAGCGGCTTCATCCCTTTCAAGATGATCTTCAGCGGAATGCGGCTACACACAATCAGCACGCCTGTGAACACCATAACCGCGGCAAAGCTCTCGATGGTTTTCGCCAAGAATACAATTACAATATACAGAATCGTTAAAATCAGTTTGGTGCGCGCATCCATTTTATGAAATACAGAATTTCCGGGGAAAAATTGTCCGAGCGTAATATCTTTAAGCATGGTCGGCACCACCTTTCTCCGACGATAACCGTCCCGCAAAATAGCGCACCGCGTCCTCCACGGTATACAGATCGGGGAGCACATAGCCGCGTGCGCGCAGTTGCAGAATCAGTTTGGTAATCTGCGGAATATCCAGTCCGATCTTTTGCAGTTCGTTTGCATGCGTGAACACTTCGCGCACACTGCCGGACGTAAACACTTCCCCTTGGTTCATCACAGTGATCCGGTCGCAGAAACGCGCAACGTCTTCCATACTGTGGCTGACGATGATCACCGTTTTTTGGCTCTGCCGCTGATAGGAATACAGACCGCCCAAAATTTCTTCTCTGCCCATCGGATCCAGTCCCGCCGCAGGCTCGTCCAATACCAACACCTGCGGTTGCATCGCCAGTATGCCGGCAATCGCCACCCGTCGTTTCTGTCCGCCGGAAAGTTCAAACGGCGAACGGGAAAAATACGTTTCGTCCAGTCCTGTAAAACGGGCGGCATCTTTCACCCGCGCGTCGGTTTCCTCTTTGGATAAACCCATGTTTTTGCATCCGTAGGCAATGTCGGCATAGACAGTCTCCTCGAACAGCTGATATTCCGGATACTGAAATACCAGTCCCACGGCAAAGCGCACTTTCCGGATTTCTTTCGGTTTTTCCCAAATATTTTTTCCGAACAACAGCACTTCCCCTTCACTTGGACGAAGTAACCCGTTCAAAAGCTGTACCAACGTGGATTTGCCGGATCCCGTGTGTCCGATCAGTCCGGTGATACATCCTGCCTCCACGGCAAGATCGATTTTTTTCAGCGCGTCCTTTTCAAAGGGAGTACCCACGCTGTAACGATACCCCACTCCGTGTAATTCCAGTGCATTCATAGATTTCTCCGTCATCCCGGGTTCTTTGCTTTTGCAAGCAACGCGGCAAGCGCCACCGCGCCTTCCTGCTCGTCCAGGATGTCATCCGGCAACGAAATCCCCCGTTCCCGTAATTCAAAAAACAATTCCGTCACCTGAGGCACATCCAGCCCATACATTCTCAGTCGCTTTACCTGCCGGAATACCTCCCGTGGCGTGCCGTCCATCACAATCTCTCCGTCATGCACTACCAGCACCCGATCCGCCTGTACCGCTTCCTCCATATTATGCGTGATATGCAAAACCGTCATACCGCGCGTTTCATGCAGCATCCGCACAGTCTGCATAACGTCCTTACGTCCGGTCGGATCCAGCATGGCGGTTGCTTCATCCAAAATAATACACTCCGGTTCCATTGCAAGAATCCCCGCAATCGCCACCCGCTGTTTTTGTCCGCCGGAGAGCTGAGAGGGAGCATGGTGCGCAAATTCCGTCATATGCACGGTCTGTAATGCGTCTGTCACGCGGCGCTCGATCTCCTGCGGCGCAATGCCGAGATTCTCCGGTCCGAATGCCACATCTTCCTCCACAACCGTTGCCACAAGCTGATTATCCGGATTCTGAAAGACCATTCCGACTTCCCGACGCAGTTCCAGCAGATCTTCTTCGGTAAAATCCGGCGCTGTAATCTCCCGTCCTTTGACGAAGATCGAACCGGATTTCGGTGTGAGGATCATATTCAGCAATTTTGCCAAGGTAGATTTTCCGGATCCGTTATGTCCTAAAACCGCCACAAATTCTCCTTGGTATACGGTCATATTCAGATGCTTTAATACCGGACATTCTTTTTGTTCATCGGCGTAATCCGGATAGGAAAAACAAAGATCGTGCACGCTGAAGAACGGCGTTTCCCGGTTGATGTTCATAGAAAACTCTTACTCCTTGTCTGGTCGGCTTGTTTTTTCGTGCGTCCAGCGCGCGGACGCGCCACACGGCAAAAATCCCTTGCTCTGCGTCACGGGCAATCCAAGTTCCTCTGCGCACACATTGCCACCATAGACCGGTTGCATCTGTGCTTCCAGCAAATACTTTACGGTAGATGCGGAAAGTCCCGTCGTATAAGAATTCACCAATACAAACAGCGGATTTTCGCACAGTACCTGTGCGGTCAGGCGAAGAAAATCGCAGAGATTTTCCTCCAACTTCCATGTTTCCCCGCCGGGACCTCTGCCATAGGACGGCGGATCCATGATGATCGCGTCATATCGGTTGCCGCGCCGGATCTCCCGTTCTACGAATTTCCGGCAATCATCCACAATGTACCGGATGGGAGCGTCGGCAAGTCCGCTACGCCTTGCGTTTTCCCGCGCTTGCGCGACCATTCCTTTGGAAGCGTCCACATGGCACACGGAAGCGCCTGCGGCGGCACAGGCAACGCTTGCGCCGCCGGTGTATGCAAACAGATTCAGCACCTTTACCGGACGCGACGCGGAACGGATCAAGGTATACATCCAGTCCCAGTTCACTGCCTGTTCCGGAAACAACCCCGTATGCTTAAATCCCATGGGCTTGATTAAAAACCGGAGCGGAACCTTTCCCAATGTATAACCAATCTCCCATTCTTCGGGCAAGCGATTTTCGTTCCACGCGCCGCCGCCTTTTCCGGAACGGCGATACACGCCGTCCGCTTTTTTCCATGCGGGATGTCTGCGCATTCCCGTCCAGATCACCTGCGGATCAGGACGGATAAGAAGATAGCTTCCCCACCGCTCCAAGCGTTCCCCGTCAGAGCAATCCAACAACTCATAATCTTTCCAATTTAATTCTGCCCACATAATTTTTGCGCAATCTTTTCCGCGATTCGCTGTCCGAGCGCGGTCAATTCTCCTTCATCCGTTCCTTCTAACATAATGCGAATCAAGGCTTCCGTTCCGGACGGTCTTAACAGCACCCGCCCCGTTTCCGAAAGTGCCTGCCGAACCTGTTCCAATTCGGAAAGCACCGTCTCATCTGCCATGATGTCCGCTTTCTTTTCATTCGGCACCTGTACATTGATCGCCACCTGCGGCAAGGAGCGCATGCATCCGAACACTTCGGACGCACGTTTTCCGGGCGCGTCGCGCAATGCGCTGAGTACCTGCGTGGCACTGACCTGACCATCGCCGGTCGTGCCGTAGGCAAGCAAAATGATATGTCCGGATTGTTCTCCGCCAATTCCATAACCGCCACGCAACATTTCCTCCAGCACATATCGGTCCCCGACCTCCGTCACCTTGACCGTGATGCCTTCCCGCTGTGCCATCTGATGAAAGCCGAGATTGCTCAGTTTGGTAACTACCGCGGTATTGTGCGGCAAATCCCCTTTTTCTTTCATCGTCAGCGCCAGCCGCGCGATCATTTTATCCCCATCAATCTCCCTTCCGCATTCGTCCACTGCAAGGCAGCGATCTGCGTCGCCGTCAAATGCGATTCCGAGATCATAACCGCCGCGCACCACTGCCGCGGCAAGGTTTTTCAGCTTGGTGGAACCACAATTGTCATTGATATTCACGCCATCCGGATGATCGGCACAAAAGGTGACGGTATCCGGCGCCATGGCTTCCGGTGTGAAGATGAATCCAGCAGTTGCCGCGGCGGAGCCGTTGGCAAGATCCATGAGAATCCGGCGGGGGCAATCCGTTCCCTTTTTCGGGAGCAGACATTTCACATGTTCACAATACAGCGCAAGCGGATTGGCTTTCGGCGGTACGATCGTGCCGATGTGCGCGCCGACGGCAAAACGCACCTGCGATTCCCCACGTAAGATCGCCTCTATCCGATCTTCTGTTTCATCCGGCAGTTTATAACCGTTTGCATCAAAAATCTTAATCCCGTTATACTCGCTCGGATTGTGCGAAGCGGAAATCATGACTCCCGCATCCGCGCCAAGCCGACGCACCAAATAGGCAACCGCAGGCGTCGGCACCACGCCCAGCATCGTGACGTTGCATCCCGTTTCACACAGCCCCGCCGCCATAGCGCAAGCCAGCATATCTCCGGAAATACGGGTATCCTGTCCGATCAGCACCAGCGGCTTTTTGGCGGGATTGCCCGCATCGGTCAATACCGCCGCCGCTGCGTTCCCGAGCCGGTGCGCCAGTTGTGCGGTCAAATCCTCTCCGGCGATCCCGCGCACTCCGTCCGTCCCAAATAATCTCCCCATACCAATTCGTTCCTCCTGTCCCTTCGGTCAAATTCCCTGCGTTTGGGAAAATGGTCTGCAAAGCATCTGCCGGATATTCTGCTATGGATTGCCGCTTTATGATCGGATACTCCACTTTTCAGACGATCTGTTATAAAAAACGAATCTGTCCGTCCTGCCCGCCTTGCACAGGGGCAGCGGCCGGTGTGGGAGAAGCAGGATACGGAATGCCGAGATGCTCATATGCCAAATGCGTCACACAACGCCCGCGCGGTGTGCGACTTAAAAAACCGATCTGCATCAGATACGGTTCATACACATCCTCAATGGTGACGGATTCTTCCCCCACCGTCGCGGCCAGCGTATCCAGTCCGACCGGTCCGCCACCGTACATTTTGATGATAGCGCCAAGCATCTTGCGATCCACCGCATCCAGTCCCAATTCATCAATTTCCAGACGCTGCAACGCATAGCCCGCGCTTTCTTTCGTGATCTTTCCGTCCGCGCATACCTGCGCAAAGTCCCGCACCCGTTTTAACAGGCGGTTTGCCACACGCGGTGTGCCGCGGGAACGGGAGGCGATCTCCAACGCGCCGGACGGTTCAATGGGAACGTCCAAAATCTGTGCGCTCCGCGTTACGATTTGCGCAAGTTCTTCCGGCTGATACAGCTCCAGTTTCAACACCACGCCAAACCGGTCGCGCAACGGCGTAGACAATTGCCCCGCGCGCGTTGTCGCGCCGATCAACGTAAAATGCGGCAAGGGAATGCGGATACTGCGCGCGGCAGGTCCCTTGCCCACGATAATATCCAGCGCAGAATCTTCCATCGCAGGGTACAAAATTTCCTCCACGGTGCGCGCAAGGCGATGAATCTCATCTACAAACAGAATATCGTTTTCTCCGAGATTTGTGAGTAAAGCGGCAAGATCCCCCTGTTTTTCGATCGCAGGACCGGAAGTAATCCGGATATTCACGCCCATTTCGTTTGCGATGATTCCGGCAAGTGTGGTTTTTCCCAAACCGGGCGGACCATATAACAGCACATGATCGAGCACCTCTCCGCGTTGCTTCGCCGCCTCCATGTATACCCGCAGATTCTCTTTCACCTGCGTTTGTCCTGTATATTCCTCTAACGTCTTTGGGCGCAGAGAATTCTCGTTTTCCGCATCTTCTTCCAATGCAGAGGAGGACAGCACCCGTCCCTCAAAGTCAAAATCCTGTTCGTCCATATTCTCTCCTTATCGGTTAAGCGTCCGCAATGCCTGCCGGATCGCTTCCTCCAGCGGCAAAGACGGATCGACTTTTTTCAGTGCGGTTATCGCTTCCGCACGGGAGAATCCCAATACCATCAGGGCATTCACCGCGTCGGTTCCCATTGCGCCAGACGATGATTCCCCGCCTGTCTGTGCGGAAAACTCGCCCTCCGCCGCAAAGGATCCCGCAATCTTATCTTTCAGATCCAGCACTACCCGCGCGGCGGTCTTGCTCCCAACCCCCGGTGCGCGGGCAATGGCTTTCGTATCGGAAGAAACAACCGCCGCGGCAAACTGTTCCGGTGTGAACAGGCTGAGAATGGAGAGCGCCGCCTTCGGACCGATTCCAGACACAGAAGTAAGCATCCGAAAAGAAGAAAGTTCTTCTGTTGTGGCAAATCCGAACAGTTCTATGGCGTCCGTACGCACTGCCATATGCGTATACAGTTTCACCCTACTGCCGTATTTTCCGGTAAGGGCACGATGTGTCGTCTGGCTGATCGTCATCTGAAATCCCACGCCGCCACAATCGACAACTGCGATATTTCCGTCCAAAAGACACAGTTCTCCGTTTACATGATAAAGCATTTTCGGTTCCTTTCGCGTTTTATCGGTTTTATCAACTAAATGGTTTTTAAGAAAGATTGTAATAATCCCGTATACGGGAGCTTCCGCTGTGCGCATGGCACACCGCAATGGCAAGCGCGTCCGCAGTATCGTCTAAACGCGGCGGCTTCTGCAAACCGAGCATCATGGTGGTCATCGCGATCACCTGCTTTTTCTCCGCACGACCGTATCCCACCACCGCCTGTTTTACCTGAAGCGGCGTATACTCATAAGTGCGTACCCCCATCTCCTGCGCGGTCATCAAAATCACGCCGCGTGCCTCCGCAACCGGAATTGCAGTTGTATGGTTCTGATTAAAAAACAATTCTTCAATCGCCATTTCGTCCGGATGATACCGTTCAATCAAGCGGCACAGATCTTCCCGGATCTGAAGCAACCGGCGTGGAACGGGTGTATGCGCGGGTGTCGTAATCGCACCATAGGCAAGCGTTTCTATGCGCGGGATCTGATAAGACAGCACGCCGTAGCCGACAATGGCAAGCCCCGGATCTATCCCCATGATAATCATTTCTTCCGACTTCCTCCGTTCTCTGTACGCCGCGGGATTGGTTTTTCTGTCTGCTGTTTCCCCGCAACAAGCAGGATGGAAAGTAGCTCCATCTGTCAGCGTATGGTTTTCCTCTTTGTATTATAGCATACAATCCCCGAATAGTCAAAAAATTTTTGTAAATATTTCGGAGGAAAATGAAAAAAATCGCAAAAGTGCTTTTCTTTTTCGGAAAAGTATGGTATACTGAACAAAAAGCGTTTGCAAGGAGGGAAAAACCCTGTGGAAATTATCCGTTTTTCGGTATCCAGTACCTTACAGATGAAAAAACCGCATCCGTGCGGCGCCGATACCTTTACCGTTTTACGGGTGGGCAGCGACATCCGCATTCGCTGTACCGGTTGCGGACGGGATCTGACCTTGCCGCGCGTCAAGCTGGAACGCGCCATCCGCGCGGTTTTACCCGCCGATCCCGCAAAGCCTGTTTCTTAAAAAAATCAAATTCTCAAATCCGAAAATCAAGAAAAAGGAAAGGAATCCGAAACTTATGCATACCGTTTCCCAAACCGGAAAGGAACCTTGGTATCTGCGCGTACGCAATGCGTTTTGCGCCCTGCCGGGAAAAATCGCACATTTACCGAAAACCACACTGTTCTGGGCTTTTGTCGTTCCCTTTTTGCTGACATGGCTCATTTATATTGTCAAAGGGACTTGGCCGTTTGGCAACGGCTCCGTTTTGGTGTTGGACTTAAACGGGCAATACGTCTACTTCTATGAAGAAGTACAGGATATTATCCGGCACGGCGGAAGCTTTCTCTATACCTGGCAACGTGCGCTCGGCGGCGAATTCATGGGCATGTACGCCTACTATGTGGCAAGTCCGTTCACGTTCCTTGTCGCGCTGTTTCCGGAGGGCATGATTACCGAAGCCATTTTGTTCATCATCCTCTGCAAAGCCGGCATGTGCGGACTTTCCATGGCGTTTTACATCACCCGCCGTTATCCGAACAAAAATCCGGTATATGCCGTGATCTTTTCCACCATGTATGCCATGTCCGCCTACGCGGTGGTGCAAGCACACAACTCCATGTGGATCGACGAGCTGATCTGGCTCCCGTTTATGGTGTACGGCATCGAGCAGCTCATTCGCAAACGCAGATGTGTGTTATACACCGCAATGCTTGCGATTTCTCTGCTGTCTAACTTCTATATCGGCTACATGATGTGCATTTTCGCGGCGTTTTGCTTCTTCTACTCCTACTTCGGAACACCTGTTGAAGAAAACAACCCGCTTGGAGAAGCACGGCACTTTGAACGTTCCTTTTTCCGGATGGCAGTCTCCTCTGTGGTCGGTGTGCTGATTTCTGCCATCATTGTACTTCCCGCCTATACGTCCTTGCAATTCGGCAAAAACGAATTCACTACCCCCTCTTATGAGGTTGCGCAGAAGTTTTCTTTTCTGGAGTTACTCGGAAAGCTCTATCCCGGCTCTTATGACACGGTTCGTCCGGAAGGACTCCCTTTCCTCTACTGTGGAATGCTGGTGCTGGTTTTCCTGCCGCTGTTCTTCCTCTGCCGCCGGGTAAACCTGCGGGAAAAGATTGCGGGGCTGTGCGCCATCGGCTTTTTCGTGGTCAGTTTCAATTTCTCCACCGTGGATTTAATCTGGCACGGATTCCAGTTTCCGAACTGGCTCAACTACCGATACAGTTTCATGCTGACCTTCTTTTTGGTACTGTTCTCTTACCGCGCATTCTGTGAGATCAAACGGTTCCGCTATACCTTGCTGTGCGGAATTCTTGCAATCGAGACTTTGTTGCTTCTCATCATCGGCAAAGTCTCCACGATATTCCATGATTTCGGTTTTGTCTGGCTGAGTCTCGCGCTGATCGCGGCGTACGCGCTGGTTCTGCTGATGTTTTACCGCAAAGATATTGCTAAGCGTGCCGCTGTATTTTCTCTTGCTGTTTTATGCGGCGTGGAAATGTTTGCCGCAGGCATCACCCATTTGTTGCTGTTCGGTGCGGACGTGGGATATACCTCCCGCACCAACTATGTCACTTTTGAAAAACGGATCCGCCCCGCGGCGGACTATGTGCATGCGCTGGACGACGGATTCTACCGTTTTGAAAAAACCATGCACCGCATGAAGAACGACACCATGCAATTTGACATGAACGGCATCTCCAACTCCACCTCTACGTTAGACGCACACGCGCTGACCTTTTTGAATCGGCTCGGCTACTGTGCCGTCTCCAACTGGTCGATGTATGCCGGCGGCACATTTCTGACCGACTCCATTCTCGGTATCAAATATCTGCTGACGGACGAAGTTTTGGGAGAACCTTATGCCCACCTGTATGAAAAACTGGGGTATGAAAGCGCGCAGGATCGCGTTTACGCCTACAAAAATCCCTATGCCCTCTCCATCGGCTATGCGGTCAGTTCTGCGTTTGCCAACATGGAATGGAGCACCGCAGACGGAAAAGACCGTTATCCGTCCGCGTTTGACTTGTCCAACCGGATGCTGACCACCATGCTTGGCGGCGATCTGGAGCATCCCACCGCATATTTCTACCCCGTTTCCTATCAAATTGATCGCCACTGCGACTACAATTCCAATTTTGTGGATTGCGTACGGTATGGGGAAGGCGCGGAGGGCAACTATTTTGAAATGCGCTTTACTGCGGAATCCGCAGATGAAGTTTTTCTGTTCATTCCGCTCTATGAAGGTTATCAGCGAGAAGTCAAAGTCGAGATCTATGTTAACTATGCTCCCACGTATTCAGGCACCTATTTCGGAGACAGCACCGACCGGATCCTGTCCGTCGGCACCTTAGAAAGCGGTGACAATGTTCGCATCAAATTTACCCTGACGGAGGAAGGCTATAAAGAAATGTATCTGCCGTCCACCGGCACGTTCCTCTACGCATTGGATACGGAAAAAACCGCACAGGCACTGACTGATCTTGCCGCAGGGAATTTCCATGTGACCGAGCATTCCGATACCCGCCTTGCAGGAGAGATTCACGTCCCCGCAGACCGGAATGTGTTCTTCACCACCATTCCGTACGATTCCGGCTGGCACTTATACATTGACGGTATGGAAACCGAAACCTTCCGTGCGGCAGACGCCACGCTTGCGGCTGATATTTCCGCCGGTACACACACGATTGAGATGATCTACCGTCCAAAATGTTTTGTGTACGGCTCTCTCTTAACGCTTGCAGGACTGTGCGCATTCGCAGGACTCATCGTGGTAGACATCCGCGCGGAACAAAAGCGACGCAAGGAAGCCATGACGCATGACTTCTACACCGCGCAGGATATTCTGAACGAACAACCGCGGCAATAACCCCGTTTTTTCATCTACGATCCGGCATTCCCTGCCGGATCGTTTTCTTTGCTAACCGTCGGTCAGATGTATGGCTTCCTCCCCATCCGACTGTTTTTTTCGGGAAATTTCTTGACAATCTCCTGATTGCATGATATAATATGAAAAGTAGATTACAAAATAACTCTGTATGAAAAGAGGATTTCCTATGAAACTTCCGATTTCCGATGCGGTCATTCCCGGCACCATTCTGACGAAGGATGCCTGCGGCAATGTCAGCGGATCGGCTTTTCTTGACAAAATTTTTTTCATTTCCGACGGTGTGATGCTGGCAAATATCCGCGACATTTCCGGCGTAGACGGTTCCACCCTCCAAAACTGGGTGAAGCGGAAATGGATTCCGAATCCGATCAACAAAAAATATTCCAAAGATCAGCTTGCGCGCATTCTCATCATCAATATGCTCCGCAAAAGCATGATGCTGGAACGAATTGATTTTTTGCTCCATTATATCAATGGGGAACTGGATGATACAAGCGACGATATTATTCCGGAATCCGCGCTGTACGATCTGATCTGTAAAGCCTCCGACAAAATGATCGCAGAGAACATCGACATGACGAATGCCATTGATGCCGTCACCGCCTCTTATGCAGAGCCGCGCGACGGCGCCAAAACACGGCTGCAACGCGCACTTGCGGTCATTCTTTCCTGTTATTTTTCCTCCCTTTTGCAAAATCACGCGACGGCTCTGTTTGAAAAACTGGAAGGAGCAGATTCCATCCGGTAACGAATTCTGCCGATTTTCCGCAATTTTCTTGCAAAATCCTCTTGACAAACGGGGCGGTGTGTGCTATACTTTGGCTATACACAGAAATGTGATGACCGGAAACCAGTAAGACGCGTCGGCATCCGCACAGAGAACTGCCGTTTGGTGCGAGGCAGCAGGAGTTTGCGTCCGAATACATTCCGCGAGCAGCGCATGGAACGTCCGTTTCGGGCAAGTAGATTGCGACGGTTGCGCCCGTTACAGCGCTACGGCATGATCGTGCCGGACAAGGTCGTTTTTGTAAGAAGACGACAAACTGAGGTGGTACCGCGTATTTTACGCCCTCTGCAAATCGCTTGCAGAGGGCTTTTCTTTTTCAAAAAGACAAATACAGAAAAATCAACATCAAACAACCGCGTTGGTCAAAAACGCGGAAGGAGGACGGAAGTTATGCCGATTACCGAATTTTTGGAACATAATGCGCGCTGTTATCCGGATGATGTGGCGCTGGTGGAAATCAATCCCGCCAACCATCCCGACCACACCGTATCGTGGCGGGAATTCAATCTGATTGAAATGGCGGCAACGGAAAAATACCGGCGGGAGATTACCTGGCGGGAATTTGACGAACACGCCAACCGTTTTGCGAATCTGCTCTGCACCCGCGGCATCAAAAAAGGCGATAAAGTCGCCATTCTGCTGATGAACTGCCTGGAATGGCTCCCGATTTATTTCGGCATTCTCAAAACCGGCGCGGTCGCCGTACCCATGAACTATCGGTTCTCCGGAGAGGAAATTCAATACTGCCTGCAACTGGCAGATGTCTCCATGCTGATTTTCGGTCCGGAATTTCTCTCCCGCGTCAATGCGGTACAACCGAATGTCGCACTGAAGGATTACTTCTATGTCGGACAACCATCCGACGTTCCCGCTTATGCCAGCGACTACCGCATTGTCCGCTTCTGTTCCTCCCGCGCACCCGCGGTGTCTCTTTGCGACGAAGACGACGGCGCCATCTATTTTTCCTCCGGCACGACCGGCTTTCCAAAAGCCATTCTGCACGCGCACCGCGCGTTGGTGCACGCCTGCAAAGTGGAACAGGCACATCATCACCAGACCAAAGACGACGTGTTCCTCTGCATTCCGCCGCTCTACCATACCGGTGCGAAAATGCACTGGTTCGGCTCCTTGCTGACGGCGGGCAAAGCCGTTCTGCTCCGCGGCGTAAAACCGGAATGGATTCTGCGTACGGTATCTGACGAGCAAGTTTCGATTGTCTGGCTGTTGGTACCTTGGGCACAGGATATTCTGGATGCCATCGACCGCGGCGAAGTCCGGCTTTCCGACTATCGGCTTTCCCAATGGCGGCTCATGCATATCGGCGCACAACCCGTTCCACCGTCGCTGATTCGCAGATGGAAAGAAGTTTTCCCCAATCATGCATACGATACCAACTACGGTTTAAGCGAATCTATCGGTCCGGGATGCGTGCATTTAGGTGTGGAAAACATTGAAAAGGTCGGCGCGATCGGCATTCCCGGATACGGTTGGGAAGCCAAAATCGTAGACGAGCACAAAAACCCTGTCAAACAAGGCGAGGTCGGGGAGCTCTTGGTCCGTGGAAACGGCGTCATGCGTTGCTACTATAAAAATCCGGAAGCGACCGCGGAAGTTCTGACCGCAGACGGCTGGCTTTGCACAGGCGATATGGCGCGGCAGGACGAAGATGGTTTTTACTATTTGGTAGACCGCAAAAAAGATGTCATCATTACCGGCGGTGAAAATCTCTATCCCGTCCAGATTGAGGATTACTTACGCGCTTATCAGAAGATCAAGGATGTGGCAGTCATCGGTTTGCCGGACGAACGGTTGGGCGAGATTGCCGCCGCTATCATTGAATTGAAACCCGGCATGGAATGCACAGAGGCAGAAATCGAAGAATTCTGTCTGGGACTTCCCCGCTATAAGCGTCCGAAAAAACTGATTTTTGCCACAGTTCCGCGCAATGCGACCGGCAAAATTGAAAAACCGTTGCTCCGGCAGATCTATCACAGTGCCCGTTTGGTAGAATCCCAAACGATGCGTTGAATTTCGATTTTGCGGGCGTTTCAGCCGCAAAATCATGCTACATACCCTTTTTACAGAACGGAGGCTTCTTCTAATGTCATCCTTACTTATCACCTGTATGGTACTTGTCTTTTTCGCCGTCATGCTTGCCATCGGCATCTACTGTAAACACACTTCTGCAAGCGTAGACGGGTTTGTTCTCGGCGGACGGAATGTCGGCGCATGGCTGACGGCATTTGCATTTGGCACGTCTTACTTCTCTGCCGTCATTTTCGTCGGTTATGCCGGCAAATTCGGTTGGAATTTCGGTCTTGCTTCCACTTGGGTGGGACTTGGAAATGCTTTTATCGGTTCTTTGCTTGCATGGGTGGTGCTCGGTCGGCGTACCCGCGTGATGACACAGCATCTGCAAGTCAAAACCATGCCGGATTTCTTTGGCAAGCGCTATGATTCTCCTGCGCTCCGGCTGTGCAGTGCCGCGATCGTATTTGTATTCCTGATTCCCTATACGGCTTCTCTATACAACGGATTGTCCCGCCTCTTTACCCTTGCTTTTCCGAAAGCGGATTACGCGCTTTGCGTGATCGTGATGGCGGCGTTCACCTGTCTCTACGTCCTTATCGGCGGCTATCTAGCCACCGCCATCAACGATTTCATCCAAGGCATGGTGATGCTCGTGGGCATTGTGGTCATTATCGCCGCGGTGCTGAACACGCAGGGCGGATTCACGGAAGCCGTTGCAAAACTCTCTGAAGTCTCTCATGTCAACGCCTCCGGTTCGGTGTTTCACGGTGCATTCACCTCGTTTTTAGGACCGGATCCGCTTTCTTTACTGGTCGTGGTGATCCTCACGTCCCTTGGCACATGGGGACTGCCGCAAATGGTCGGAAAATTCTACTCAATCAAAAATGAAGCCGCCATTCATAAGGGAACCGTAATCTCCACTGTATTTGCCATCATCGTCGCGGGCGGCTGTTACTTCCTCGGCGGTTTTTCCCGCCTGTTCTCAGACACAACGGAAGCCGGAACACCGGCAGTCGGTTTTGACGCGTTGGTTCCCACCATGTTGGAAAAGCTTTCCCCGTTTCTGATCGGCATTGTTCTGATTCTGGTGCTGTCGGCATCCATGTCCACGCTTTCCTCTTTGGTTCTCACCTCCGGTTCCACTCTCACTTTGGATTTTATCGAACCGATCTGCAAAAAACAATTTTCCGAGCGTAAAAAAATGTCCATGATCCGCGTATTGATCGCGTTTTTCGTAGCGCTTTCCGCCGCGATCGCCATTTTCCAAGTCAAGTCCAGTTCGGAATCCGTCGCGTTTATCGCGGATCTGATGGGCGTATCTTGGGGAGCGTTGGCAGGCTCGTTTCTGGCGCCCTTCCTATACGGGCTGTACTGGAAAAAAGTCACCAAACCCGCCTGCTTTGCCTCCTTCGGCATCGGTGTGGGGATGAGTCTGTTACAGCTTTTGAAAAGCACGCTTTCTCTCTCTTTCGGCTGTGCCTTCTTCGACAGTGTGATGTTCCGTTCGTCCTTACATTCCGGTGTGTTCGCCATGGGCATCACGCTGTTCGCCGTACCATTGGTTTCTCTGCTTACCCGCAAACACAAGCTCCCCGACACGGACGCGATTTTTTCCTGTTACAACAAGGAAGTCAGCGTTCAGATCACCGATTCTCTTGCAAAATCGTAACACGGAAAGGTTGGTATTTTCATGAAAAAAATGATGCTCGGCAATGAAGCCGTCGCCCGCGGATTATACGAAGCGGGTTGCAAGCTCGTCTCCAGTTATCCCGGCACCCCCTCTACGGAGATTACCGAAGCCGCCGCAAAGTATGAAGAAATCTACTGCGAATGGGCACCGAATGAAAAAGTGGCAACAGAAGTCGCATTTGGCGCTTCCCTTGCCGGTGCGCGCAGCTGTTGCTGTATGAAGCATGTCGGATTGAATGTTGCGGCAGATCCGCTGTTCACGCTTTCTTACACCGGTGTCCGCGGCGGCATGGTACTCTGTGTTGCGGATGATCCCGGTATGCATTCTTCACAAAATGAGCAGGACTCCCGACACTATGCAATTGCCGCAAAGGTTCCGATGCTGGAGCCGGCAGATTCTACAGAAGCCAAAGCATTCACCAAGCTCGCATTCGATCTGTCCGAACAATTTGACACACCTGTTCTTTTGCGGATGTGTACCCGCATTGCGCACTCACAAGGTCCGGTGCAAACCGAAGATCGGATCGCGCGGGAAAATCTGCCTTATGAAAAGGATCCCGGAAAATTTTTAATGGCGCCTGCAAACGCGATTCGTCGCCATCCGACCGTGGAACAGCGCACCGCCGATCTTGCCGCCTATGCAGAAACTTCCCCTGTGAACCGCGTGGAGCTTGCCGAAAACAGTGAACTGGGCATCATCACAAGCGGAACCTGTTACCAATATACCAAAGAAGTGTTCGGGAACACCGTACATATCTTAAAACTCGGTATGGTGCATCCGCTTCCCACCAAGTTACTCACGGACTTTGCGAAAAAATGCAAGCGCGTAGTCGTGATAGAGGAACTGGACGGTATCATCGAAACGCATTGCAAAAACATCGGCATTGCCGTCGAAGGAAAAAATCTGTTCCCGCCAATCGGCGAATACTCCCAAAGCGTTTTGCGCAAAGCCTTCGGGTTACCCGCCTTGCCGTCCGCGGCACAGGTCACCGGACTTCCGGTTCGTCCCCCGGTCATGTGTGCGGGGTGCCCACACCGCGGCATGTTCTACACCCTCGCCAAACACAAAATCACCGTGTTGGGCGACATTGGCTGTTACACCTTAGGCTCTGCCGCGCCGCTTTGCGCCGTGGACTCCACGCTGTGCATGGGTGCTTCTGTTTCCGGCATCCATGGGTTCCTCAAAGCCTCTGATCCGGCACAAGCTTCCCACACCGTCTGCGTGATCGGCGATTCCACCTTTATGCACTCCGGTATGACGGGATTGGTCAACGTCGCATACAACGATTCCAAAGCCACCGTTATTATTTTGGATAACTCCATCACCGGCATGACCGGTCACCAGAACAACCCCGCAAACGGCTACGACATCCACGGCGAACCCACAACAAGCCTTGATATTCTCAAGCTCTGCGATGCAATGGGCATCAAGCATGTTCGCGTTGTCGATCCGTTCGATGTTAAAGAGCTCGAAAAGGTTGTTCGCGAAGAGACCGAGCGCGAAGAGCTTTCCGTCATTATCTCCCGCCGTCCCTGTGCACTTATCGTCAAGCAGCCCGGCACGCCGTTCATCTGCGACACAACAAAGTGCAAAAACTGCGGCATGTGCATGAAAATCGGCTGCCCCGCTATCCGCAAAACGGAAACCGGTGTTGCCGTCGATCCCACGCAGTGCGTTGGCTGCGGACTTTGCGAACAGCTTTGTCACTTCGGCGCACTCCACACCGAAGCTTAAGGAGGGTCAATTATATGTTTAATATTGTTATCGTCGGCGTCGGTGGGCAGGGCACACTGCTTGCCAGCAAAATTCTCGGCCAGCTTGCAATGAACAACGGCTACGAGGTTCGCGTCAGCGAGGTTCACGGTATGAGCCAGCGCGGCGGCAGCGTTGTGACTTACGTTCGCATCAGCAATGATCAGCCTCTCTATTCTTCCATTGTTGAACAGGGTCAGGCCGATATCGTCCTTGCGTTCGAGGATCTCGAAGCTCTGCGCGCACTCCCTTATCTTAAGTCGGAAGGCACGATGGTTGTTAACACGCAGCAGATACTGCCCATGCCCGTTATTACCGGTGCGGCAAAGTATCCCGAAGATTGCCTTGAAAGGGTTGAAAACGCATGCAAAACAATCGAGCTCAACGCTGTTGAAATTGCACACGAATGCGGAACTTACAAGGCTGCAAACGTCGTTTTGATGGGCGTTGTTGCAAAGATGCTTCCCTTCCCCGTTGAAGAATGGCATAAGGCAATCGAGCAGTGCGTAAAGCCCAAATTCCTTGAAATCAACATCAAGGCCTTTGATCGCGGTTACGGCATCTGAGTTGGCTTTTATCACGGGCACTGCTGACAGCAGCCCGAATAAAACTATGTACGATTTCACAAGTTCAATTAACAGAGCCTGTACCGGCTCCATAAAGATTGACATGGCA